>DASSAL010000282.1:0-4691 GCA_035685405.1 Actinoplanes sp. | reverse complement strand
CTTCAGCGCGTACGCCTACGTCACCATCTGCGGGGAGCTCAAGCGACACTTCCGGGACCGAACATGGGCCGTTCGCGTACCCCGGCGGCTGCAGGACCTCGCTCTCCAGGTCAGGAGGGCTACCGAGGACCTGACCAGCACGTTGTCACGTCAACCGACCGCCGCCGAGATCGCAGGCCGGCTGGGCGTCAGTGCGGACACAGTGGTGGACGGGCAGCGGACGTCGGCGTGTTACACGTCCCGGTCGTTGAACCTGCCGACTCCCGGCGGCGGTGAGTTCGCCGACCTGCTGGGTGCTCCGGACACCGACCTGGAGCTGGTCGATGACCAGGTGACGGTCGCGCACCTGCTGCTGAATCTCCCGTTGCGAGAGCGCCGGATGCTCGCCTTGCGCTTCTACGGCGACTACACCCAGAGCGAGATCGCCGCTGTGATGGGCGTCTCGCAGATGCACGTCTCCCGCCTGCTCAGCCGGGCCCTGGGCTGGCTTCGCGAGGCCATGCTGAACGACCACCCGCCACCATGGCGCGGCGGTGGTGACGGACCCGACCGAGCCGGGGTGCAGGTGCGGCTGCTGCGGCGCGGCACGGTCATCACCGTTCGCGTCCACGGAGAGATCGAGCGGGACACGGCCGCGCAGCTTCACACCGGCCTGCACAGCGCATTGGCGCAGACGGCGAGCCGGGTGGTCGTCGACCTCAGCGGTGTCCCGCTGCTCGACGCTGCCGGCGTCGCGGTGCTTCTGAACGCCGTGCACACAGCCGACGCCGTTCCCGTCCACCTCACCATTGCGGGCGCGCGCCCGTACGTCGCACGCATTCTGGCGGTCTCCGGGCTGCCGCACCTCATGTCACGAGAGGACCGCACCAGCCGCCGTCAGCCCGGAGGGCGTGACGATCCCCCGTCCCGCACGCGGCGATGACGTCGGCCGGACGGGAGTTCGCCGGCCTGGTGGGATGACCGCGGCGCCGGAACCGCGCCGGGCCGTTCCCGCGGGAAGGCGCGGCCAAGGGTTACGGCGGTCCACCGGCCGGGTACGCCGCGCTTCGGCCGACATCCGTGTCAGGAGGCTGACGATGAGCACGAGCACCATGCCGATGCTGGAGACGTACCCCACGTCATCGGCACGAGGGTCCTTCGTAGCTTTGCGGATCCGTTCACCGAGAGCAGTGTCCACGCTTTCACACAGCAGGTAGACGACAGCTGCCAGAAATGCAGCCCCCGCTCAATACTCCGGACATGGTGCGCACCACTCGCCTGCCCGGCGACAGCCGACGGGATCGGCCGCTGGGTCAGCGCATCCCGCGGTGCCGGGCGGACGGCTGGCGGTACCGCGCCGCGGTGGTGACCACCCGGTAGGCGACCGCGGTGATGGGCACGGCGACCACCGCACCGGCGATCCCGGCAATCAGGGTGCCGGCGCTGACCGTCACCAGCACCGCGGCGGGGTGCAGCCGCAGCGCCCGCCCCATGATGAAGGGCTGCAACAGGTTGCTCTCCACCTGTTGCACGATCACGACGGCGGCGAGGACCAGCAACGCGTCGGTGAGGCCGTTGCTGACCAGCGCGACGAGCACGGCGGCGGCTCCGGCGACGATCGCCCCGACGATCGGGATAAAGGCGAGCAGGAAGGTGAGCACGGCAAGCGCCAGGGCCAGCGGGATGTCCAGCAGGACGAGCGCGATGCCGACGCCGACACCGTCGATCAGAGCGACCAGCACCGTGCCGCGGACGTAGGCGACGAGGGTGCTCCACCCGGCCCGGCCCGCCGCGTCGACCCGGGGGCGGTGGGCCCGCGGCACGGCGGTGAGCGCCCACCGCCACATCCGCGCGCCGTCGCGCAGCAGGAAGAACAGCAGGACGATGGCGATACCCGCGGAGGCCAGCGTCTGCACCGCTGTCGCGGCGCCGGCCATCGGGTCCGGCGCGGAGTCGCGCAGTGCGGCGATGATCCCGTCCACGGCGGTGTCGAGCTGTCCCGGGGTCAGCGGTCCCCGCAGGAGGCTGCGGCGTACCCGCTCCAGGCCCTCGACGACCTGGGTCTCCAGATCGGCGAACTGGGCCACCGCCTGGTTGGCCACCAGGGCGAGCGGCCCGGCCACCACCGCGATCAGGAACAGGACCGTGGCGAGCGCCGCCAGCCAGGCCGGCACCCGCAGCCGGCGCAGCCCATGGGTCAGCGGTTTGAGCAGCGCCGTCAGGAGCAACGCCGCCGCCACGGCGAGCGTCAGCGGCGCCACGCGCCACAACGCCCAGCTCAGCACGGCGAGCGCAGCGGCGAGCACGAGGAGGCAGCCACCGATCACCGCGGCGGTGCGCAGCCAGCGCGGTGCCGCACGCCAGGCGCTGGAGTCGCGCGGCCGGCGGCGGTCACGGAGCATCGCCGCTACTCCCCCGGTGCTTCGGGAGCAGCACGCCGCACGGGACGCCCGGGCCCGTGCGACGGCTCAGCCACGACGCACCCGTTGCAGGTTGACGGCGCTGCTGATCAGGCCGATGTGGCTGAAGGCCTGGGGGAAGTTGCCGAGGAAGGCGCCGTCGGAGGGGTCTATCTGCTCGGGCAGCAGACCGGCGTGGTTCGCCCGGGCGCACAGCCGGTCGAATCGCTCGCCGGCCTCGTCGATGCGCCCGCTCTTGGCCAGGTTGTCCACCCACCAGAAGGAGCACAGCAGGAAGGCACCCTCGGCACCGCTCAACCCGTCGGGTGATTCGTGGGGCAGGTAGCGGTACAGCAGGTCGCTGCCGGCGCCGAGGCGCTGCTCGACCGCCCGTACGGTGGCGGTCATCCGCGGGTCGGTGGCATCGACGACGCGCCGCAGCGGCAACGCCAGCAGGCTGGCGTCGACGGTACCGGGCTGCCCGAGCTGCTCGGTCAGGTGCCCGGCCGAACCGTCCCATGCCTCGCGCAACAGGGTGGCCCTGATGGTGTCGGCCAGTTCCCGCCACGGTGCCGCCTCGCGGGTGCGGCCGGTGGCAGCGGCCAGGCGGGCCAGCCGGTCGGCGGCCACCTGGCACATGGCCACGGAGTACGTGAAGGGCCGCCCCTGTTCCCGGATCTCCCAGATGCCGTGGTCCGGCGTCCGCCACCGCTCGCGGGCCAGGGTGCCCAGGCTGGTCAGCTTCGCCCAGCGGCGGTCGTCGACGTGGCCTCCGCCGCGGACCCACTGCCACGCGCAGTCGAGGATCTCCCCGTACACGTCGTGCTGCACCTGGTCCGCGGCCGCGTTCCCCCATCGGACGGGGGCGGACCGGCGATAGCCCTCCAGCCGCGGGTCGATCCGCTCGCCGGGTGGCTGGATGCCGTCAACCGTGTAGAGGATGTGCGGCCGGCCGTCACGTTCATAGGCCCGCAGCACCCACGACAGGAATCCCTCGCTCTCCTCCTCCAACCCGATGCGGCGCAGTGCGTAGACGGTGTACGCGGCGTCGCGGACCCAGGTGAAGCGATAGTCCCAGTTCCGTTCCCCGCCGATGGCCTCCGGCAACGACGAGGTCGGCGCCGCCACCACGGCCCCGTTGGCGTGGTGATCGCACATCTTCAAGGTGATGGCGCTGCGGCGGACCAGGTCGGCCTGGGGTCCGTCGTACTCGATGCACGAGCTCCATCGCTGCCACGTGCCGGCGGTGCGGTCCAGGGCGGCGGCCACGTCGTCGGCCGTACGGAGACCGGTCGGCCCGCCGGCCCAGCGCAGCACCAGGCCCAGGCGCTCCCCGGCGCGCAGCCGCACGGTGCCGTCGAGCCGGTCCAGACCCCGCACCGGGCGGCTCGCGCTCAGCCGTAACGTGAGCCCGTCGCGCCAGTCGATCCGCACCTCGTCGGTGCCCGTCGCCGACGGAGCCGCCCCGCCGTAGCCACCGAGATGCACGCGCAGCTCGACCTCGCCGTCGAGGACCGTGACGAGCCGGGCGAGTTCCCCGGTCGCACTGCTGGTACCGGTACGCAGTGAGCCGTCCACCAGCAACCCGTCGACGATTCGTACGGTGCCGTGCTCGGCGGTGAGGTCGGTGACCACCACAGCGGTGTCCGGCAGATATCGCTGACGTGCCGTGCGCAGGCCGCGGGGCTGCACCGTCCAGGCGCCACCGCGGCGGCGGTCGAGCAGCGCGGCGAACAGGTGCGGGCCGTCGAACCGGGGCAGGCACAACCACCGGACCGTGCCGTCGATGCCCACCAGGGCGGCGGTGCTCCCGTCGCCGAGCAGGGCGTGGTCCTCGATGCGTGGGTAACCGTCCGGACCGGCCGGTGCAGCAGGAAGGGGTGCGGTGACCGGCCGGGAGGCGGCGCTCACCTACGTCGGCCCGGGTGCAGCGAGGTCGCCGACGATCCGCCGTGAGGGGCCTGCTGAGCAGGCCGTTCAGTGGCGTCACGGTCGGTCAGATGGTGGTAGGCGAGGCCGGGATCCCGGTCGAGCCGCTCCCCGGCCCGACCGTGGGCATCGCGGACCGGCTTGCGGTGTCTGTCGTAGACAAGAGGGCTCCTCGCCCGGTGGTGTGCGGCGTAGCCGGTGATGAGAACTCCGTTGAGGGCGAGCAGGACGGCGACGGTGGCGTAACCGTGCCACGCCGCCACGGCGACGGCGATGATGAACAAGCCACCGACGACGGCCACCGGGGCGAACCTGCGAAGTGCTGGCACGGTCATCGGTTCTCCTGTCCTCTCCTCGGACGCTGCGCTGGTCGGTGCATCTCGC
>DASSAL010000281.1:0-21074 GCA_035685405.1 Actinoplanes sp. | reverse complement strand
CGCACGCTCTCGGTCAGCGCGGTCGGGATGTTCTTGCCGACGTAGTCGGCGCGGATCGGCAGCTCCCGGTGGCCGCGGTCGACCAGCACGGCGAGCTGCACCGAGCTGGGCCGGCCGACGTCGTTGATGGCGTCCAGGGCGGCCCGCACCGTACGCCCGGAGAACAGCACGTCGTCGACCAGGATGACCCGCCGGCCGTCGATGCCGCCGCCCGGGATCTCGGTCTTGCCGAGCGCACGGGTGGCATGCAGTCGCAGGTCGTCGCGATAGAGGGTGATGTCCAGCGCACCGACCGGTACGTCGATGCCCTCGAAGGCGTGGATGCGCGCGGCCAGCCGGCGGGCCAGCGGAACCCCGCGGGTGGGAATGCCGAGCAGGACCGTTCCGGTGGCACCGGAGGTCTTCTCGAGAATCTGGTGGGCGATCCGGTCGACGACCCGGTGCAGATCGGACCCGGAGAGAATGATCTTGGTGCCGGTGTCGGCGCGTGGGTATGCCACGGCTGACCTCCTTCCCCGCCTCACGGGACGGGTCGTTAAAGGACGTCGGTTGTGCCTGGCCCCGGTGGTCGCGGGCGGCACGGCTGACGCTACGTTACCAGTGCGAGCGGCGCTGACCAGGGTGACGTGAACGACCCGCCGAGCGCGGGACGAATGTGTACAATTTTCACTCTGGTCCCGCGACTCATCGGTAACCAGCACTTGACCAGAGGTCGCAACGGCCGTACCGTCACGCTGCGTAGCGATCGCGGAGGAAGAACCCTCCGGGCCAGCACTGCACTGGGAGTGTCCGAATGCCGTCTGAGTACGCCAAGTCGTTGGGCGCCCGCCTGCGCTCGATCCGCCAGCAGCAGGGTCTCTCGCTGCAGGGCGTGGAGGAGAAGTCGAACGGCCGCTGGAAGGCCGTCGTGGTGGGCTCGTACGAGCGCGGCGACCGCGCGGTCACCGTCTCGCGGTTGGCCGAACTGGCCGATTTCTACCGGGTGCCGGTGTCCGAGCTGCTGCCCGACGGCAGCGGCGTCCGGCTCGAGGCCACCAACAAGATCGTTCTCGATCTGGAGAAGCTGTACGACACCACCGGCGAGGACCTCGCGTACGTGGCGCGGTACGCGCGGGCCATCCAGCAGCAGCGCGGCGACTACAACGGGCGGGTGCTGTCGATCCGCGCCGACGACCTGCGCGCGCTGGCGATCGTCTACGACATCTCGCCGTCCGGCCTGATCGAGCGGCTGACCGAGCAGGGGGTACTGGTCGCCGATCCGCGAGCGTTCTTCGCCAGCTGACCCCCGCATCGTCGCTCAAGGGCCCGCTCCGCGGGCCCTTTCGCGTCCCCACCACGCCCGGACTCCGGCGATCTTGGACTTGTGGCTGGCGCGAAAGACGCACAAAGGACAAAAAGCCAGCCACGACTCCAAGATCGGCGATCCCGGGGCGGCGGGGCGGGCGGCGGGGCGGGGGCGGGCGGGGGCGGGGCGGGGGCGGGGTGGGGTTAGCGGGTGGCGAACTCGGCGATGCGGCCGAGGAGGCCGTTGAGGAAGCGGGGGCTGTCGTCGGTGGACATCTGCTTGGCCAGTTCGACCGCCTCGGTAATGGCCACCGGGTCGTCGATCTCCGGCACGTAGAGCAGCTCGTACACCGCGATCCGGGCCAGGTTGCGGTCCACCACCGGCATCCGTTCGAGAGTCCAGCCCTCGGCATAGCTGGCCAGCAGCTCGTCGATCCGGTCCAGGTGCTCGGCCACGCCCTCGACCAGCCGGATCGTGTAGGAGATGTGGTCCGGGTGCGGCTTCTCGATGCGATCCAGGTAGGTGGTCAGCACCCGGCCGGGCCGGAGGTCACGCAGATCCGCCTCGTACAGCACGTCGAGGGCCCGTTTGCGCGCCTTGCGGCGCGCCGGCATCTGGATCTTGGAACCCTCGGCCATCAGGAGCGGCCAAGGTAGCGGCCGTCCCGCGTGTCGACCTTGATCTTCTCGCCGGTGGTGATGAACAGCGGCACCTGCACGGTCGCGCCCGTCTCGACGGTGGCCGGCTTGGTGCCGCCGGTGGACCGGTCGCCCTGCAGCCCCGGCTCGGTGTAGGTCACCTCGAGGAAGACGCTGGTCGGCAGCTCGACGTAGAGCGGGACACCCTCGTGCGTGGCGACCGTGGCCTCGGCCTCGGGCAGCAGGTAGTTCGCCGCCTCGCCGACGGTGCCGCCGGGCACGTGGATCTGGTCGAAGGTGTCCAGGTCCATGAACACGTAGTCGTCGCCGTCCTGATACAGGTATTGCATCGTGCGCTTGTCGACCGTCGCCGTGTCGACCTTGGTGCCGGCGTTGAAGGTCTTGTCGACGACCTTGCCGGACAGCACGTTCTTCAGCGTGGTGCGCACGAACGCGCCGCCCTTGCCCGGCTGGACGTGCTGAACCTCCCCGCCGGCCCACCGCTCGCCGTCGAGGTTGAGCACGAGACCGTTCTTCAGGTCGTTGGTGGTGGCCATGTCCTGCCTTGGTGTGGGACGTGCGGGGAATGACCGATCGAGTCTACCGGCGTTCAGCTCGGGGCGGCGAACCGGGCCACGTGCTGCAACGCCAGCCGATAGCCGTCCACGCCCAGCCCACAGATGACGCCGGTGGCCACCGCGGAGACCACGGAGTGGTGGCGGAACTGCTCACGGGCGTGGATGTTGCTGATGTGCACCTCGACCAGCCGGTTCCGCAGGATCGCGCAGGCGTCCCGGATCGCGTAGTTGTAGTGCGACCAGGCGCCCGGGTTCAGCACCACCGCGGCCTGGTCGTCGGCCGCGGCGTGCAGCCAGGCGAGCATCTCGTGTTCCGCGTCGGTCTGCCGCACGGTCACCGGCACGCCCAGCTCCTTGCCGGTGTCCTCGCACAGGCGGACCAGGTCGGCGTACGAGGTGGCGCCGTACACGTCGACCTGACGGGTGCCGAGCCGGCCCAGGTTGGGCCCGTTCAGGACATAGATCATCGGGTGACCTCCGCGTAGGCCCGGTCCAGCAGTGTCGGGTCGGGCCCGGTCAGGATGCCCGGCCGGGCCAGGCCGTCCAGCACCACGAAGCGCAGCGTATCGGCCCGGGTCTTCTTGTCCACCCGCATCGCCGCGAGCAGCTCGGGCCAGGCGTCGGCACGGTACGCGGTCGGCAACTTCAGCAGCTCGAGCACCTCGCGATGGCGCGCCGCGGTCCGGTCGTCCAGCCGCCCGGCCAGGCGGGCCAGCTCGGCGGCGAAGACCAGGCCGACCGCCACCGCGTGGCCGTGCTTCCAGCCGTACCGCTCATGCCTTTCGATCGCGTGCCCGAGGGTGTGGCCGTAGTTCAGGATCTCCCGCAGGCCCGACTCGCGCAGGTCGTTGCCGACCACGTGGGCCTTCACCCGGACGGCCCGCTCGACCAGCTCGGGCAGGATGGCGCCGCGCGGGTCGGTGGCGGCGGCCGGATCGCGCTCGATCAACGCCAGGATGGCCGGGTCGGCGATGAAGCCGCACTTGACCACCTCGGCCAGGCCGGCGAGCAGGTCGTCGACCGGCAGGGTGTCGAGCAGGTCCAGGTCGCAGAGCACGCCGGCGGGCGGGTGGAACGCGCCGACCAGGTTCTTGCCGGCCGCGATGTTGACGCCGGTCTTGCCGCCGACCGCCGCGTCCACCATGCCGAGCAGCGACGTGGACACCGGCACCCAGCGCACACCGCGCAGCCAGCTGGCCGCGACGAAGCCGGCGAGATCGGTGACCGCTCCCCCGCCCACGCCGACCACCACATCGGTACGGGTGAAGTTCGCCGAGCCGAGTTCGTCCCAGCAGCGCGCGGCCACGTCGACGGTCTTGCCGGCCTCGGCGTCGGGCACCTGGATCAGCAACGCTCCCGGCACCTGATCGGCGAGCCGGGCGGCGACGTCGGCGAGCGGGGGCGCGAACAACACGGCGGTCCGCGCGGCGCCGTCGATCAGCGGCGGCAGAGCGCCGGCCAGGTCCCGGCCGACCAGGACGTCGTACGGCCGGTCGCCGGGCACCGGGATGCGGGTGGTCACACCGGCGACCTTATCGGCGTGGCCTTGGGGTTATATCTTTCTAACCCCATAGGGGGTACGACTACCGCATGCCGAAAATCAACGTCTACCTTCCCGACGACCTGGCCAAGGCGGTCCGCGACACCGGCGTGCCCGTCTCGGCCATCTGCCAGCGGGCGCTCGAGCAGGCCGTCCGCCGGATCACCACGATCCGGCAGACCGTGCTGAGCGATCTCACCGACGCCGACCTGGCCGAGCGGCTGCCCTCCTTCACCGCGCGCATGGTGCAGGTGCTGGGCCTGGCCCGTGACGCCGCGAATCCGGTGGTGACCACCGGCGCCCTGCTGGCCGGCATGATCGCCGAGGGCGCCAACCTGGCCTTGCAGGTGCTGCGCTCGATGGAGGTCGACCCGCGGCGGCTGGTCGCCGCCGCGGTGCCCGAGCCCGGCGGGCCCAGCTTCAGCCACCCGGCCGCCACCGCGATCGAGATGGCGGTCGGCGAGGCCACCGCACTCGGGCACAACTATGTGGGGTGTGAGCACCTGCTGATCGGGCTGGCCGCGGAGCCGGACGGCGCCGCCGGGCGGGTCCTGCGAGCAGCCGGCGTGGACGGGAAGGCAGCGCGCCGGGCGGTGTCCGCGGCGCTGGCCGGGTACTCGCATCTGCGCGCCCAGGCGGGGCCCGGCGCCGCCGAGTGGCTGACCGCGGCGGTCCGCCGGGAGATCACCCCGCTGGTGCGGCGGATCGAGGCCCTGGAGGCGCGCGGTGCCTGACCCGCCGTCCCACCGGATCAGCTGTCCCAGGCCTGCGTCGCGGTCTGGGTGCGGATCTTGCCGTCCCGCACCGTGGCCACGGTCACGCACAGCACCCGGGTGCCGTCCGGGTAGCGGCAGTGCTGGGCGTACGCCAGGCGGTCCGGCGTGGCCACGGCGTCGTGGACCTGGTGATCCATGTTCCGGCCGCAGATGTCGGTGTAGTAGCCGGCGATCCGGTCCCGGCCGGTCAGCACGGTCGGCGCGGACGGCGGGTGGTCGCGGTCGACCAGGGTGAGCGTCGCATCGTCGGCATAGAAGGCGAGCACGCCGTCGGCGTCGCGGCTCTCGATGGCGCGGGTCAGGGCGTCGATGTCCACGGTGGGGCGGGTGGTGGTCATGGCGATCTCCGTTTCAGGGTCGGGCTTCCAGGACGAGGTTGACCGGTGACGTGGTGGCCACCCGGGCACGGGAGAAACCCGCGTCGGTCAGAAGTCGGGTGAGCCGGGCCGGGCCGGCCTGTGGCCCCAGCGCCGCCGCGCCCGGCTGGTCCAGCGAGGCCGGCGTGCAGACCAGCACGGAGGCGCCGTAGAACACCCGGCCGAGCGGGTTGAGGTTGTCCGCCAGCCGGTCGGCGGCCATCGGCTCGACCACCATCAGCGTGCCGTCGGCCGCCAGCGCCCGGCGGGCGGCTCGGGCCGCGGCCAGCGGGTCACCCATGTCGTGCAGGCAGTCGAACATGGTGATCAGGTCGAACTCCCCGGCGGGCAGGTCGGCGGCGTCGGCGGCCTCGAACCGGACCCGGCCGGCCAGCCCGGCCGCGTCCGCCTGCCGGCGGGCGACCAGCACCGACGCCTCGTGGTAGTCGACGCCGACGAACTCCGACGCCGGGAAGGCCAGGGCCATCAGGATGGTGGAGGCGCCGTGCCCGCAGCCGACGTCGGCCACCCGGGCGCCGGCGGCCAGCTTGGCGGGCACCCCGTCCAGCGCAGGCAGCCAGGCGCCGACCAGGTTGGCGGCGTAGCCGGGCCGGAAGAACCGCTCGGTGCCGGCGAACAGGTCCGGGTCGTGCTCGTGCCAGCCGAACCCGGCGCCGGTCCGGAAGCGCTCCTCGATCGCGGCCACGTCCCGCAGCAGGCCCAGGGCGAGCTGCATGCTGCCCGGTACGAACGCGGTGCCGTCCTCGACCGCCAGCGCGTACGCCTGCTCCGGGGTCATCGACCAGGTGCCGGCATCGGCGTCGTGGGTCAGGTAGCCGCCGGCTGCCTGGTTGGCCAGCCAGGGCCGCAGGTAGGTGACCGAGGTCCCGGTACGGGCGGCCAGTTCCTCGGCGGTGACCGGCACGCCGTCCGCCATCGCGCGGTACAGCCCGAGCCGGTCACCGAGCACCACCAGCGCCGCGCTCAGCGTGGCGCCGAGGTCGGTCACCGTCTGCCCGAGAAACGCGCCGAGCCGATCCTGGTCGACCTCCGGCCGATATTCCGTGGTGGTCATGGACAACGCTCCTTCCGATCTGGTGCGACCACCCTGGAGGAGGTTGCGTCGGTATTGCGTCAAGGCTTCGTCAAAGCCGCCCGGACGGGGCCTAAGCTGGGGCAATGCTCCGGCTGCAGGTGCTGGGCGCGCTGACCGGCGAGGCCGACGGCCGGCCGGTCGGAATGCCGCCGAGCGAGCGGGCCCGGGCCCTGATCGGCTGGCTGGCGTTGCATCCCGGCATCCATCCCCGGGCCGGCCTGGCCGCCCGGCTCTGGCCGGACGCCTCCGAGGCCGCCGCCCGGGCCAGCCTGCGCACCGCGCTGTGGAGCATCCGCCAGGCCTGGGGCCCGGCCGCGGACGCGCTGGTCACCACCCGCGGCGAGGCGGGCTTCCGGACCGGCGCGGTGTGGGTGGACGCGGTGGACGGCGATCCGGCCGCGGACGGTGGCGATCTGCTCCCCGGCGTGTCCGACGAGTGGGCCGACGACGAGCGCGAACGGCTGCGCACCCGGCGGGTCCGCGCCCTCGCGCAGCGGGCGGACGAGGCCGACCGGGACGGCCGGGCCGCCGACGCGGTGCGGCTCACCCGGCAGGCGTGCCGGTTGGAACCGCTGGACGAGGCCCTGCACCGGCTGCTGGTGGACCGGCTGATCCAGACCGGCGACAAGGCCGGCGCGGTGGTCGCCGCCCGCGACTTCACCGATCTGCTGCGGACCGAGCTCGGCGTGCGGCCGTCCCCGGCCACGCGGTCGACGCACGCGCGGCTGCGGCAGGCCGCGCCCGCGCCGCCGCGGCCCCGGCTGTTCGGCCGGGCCGACCACCTGCACCGGCTGACCGCCTGCTGGCAGGAAGCCACGGCCGGCCGGGGCCGGGTGGTGGTGCTCACCGGTGAGGCCGGGATCGGCAAGAGCAGCCTGCTGGGCGAGCTGGCGCACCGGGTCACCGTGGCCGGCGGCCGGGTGGCGGTGGGCGCCGGGATGGACGTGGTCGGCGAGGCGCCGTTCGCCGTGTGGCTGGAGCTGGCCCGCGGCCTGATCGCAACGCTGGCGCCGCCGCCGCGGTCCGCCGGCTGGCCGGTCGAGCTGAACCGGCTGGCCCCCCGGCTGGCCGCGAAGCTCGGCCGTCCCGAGGACCCGCCGGTGGTCAGCGCACCGGAACTCGAGCGGCTCCGGGTCTTCGAGGCCGTGCTCCGGCTGGTCGAGTGGTCGTGTGCGGACCGGCCCGCGCTGATCGCGCTGGACGACGCACACCGGTTGGACCGGGCCGGCCTGCGGCTGACCGCGCACGTCGGGCGGCGGGCCGGTGGCCTGCCGCTGATGCTGGTACTGACCCGCCGGGACGGCCCAACCCGGCCGGAGCTGGACGGGGTGCTCGCCGACCTGGCCGGCCGCTCGGTGGCGGTCACCGAGATCGAGGTCGGCCCGATCGCCGACACCGATGTGGCCGCGCTGGCCGCCGGCCTGCTGGGCGGCGGCGGCGAGCGGCCGGTCCGGCAGGTGGTGGCCGCCGCCGAGGGCAACCCGCTGCTGGCCGTCGAGACCGCCCGGGTGCTCGCCGCCGGGAGCAGCGGGCCGGCGCCCAACCTGCGCACCGCGGTCCGGGCCACCACCGGCCTGCTGCCGGCCGGCGCGCGGACGCTGGTGCACCTGCTGGCGGCGGCCGGGCGGCCGTTGAGCAGCCGGGAACTGGACGGTCTCGCGCTGTCCGACCTGGCCCTGGCCGAGCAGACCGCCGGTGCGGAGGGGCTGCTGGTCCGCCGCCAGGGCCGGCTCGGCTTTCGGCACGATCTGCTGCGCGAGGCGGTGTACGCGGACCTGCCCGACCCCGCGCCACTGCACGACCGGATCGTGGCAGCGCTGGATCCGGATGACCGGGCGGAGATCGCCCACCACCTGAGCCGGGCCGGGCGGGCCGACCGGGCGGCACGGGAGTGGGCGGCGGCGGCGCGGTACGCCCGCTCGGTGGGCGCGCTGACCGAGGCGGCCGATTTCCTCACCCGGGCGCTGGAGGCCGCGCCCGGGGACGGCGGACTGTGGCTGGAGCTGGAGGAGATCTGGGCGTGGCTGGGCCGCACCGACGAGATGGAGTCGGCGTGGCAGCGCGCGCTGGAGTCGCTGCCGGCCGCCGACCTGCCCGCCGCCTGGTGCCGCCGGGGCCTGCAACTGCGGACAGTGGTGTGCAATCCGGCGGCGTCGCTGCGCGCCTACCGGGCGGCCGAGGCGGCGCTGACCGACGGCACCGGCCCGGACGTCGGCACCGCCGTACTGATCGGGCTGGCCTGGGGCGAGGCGGTGGCCGGCGACCCGGCCACCTGCGACGACCTGCTGGCCGCCGCGGAGGCGACGCTGTCCGCCGAGCCGGCCGCGGCCACCCGGGCGGACATCGCCGAGATCCGGATGCAGTGCCTGATCCGGCAGGCCCGCTTCGCCGAGGCGGTGCGGGTGGCCCACGACGCCGGGGTGGCCGCCGAACGCCAGCGGCAGGCGGACCGGGCCTTCGCGGTCTGGCTCAACGCCGCCTGTGCGCTGACCTGCCTCGGTGACTACGACGGTGCGCTGGCGCTCGCCGATCGAGCGGTGACCACCACCGAGTCGGTGCCGGTGCTGCTGGTCGGCTGCCTGGCGGCGCGCGCACACCTGCTGGCCCGGCTCGGACGGCACGACGAGGCGGCCGAGACCAGCCGACGGCAGCGGGCCTGCGCCGAGCGGCTGGACTCGCCGGCCTTGGCCGCCACGGCGGCACACGACGCCGGACTGGTCGCGCTGGCGGCCGGCGACCTGACCGCGGCGGCGGCCCTGCTCGGCGAGGCGCTGGACGGCGGAGGCACCGGCTTCAGCCGCCCGACCGCCGGACTGCGCCGGGCCGAGGCGCTGGCCCAGCTCGGCCGCTCGGATGCCGCGGCGGCCCAGTTGCGCGCCGCGACCATGGAACCGGCCGGCCGGGCCGATCAGCCGTGGGCGCTGGTGCCGCGGGTGTCCTGGGTGCAGGGGCTGATCGCCCGGGCCCGCGGCGACCGGGCGCTGGCGCGGCGGCGGTTCACCGAGGCGGCGACCGGCTGGCGGTCGGTGCTCGCCTCGGTGGCCGGCGCCACCGCGGCCGGCTACACGGCCACCTTGCTCGACCTGGGCCGGCCGCCGGTGGTGGGTCTGGTCGAGCCGCAGCAGGAGCTGGCGTTGATCGACGAGGCGATGGCCACGGTGAAGTGAGGTGACGAGATGCCCGGGTTCACGCTGACCGCGCACACCGCGGCGCCGGTGGAGGAGGTGTGGAAGCTGCTGCACGACCCGGCGCGATTTCCGGACTGGTGGGCCGGGGTGGAGACGGTGGCGACCGGGCCGGACGGCGACTACACCATGTGGCCCACCGGCTATCCGGACTTCCCGATGGCCCAGCAGGTGCGCACCGAGCCGGGTGACGGCCGGGTCACCATCTCCTGCCTGGTCTCGGATCTGGTGTTCCGCTGGCGACTGCGACCGGACGGCGAGTCCACCGACATCGACGTGGAGGTGGAGATCCCGGAGGCGGAGGCGCACCGGGTCGCCGGCCAGCAGCGGATCATCCAGCGGTCGCTGACCGCTCTGGCCGACCTGGCGGCGCGGGCCTGACCCCCCATTCGGCCAGCCGGGCGGCGTAGTCGGCGACCGCGGTTCGCAGCTCGTCGGGGACCACCACGGTGAACGGGCGGCCCAGCCCGGCGAGCATCTGCGCCATCCCGTCCAGCCGCTCGGCCCGGCAGCGCATCAGCACGCCGCCGTGGGTCTCGGCCAGGTCGGCCATCGCGGCGGGCAGCCTGCGGCGCAGCTCGGCGAGGTCGCCGTCGATCAGCACCTCGACGCGCCAGCGGTAGTCGCGCGCGGCCAGCTGCCGGTTCAGGTGGTCCACCGGGTCGAAGCCGGGCGGCGGCTCGAATCGCTGCCCGGCCGGGCTGATCGCGGCGATCCGGTCGGCCCGGAACGAGCGGATCTCGCCGCTGCGGTGATCGTGGCCGACCGCGTACCACCGTCCGGAGTGGAATACCAGGCCGTACGGGTCGAAGTCACGGGCGCCCACCTGGTCCAGCCGGGTGCGGTAGGTGAGCGTGAGACGTTCGTTCGCGCGGGTCGCTTCGCCCAGCCGCAACAGCGTGCCGGAGTCCGGGGTGTCGTGCGGCCCGGCCTCGCGCATGGTGAAGCCGAGGGCCTCGCGCAGCGCGCCGAGCCGGCCGGCCAGCGGCGCCGGCAGCACTCGGGTGATCTTCGCGGCGGCCGCCGCGGCGGCCGGCGCCTCGGCGGTCAGACCGATCCGGTCGGCGGCGATCAGCCCGAGCATCACGGCCACCGCCTCGTCGTCGGTGAGCATCAGCGGGGGCAGCTTGAAGCCGGGCATCAGCCGGTACCCGCCGTACCGACCGCGTTCGGCGGTCACCGGGATGCCCAGGTCGGCGAGCGTGGTCGCGTACCGCCGGACGGTCCGCTCGTCCACCGCGAGCCGCTCGGCCAGCGCTCCGACGGTCATCCGGCGGTTGGCCTGGAGCAGTTCCAGCATCGCGAGCACGCGGGAGGCGGGATGGGCCATGGTGTACTTCATACCGGGCGGAACCTGTCCGGTATAGGCCCTACCGTGGTCTCCATGAGCACATACATCCTGGTACCCGGCATGTGGATCGGCGCCTGGGCGTGGCGCGACGTCACGAACGACCTGCGGGCGGCCGGCCACGAGGTCCATCCGCTGACCCTCACCGGTGTCGCCGAGCGTTCGCACCTGCGCGGCCCGGACGTGACCCTGGACACCCACATCGAGGACATCGTGCGGCTGGCCGAGGTGGCCGACCTGCGCGACATCGTGCTGGTCGGGCACAGCTACGGCGGCCTGCCGGTGAGCGCGGCCGCGTTGCGCCTGCGCGACCGGATCACCCGCGTGGTGTACGTCGACAGCGGCCCGTTGCCGGAGGGCATGTGCCAGCTCGACCTGTCCAGCGACGCGGAGAGGGCCGGCCTGACCGGCGACGCCATGGCACCCCGGGCCTGGGATCCGGCGGCCGACCCGGTCCTGCTGGCCGGCCTCGACGAGCACGCTCTCGAGCTGCTGCGCACCCGCAGCACGCCGCACCCGCTGGCGTCCATACGGCAGCCGCTGGGGCGCCGCGCCACCTCGGCCGACGTGGAAACCACGCTGATCGCCTGCACGTTCCCGATGGAGCAGATCACCGCGATGATGGCCGCCGGGCATCCGTTCTTCGCGGGCCTCGGCGAGGCGACGATCGTCCCGCTCCGGACCGGCCACTGGCCGATGCTGAGCGAGCCGAAGGCGCTGGCCGCCGCGCTCGCCTAAGCCGGCTTCAGCAGCGCCGCCACCTCGGCGGCGACCTCCTCCGCGGTACGCCCGCCGGTGACCACGGTGTGCGTGGCCACCGACGCGTACAGCGGCCGGCGCTGGTCCAGCAGGTACTTCAGGGTCGCCCGCGGGTTGATGCTGAGCAGCGGCCGGCCGGCACCCAGGCCGACCCGCTTCACCGCGTCGGACAGCTCCACCGACAGATACACCACGGTGTGCGCGGCCAGCGCGGCGCGGGTGGTCTCGTCCAGGATGGCGCCGCCGCCCAGCGCCAGGACGCCGTCGAAGGAGTCCAGCGTGGACCGGATGGTGGCCACCTCGAGCGCGCGGAACGCCGGCTCGCCGTCGTCGACGAAGATCTCCGGGATCGGCTTGCCGGCGGTGGCCTCGATCAGCGCGTCGGTGTCCGCGAACGGCACGCCGAGCACGCCGGCGACCGCTTGGCCGACGGTGGTCTTGCCGGCGCCGGGCGCGCCCACCACAACCGCGACCGGCGCCATCAGTGGATCACCAGGCTCTCCAGGTAACCGGCCAGGTTGCGGTGCATCTCGCCGACCGAGTCGCCGCCGAACTTCTCCACCGCCGCCTCGGCCAGCACCAGCGCGACCATGGCCTCGGCGACCACCGCGCCGGCCGGCACCGCGCACACGTCGGAGCGCTGGTTGATCGCCGTGGCCGGTTCGCCGCTGGTGACGTCGACGGTCTGCAGCGGCCGGTTCAGCGACGAGATCGGCTTCAGCGCGGCGCGCACCCGCAGGTTCTCGCCGTTGGTGATGCCGCCCTCCAGACCGCCGGCCCGGTCGGTGACCCGGCGGACGCCGCCCGGAGTCGGGATGATCTCGTCGTGTGCCACCGAGCCGCGCGAGCGGGCCTGGGTGAAGCCGTCGCCGATCTCCACGCCCTTGACCGACTGGATGGACATCAGCGCGGCGGCCAGCCGGGCGTCCAGCTTGCGGTCCCATTGCACGTGCGATCCCAGACCCGGCGGTACGCCGTACGCCAGCACCTCCACGATGCCGCCCAGCGTGTCCGCGTCCTTCTTGGCCGCGTCCACCTCGGCCACCATCCGGGCGCTCGCCTCCGGGTCGAGGCAGCGCAGCGGGTCCGCGTCGATCTTGTCGGCGTCCGCCGGTGTCGGGATCAGGCCGGTCTTGGCGGCCACCGGGCCGAGCTCGATGACGTGTGAGATCACGTCGATGCCGAGGGCCTGCTTGACCAGCGCCTTGGCGACCACGCCGACGGCGACCCGGGCGGCGGTCTCCCGGGCGCTGGCGCGTTCCAGGATCGGGCGCGCGTCGGTGTGCCCGTACTTCTGCATGCCCGCCAGGTCGGCGTGCCCCGGCCGGGGGCGGGTCAGCGGGGCGTTGCGGGCCTGCGACGCCAGCTCCGCCGGATCCACCGGGTCGGCGGCCATCACCGTGCGCCATTTCGGCCACTCCGAGTTGCCGATTCGGATCGCCACCGGGCTGCCCAGCGTGACGCCGTGCCGGAGGCCCCCGATCACCTCGATCTCGTCGCGCTCGAACGACATCCGGGCGCCGCGGCCGTATCCGAGACGGCGGCGGGTCAGGTCGCGGCCGATGTCGTCGCTGGTCACCCGGACGCCGGCGGGCACGCCTTCGAGCAGGGCGACGAGCGCCGGGCCGTGGGATTCACCTGCGGTAAGCCAGCGCAACACGGGTCACAGTCTGGCACGACCGCCGCCCACCCGGCGCACTGCCCGCGACCGTCCCGCCAGTCGGGCGCAATGCGGTGCCGCGCTCGGCGGCTCCCCGGACGGCCGGCGGCTCAGCGCCGTGCCGCGCTCCGCGGCCTTCCCGGGACGGCCGGCGGCTCAGCGCCGTGCCGCCGCCGTGGTCAGCGCCTCTCGCATGGCCGCCTCCGGCGCCGGCGTCATCCCGGTGAACAGCTCGAACTGCCGCAGCGCCTGAGCCAGCAGCAGGTCCAAACCGGAGGCCACCCGCAGGCCGTGCGCGGCGGCGGCGGCCGCCAGCGGCGTCGGCCACGGATCGTAGATCGCGTCGAACAGCACCGTGCCGGCCCGCCAGCGGACGGTGCCGGCCAGCTCGTCGGCGGCTCCCTTGGGCACCGTGGAGATCACCGTGTCGGTCTCCAACGCGCGGACCGACGCCCAGTCCACGCCGGTCAGCTCGATCCCGAGCGACCCGGCCACCGGTGCCAGCTCCTCGACGGCCGACGCGCGGCGCACCACCACGGTCACCGCCCGGCTGCCCAGCTGCGCGGCCGCTGCCAGCGCGGCCCGCGCGGTACCGCCGCCGCCCAGCACGGTCATGGTCGGCGCCGAGCCGGCGCCCGCGTCGCGCAGCACACGGACCATGCCGGGGATGTCGGTGTTGTCGGCGAACCAGCCGCCGTCCGGCCGGCGGACCAGCGTGTTCGCCGCCCCGGCCGCGGCGGCGGCCGGCGACGCCGCCGAGGCGACCGCCAGCGCCGCCTCCTTCAGCGGCATGGTCAGCGACAGGCCGGCCCATTCCGGGCCCAGCCGGGCCACCAGGTCCGGCAGTTCCGCGGCGGCGCATTCGATGGCGGTGTAGCTCCAGTCGAGCAGCCCGGCCGCGGCGAAGCCGGCGGTGTGGATCACCGGCGAGAGTGAGTGCGCGATCGGCTTGCCGCACACCGCGGCTCGGCGGGCCGTCCGGGTGGTGGCCGGCGGCGCAGCGGCGGCCCCGGCCGGCGTCGTGGGCGAAGCGGTCACAGAACGCCGTTCTTGCGGGCCAGGGCCTCGTTCTTGCGGTGCCCCTCCAGCGTGGTGGCGAACGCCGAATGGCCTTCCTTGTCGATGGCCACGAAGTACAGCCACGCGCCGGCCGGCGGGTCCATCGCGCCCTGCAACGCCGCCTCGCCCGGGTTGTTGATCGGGGTCGGGGTCAGGCCGGCCTTCCCGTGCGTCCGGTACGGGTTCTTGGGGTCCTGCAGCTCGGCCGCGGTCATGTCCTTCGAGGCCTTCGTCGCCTTGCCGGTGAGCTGGTAGTAGTAGTTGATCCCGACGTCGAACTGCAGGCAGTCGCACGGGAAGGTGCCGCTGTAGACCCGGTTGTACGCCACCCGGGCGACCTTGCCGTAGTCCTCGTCGTTGCCGGCCTCGGCCTGCGCCAGCGACGCGACGATGAGGGCCTCGTACGGGCTGATCTTGCGGTTCTTCTGCACGAAGTCGACGAAGTCCAGCTTCTTCACCACGGTCATGAAGTGCGTGACCATGTCCTCGAGCATCTCGGTGGCGGTGGCGTCCGGCTGGAACTCGTACGTGTCCGGGAACAGGAAGCCCTCGATCGACCGGTTCGCCTTCTGCCCGTCGGTGCGGTTGAACCAGAACTCCGGCACGCCCAGCGCCACCGGGTCCTTGCCCGCCTTCTCGAACTCCGCCACCGGCACGCCGGTCGCCTTGGCCAGGATGTCGTACACCTGTTTGGCGGTTTTGCCCTCCGGGATGGTGGTGCCGTTGCTGACCCGCGAGCTCGGGTCCAGCAACAGGGTCACCGCGGCCGCCGCGGACATCTGCTTGCGCAGGTTGAACGTACCGGCCTGGATGTTCTTGCCGCGCGGGTTCTCCTCGGCCGCGTCGACGAACGCCGCGGTGCTCTTCACCACGTCCGCGTCGACCAGCGCGTTGCCCATGTCGGTGAGGGTGGAGCTCTCCTTGATCTGGACCTGGACCGCGGCGGTGCCCGGACCGTCGTAGTCGGCCGCGGTGAAGAACCCGCGGATCTTGTTGTAGCCGAGGAAGACGCCGCCGCCGAGCAGAGCCAGCAGGACGAACGCCATCAGGAACGCCACGGCCGACTTGCCACCGCCACCCTTGCCGCCGCGGGAGCGCCGATGCCGCGGTTTACCGCGTTCGGCCTGCTCATCGAACGCCAGATCCAGCTCGTCGATCATCTCGTCTGCCTCCGCTGCGCGTCCAGCCAGCTCTGCAGGATCTCCACCGCGGCTGCCTGATCGACAACCGCCCGTTGACGCTTCCCGCGGACGCCACGTTCGGCCAGCCTACGGGTCGCCACCACGGTCGACATCCTTTCGTCCGCCAGCACGACGGGCACCTGCACGGCACGTGCCAGTTGCTCAGCGTACGCACGAATGTCGATGGCGGCAGCCCCCTCGGCGCCGTTCAGGCGCACCGGGAGGCCCACCACGACCTGCACCACCTCGTGTTCCCGCACGAGACGGGCGAGCTCGGCTATGTCGGCGGGAACGGAATCGGCGGCCGTACCCTCCTGGGAAACCATGTCACGGGGCACCGTGGCCACCGGGGTGGCGAGGATCCCGTCGGGGTCACTGATCGCGACCCCGACGCGGACTTTACCGACATCGACGCCCAGCCGCCTACCCCGCGGCAAAGCGTTCATCGGGCCACCCTCCGTAATCAGGCGGCTCCGGCAACCGCCTTCTCCACCGCCATCAGCAGCGCCGGCACCTGGTCGGCCGGAACGCCGCCGCCCTGCGCCAGGTCGGCGTTGCCGCCGCCCCGGCCGGACAGCGCGCCCTTGACCAGGTCGGCCGCGGACAGCCCGCGGGTCTTCGCGGCCGCGTTGATCGCCACGATCAGCGTCGCCTTGCCGTTCGACCGGGCCGCCACCGCGACCACCGCCGGACGGGACGGCTCGATCTGCCCGCGGATCTCCTGGGCCAGCGTACGCACATCGTTGGTGGCCGCGCCCTCGGGCGCCTCGGTGCCGACGTACGCGACGCCACCCAGGTCCCGCGCCTGTCCGGCCAGCGCACCGGCACCACCGAGCACCATCTGCGCGCGCAGCTTCTCCAGTTCCTTCTCCGCGTCGCGCAGCGCGGTCACGGTCTGCTCGACCCGCTCGACGACCTGGTCACCGGGCACCCGGAAGAGCTCCGCCAGCCGGGACACCAGCAGGTGCTCGCGCGCCAGGAACCCGAACGCGTCGATGCCGACCAGCGCTTCGACCCGGCGTACGCCGGAACCGATGGACGACTCGGACAGGATCTTCACCAGGCCCAGTTGGCCGGACCGCGCGACGTGTGTGCCGCCACACAGCTCCCGCGCGTAGTCACCGACCTCGACGACGCGCACCTCGTCGCCGTACTTCTCGCCGAACAGCGCCATCGCACCCAACCGGCGCGCCTCCTCCTGGGAGGTGATGAACGCGTGCACCTCGAGGTCGCGCATCAGCACCTCGTTCACCTGCTGCTCGACGTCGTGCAGCACGGCGGGCGAGACGGCACCCGGGGTGTTGAAGTCGAACCGCAGCCGGCCCGGCGCGTTCAGCGACCCCGCCTGGGTGGCCGACTCGCCGAGGAAGGCCCGCATGGTCTGGTGAACCAGGTGGGTTGCGGTGTGCGACCGGGAGATCGCCTTGCGGCGGGTCACGTCGATCTCGGCGAACCCCGCCTCACCCTGGCGCACCTCACCGCGCAGCACCCGCGCCCGGTGCACGATCAGACCCGGGATGGGCTGCTGCACGTCGACCACCTCGACCTGGCCGCCGCCCACGTTGATCAGGCCGGTGTCCGCCTGCTGACCGCCGCCCTCGGCGTAGAACGGGGTGGTGTCGAGCACCAGTTCGACGAACTCGCCCTCACCCGCCGCGGCCACCGTCGCGCCGCCGGCGCCGAGCACCGCGCGCACCCGGCTCTCCCGGCTCACCTCCGAATAGCCGGTGAACTCGACCGGGCCGCCCTGGTCGAGCACCGCCCGGTAGGCCGACAGGTCGACGTGGCCGGTCTTGCGCGCGGCCGCGTCCGCCTTGGCCCGGGAGCGCTGGTCGGCCATCAGCCGGCGGAAGCCCTCCTGGTCCACCTCCAGCCCCTGCTCCTGCGCGATCTCCAGGGTCAGGTCGATCGGGAAACCGTACGTGTCGTGCAGCTGGAACGCCTTGTCGCCGGGCAGCTTCCGGCCACCGGACCGCTTGGTCTCGGAGATGGCGGTGTCCAGGATGGTGGTGCCGGCACGCAACGTGGACAGGAACGCGTCCTCCTCCGCGTACGCGTACGTCGAGATCCGCCCGAACTCCTCGGCCAGCTCCGGGTACGACGGCGCCATGCAGTCCCGCGCCACCGGCAGCAGCTCGGGCAGCGCCGGCGCCTGCCAGCCGAGCAGCCGCATCGCCCGGATCGCCCGGCGCATGATCCGGCGCAGCACATATCCGCGGCCCTCGTTGGCGGGCGTCACGCCGTCGCCGATCAGCATCAGCGAAGTGCGGATGTGGTCGGCGATCACCCGCAGGCGTACGTCGTCCGGGTGGCTCTCCGACGCCGCGTGACCGGAGTGCGCCCCGTACGTCTTGCCGGTCAGCTCCGCCGCGCGGGACAGGATCGGGCGTACCTCATCGATCTCGTACAAATTGTCGACGCCCTGCAGGATGGACGCGATCCGCTCCAGGCCCATGCCGGTGTCGATGTTCTTGGCCGGCAGCTCACCGACGATCCGGAAGTCCTCCTTCGACCTCACGTCGGTGATCTCGTACTGCATGAAGACGAGGTTCCAATACTCCAGGTACCGGTCCTCGTCGACCTCCGGACCGCCGTCCGGGCCGTAGGTCGGACCGCGGTCGTAGTACAGCTCCGAGCACGGACCGGCCGGCCCCGGGATGCCCATCGACCAGAAGTTGTCCTTCTTGCCGCGGCGCACGATCCGCTCGGCCGGCACCCCGGTCCGCTTCCAGATCTCGATCGCCTCGTCGTCGTCGAGGTAGACGGTCACCCAGATCCGGTCCGGGTCCAGCCCGAAGCCGCCCTCGCTCTGCGGCTTCGTGGACAACTCCCAGGCCAGCGGGATCGCGCCTTCCTTGAAGTAGTCGCCGAACGAGAAGTTGCCGTTCATCTGGAAGAACGTGCCGTGCCGGCTGGTCTTGCCGACCTCCTCGATGTCCGGGGTGCGGAGGCACTTCTGCACGCTGGCCGCCCGCCGGTACGGCGGGGTCCGCTGACCGAGGAAGAACGGTACGAACTGGACCATGCCCGCGTTGATGAACAGCAGGTTCGGGTCTTCGATGGCGGGCAGCGGGGCGCTCGGCACGACCGTGTGCCCGTTGGCCTCGAAGTGCGCCAGGAAGCGCCGCTTGATCTCCGCCGTCCTCATCGCTGATCCTCCTGGGCATGCCGCCCGCGTGAACCGTCCTGCTCGCGCAGGTCGGCGAACTCGTCGTCGTACAGCTCGCCGGCGGCGAAGGCCTCGTGGATCTCGCGCTCCCGCTCGGCCATCCCGTCCCGGACGTCTTCCACGAAGCTACGCAGCGACTCGACCAGGCCGCCAGCGGATTCCGACAGCGACGTGGCGATGCCCGACGGGGTGAACTCGTTGGCCTTACGGGTGAGCTTGCGGACCGCGATCGCACCGACCGCCAGGCCGACGCCGAGCCACAGCAGGCGCTTCATCTGATTCTCTCTTTCCGGCTGGTCAGCGGGCGTTGCGGGCGGCCTTGCGGCGGCGCTTCAGCGTCTCGCGCACCTCGCGCTCGTCCTCGGCGCGACGGCGGGCGGCGGTGGCCTTGCGCAGGCCGTACCCGAACGACGCCACCTTGATCAACGGGTTGGCTGCGGCGGCGGACACGATCGTGGCCAGGTTGGCCACGCTGGCGGTGACGTTCTGCGCGTGGCTGGTCATGGTGTCGACCTTGGCCAGCTGCACGTTCACACCGTCCAAACAGACCTGCGTCTGGCCCAGCGCCGTGTTCGCGTTCTCCATGGTGTCCTGCGCGGTGGCCAGCAGCGGGCCGGTCCGCTCGTTGAGCTCGTTGATCGCGCGGGTGGCCGCATCCACGGTCCGGCCGAGCTTGATGATGGGCACGGCGAGAATCAGCACGAGCATGGCAAAGGCGATCGCCGCGATCAGCCCAGCGATTTCTCCGGCGTCCATCAAGCCTCTCCTCTACACGGTCTACGGCGCAGCAACGTGCAGACCCTACCGTCCGTTACCGGTCACCGCGCTTCAGGAGGGTGTGGGTGTCGGGTCGAGCAACGGATCGTTGCTCAGCACCGGGTCCGGCGTCTCACCGACCTGCGACGGGTCGGGTGCCCGCTGCGGCTGCCCACGCTGGTCGGTGG
The DNA here is from genome assembly GCA_035685405.1 of Actinoplanes sp. Lineage (GTDB taxonomy): Bacteria > Actinomycetota > Actinomycetes > Mycobacteriales > Micromonosporaceae > Actinoplanes. The sequence continues at coordinate 1,500 of DASSAL010000281.1, read as the reverse complement.
CGGCGCTCTGCACCTTGATGCTGACCGTCGAACCGACACACTTCGCCGGGTCCGGTGCGGGCGCCACCGCACCGTCCGGCCCGGCCGAGGGCAGCGTCGCCGGGTCCTGCGCGGCCACCGCGTCCGCCGCGCACTGCGGAAGCCGCACCCACAGGTCCAGCGTCAACTCGTCGCGCCGCCAGCAGGAATACTGTCCGTCGCTGATCGGCTGCTCCGGGCAGGCGGCCACCCGCCACGGCTGCCAGCCGGCCGCGGTGAGCGCGCGCACGTACTCCGTGTTGGTCTCGTCGAACGCCCGCTCCGACTGGGCCGTCCGCTCCCGGAAGCGGCAGTCGAGGAAGCACCACTGGCTGCCGCTGCTCTTGTCGTCCACCTGCGTCGACGCCCACGCCGGCACGTCCAGGGCATCCAGCGACCGCAGCACCGGATCCCGCGACGCGGCGCGCAGGCCGACGAACAACGGCAGCAGCACCAGCACGACCAGGGTCAGCGAGACCAGCGCGACCAGCCGCAACCGGCGCCGGGCGCGCAGCTGCGCCCGCCAGCCGTCGGCCGGAGGTTCGCTCCCGGCCGGCGCGGGGAGATCATCGGATGACCGTACGCGGGTTCCGCCGGTCGATGCCGATCCATCGGCCGGTTCGTGCCGCGGCACCGTGCCGGTTCCTCGCACGGCCGCCGCTCCGGCGACGGCGCCCGGCACGGCAGCCGGCCCGGCACGCCCGCGGATCGGCCCGCTCACCTCGCCGGACGACGCGCCGTCATCGGGCCGCGGAATCGGCTGGCTGACCTGTCCCGGCGCCGCCGCCTGGCCCGCCCGGCCCACGATCGGCTGGCTGACCTGTCCCGGCACCGCCGGCTGCCCGGGACGGCCTGGAATCGGCTTCCCCGCCCGGCCCGGGATCGGCCGGCTGATGTCACCCGGACGCGGTACGGCGGTCTGACCGGCACGCCCGCGCATCGGCCGGCTCACCGGCGCACCCTCCGTCAGATCGTCCGGCGCAGCATGCAACGGCCGCTCGCGAACATCACCCGGCGCACCGGACGTCGGCCGAGCACGCACATCGCCCGGGGCACCATGCAACGGCCGCTCGCGAACATCCCCCGGCGGATCCGACATCGGCCGAGCACGCACATCTTCCGGCGCACCATGCAACGGGCGCTCGCGAACATCCCCCGGCGGACCCGACGTCGGCCGGCCACGCACATCGCCCGGCACGCCGCGCATCGCATGGTCCCGAACGTCGCCGGTCGGGCCCACTGCTGGGCGAACCGGCGTAGACCGGCTCCCCCGGCCCGGTGCCGAGCCGGGAACGGCGGCCCTGGCGACGCCACCCGTGGCCGGTCCGGGCGCACCCACCTGCCCCGGCGCTGCGGCGTGGGCGGACTGATGCGGGCCGGGCCGGCGGCCGGTCGGCCGTTCTCCCGGCGGTTGCTCATCCTGCGGCCCCGGCCGGGGCGGCCGCGGCTGACCCGGCCGTGGCACCCGCCCGGTCCCGGCCC
>DASSAL010000280.1:0-18445 GCA_035685405.1 Actinoplanes sp. | reverse complement strand
ATGGGCAAGGACATCCCGCTGTCCGGCATCTTCGACCCCGAGCACAAGCGGTACGGCGAGGCCGGCGAGATCCGGGCGCTCTACGAGCAGGACCCGGACGTCAAGAAGGTGATCGACTCGGCCCGTGGCATCGAAGGGCTGATCCGTCAGACCGGCGTGCACGCCGCAGGCGTCATCATGTCCGCCGAGCCGATCATCGAGCACAGTCCGCTTACGCGCCGGGACGCCGACGGGGCGATCATCACGCAGTTCGACTACCCGACCTGCGAGACGCTCGGCCTGCTGAAGATGGACTTCCTCGGCCTGCGGAACCTGACGATCATCGACGACGCGGTCCGGAACATCGAGCTCAACCACGGCACCAAGGTGGACCTGCTGGCCCTGCCGCTGGACGACAAGCCCACCTACGAGCTGCTCGCCCGTGGTGACACGCTGGGCGTGTTCCAGCTCGACGGCGGCCCGATGCGCTCGCTGCTGCGGCTGATGAAGCCGGACAACTTCGAGGACATCTCCGCGGTGCTGGCGCTCTACCGGCCCGGGCCGATGGGCGCCAACTCGCACACCAACTACGCGCTGCGCAAGAACGGCCAGCAGGAGATCATCCCGATCCACCCGGAGCTGGAGGAGCCGCTCGCCGAGATCCTCGGCCCGACGTACGGCCTGATCGTCTATCAGGAGCAGGTGCAGCGCGCCGCGCAGAAGCTGGCCGGCTACTCGCTGGGCCAGGCCGACCTGCTGCGCCGGGCGATGGGCAAGAAGAAGAAGGAGGTCCTCGACAAGGAGTACATCCCGTTCCGCGACGGCATGCGCGCCAACGGCTACTCCGACGAGGCGATCAAGACGCTGTGGGACATCCTGGTCCCGTTCGCCGACTACGCGTTCAACAAGGCGCACACCGCCGGGTACGGGCTGGTCTCCTACTGGACCGGTTACCTCAAGGCCAACTACCCGGCCGAATACATGGCCGCCCTGCTGACCAGCGTCGGCGACGACAAGGACAAGATGGCGATGTACCTGGCCGAGTGCCGGCGCATGGGCATCCAGGTGCTGCCGCCGGACGTGAACCAGTCGTCCGGCCCGTTCACCCCGGTCGGCCGGGACATCCGGTTCGGCCTGGCCGCGGTCCGCAACGTCGGGCACAACGTGGTCGAGGCGATCGTCCGCTGCCGCAACGGCCAGGGCGACTACACCGACTTCTACGACTTCCTCGCCAAGGTGGACGCGGTCGCGTGCAACAAGAAGACGGTGGAATCGCTGATCAAAGCGGGCGCGTTCGATTCCCTGGGTCACTCCCGCAAGGGCCTGCTGGCGGTGCACGCCGAGGCGATCGACGCGTACGCCGACGTCAAGCGCAACGAGGCGGCCGGCCAGTTCGACCTGTTCGGCGCGTTCGCTGAGGGCGCCGGCTCGGCCACCGTGGCGATGCCGCCGATCGGCGAGAGCGAGTGGGACAAGCGCGACAAGCTGGCCTTCGAACGGGAGATGCTCGGCCTGTACGTCTCCGACCACCCGCTGGCCGGTCTCGAGCAGGTGCTCAGCAGCGCCGCGGACACCACCATCGCCTCACTCAACGAGGAGGGCTCGGTGCCGGACGGCCAGGTGGTCACGCTGGCCGGCATCCTGACCGGGGTGCAGCGCCGGATCACCAAGCAGGGCCGGGCCTGGGCGTCGGCCACGCTGGAGGACCTGGCCGGTGGGGTGGAGACGCTGTTCTTCCCCAACACGTACGAGGTCATCGGCCAGTACATCGCTGAGGACGCGATCGTGGTGGTCAAGGGCCGGGTGGACCGCCGGGACGACACGCCGCGGATCATGGCGATGGACATGTCCCTGCCGGACATCTCGCACAACCCGGACTCGAAGCCGATCACCCTCACCATGCCGATCACCCGCTGCACCCCGCCGCTGGTGAGCGAGTTGAAGGAGATCCTGGTCAGCCATCCCGGCGACGCGGAGGTGCACGTCCACCTGCTGAACGGCAGCCGCACCACGGTGATGCGGCTGGGCGGGTTCAAGGTCGCGCCCACCCCGGCGCTGCGGGCCGATCTGAAGACGATCCTCGGCCCGTCCGCGGTGGGCTGAGCGAACCTGGCACGATCGAACGGTGAATCCCGAACCAGCGGTCACCGCGCCGTACGACTGGGCCGTGCCGCCCGCGCCGCCGGCCCGGCCGCTGCGGCCGACGCTCGCCGTCTGCGCCCTGGTCGTCGTGGCGCTGGCCGTGGCCGGTGGTCCCCTGGGGCTGCTCTGGCACCTGCTGGTCCCGCCGGTGCCGGTGATCAACGCCGGCGGCGGCCGGATCGTGGTGAACAACCCGTCGCCGGAGGAGTACATCGCCGCCGACGGCTGGTTCGCCATCGGCGGGTTCGTCTTCGGCGTCGCCACGGCGGTGGTGGCCTGGCTGGTGCTGCGCCGGCACCGGGGACCGTGGCTGCTCGCCGCGGTCACCGCCGGCTGCCTGGCCGCTCCGGTGGTGGCCTGGCAGGCGGGCCGGTTGATCGGGCTGGCCGCGTACCGGGACTGGCGGGTCTCGTCCGCCCCGGGCGCCACCTACGACGCGCCGCCGGACCTGCATGCGTACGGCATCCTGCTGGTCCCGGCGTTCGCCGCGGTGATCGTGCTGACCCTGCTGGCCGGCTGGTCCAACGACCCGGACCTGGATCTGCCCGGCGCCCGGCCGGGGTACGGGCACGATCTCGCGGTGCCCCCGGCCGGGTACGGGATCAGTTCGGGCTTGCCGGGCGGGCCAGGTCCGACAGCGGAACCGGCACCGCCCGGACCCGGGCCAGCAGGCCCGCCTCACGGTTGAGCAGCTTCAACTCGGCGCGCAACCGGCTGGCGGTGTCCGGCGCGGCCAGCAGCAGCTGCCGCTCGTCGGTGGTCAGCTGGGCGGTCGCGGCGACCAGGTGGGACAGCACGGTCGGGTCGTCCGGCACCTGATCGAGCCCTTCGGCGGACGGCCGCAGCAGATCCAGGTAGGTCCGGAAGGCGGACAGCACGCGCGGCGCCAGCAGCTCGGCGGCGTCGTCCGCGGGCTCGTCGGAGTCCGGCAGCCACTCCACCTCGGCGGTCAGGTACGGCCCGGCGCCGGCGTCCACCCCCAGCACCTTGAACCGGCGCCGGCCCACCGTGACGATGTCGAACCGGCCGTCCGGCAGCTCGGTGACCTGGCGCAACTCGGCGGTGCAGCCGATCTCGTACAGCTGGTCGCTGGTGACCGGCTGCTCCGCCACCGCCGGCTCGTCGCCCTCCGGCAGGTTCTGCACCTCGGTGCCGCGCCGCAAGGTGACCACGCCGAACTCGTGCGGCCCGTCCTCAGGGCTGGCGACCAACTCGCGCACCAGCGTCCGGTACCGCTCCTCGAAGATGTGCAACGGCAACACCAGACCGGGGAAGAGCACCGTGTTCAGCGGGAAGACCGGAAGAATCGTGCCCACGGTGCGAGCGTATCGGCATGGTCGCGGTCGGCGCGCTCCCCGGTTCCAGCGATCTTGTGCATTCCGGTACGGGTGATCTTGCGCGTCCCGGTTCCGGCGATCCTGACCGGCCGGTGTCCCGGTGGCTGGACGGCCGCCGGTTCCGCTTCCGGCGGCGACCTAGAATTGCCGGGTGCTGAAACAGATCGACCTGCGCGGGTCCGCCGCGGACCCGCGTGGCCTGCTGCCGCGCGCCCGGCTCGACGTGTCCGCCGCGGTGGAGACGATCCGCCCGGTCGTCGAGGCCGTCCGGGACCATGGATTCAGCGCGATCCGCTCTTTTTCGGAGCGGTTCGACGGCGTCGCGCCCGATCGTCTGCGGGTCTCGCCGGCCGCACTCGCGGCGGCGGTGGCGGAGCTCGATCCGGACGTGCGGGCGGCCCTGCTGGAGATCATCGAACGGGCCCGCCGGGTGCATCGTGATCAACGGCGTACCGACGTGACCACCCGGGTGGTGCCCGGCGGCACGGTCACCGAGCGCTGGGTGCCGGTGTCCCGGGTCGGCCTGTACGTGCCCGGCGGCCTCGCCGTCTACCCGTCCACCGTGGTGATGAACGTGGTGCCGGCCCAGGAGGCCGGCGTCGAGACGCTGGTGGTGGCCAGCCCGCCGCAGGCGGCGAACGGCGGCCTGCCGGACGCCCGGGTGCTCGCCGCCTGCGCGTTGCTCGGCGTGCACGAGGTCTACGCGGTGGGCGGGGCCCAGGCGATCGCGATGCTCGGGTACGGCTCGGACGGCGCGGACGAGAGCGACGGCTGCGCGCCGGTGGACGTGATCACCGGTCCCGGGAACATCTGGGTCACCGCGGCGAAGCGGCTGCTGCAGGGCCGGGTCGGCATCGACGCTGAGGCCGGCCCGACCGAGATCGCCATCCTGGCCGACGACACCGCCGACCCGGTGCACGTCGCCGCCGACCTGATCAGCCAGGCCGAACACGACCCGCTGGCGGCGTCCGTGCTGGTCACCCCGTCGCCCGAGCTGGCCGCCGCGGTGGACGTCGCGGTGGACAAGATGGTGCCCGAGACCAAGCACGCCGCCCGGGTCCGCGAGGCCCTGACCGGGCCGCAGTCCGGCATCGTGCTGGTTGACGACCTGGTGCAGGGGGTGCGCGTGGTGGACGCGTACGCCGCCGAGCACCTGGAGATCCAGACCCGTGGCGCGCGGGAGGTGGCGATGCGGGTGCGCAACGCCGGCGCGGTGTTCGTCGGCGCCTGGTCGCCGGTGTCGCTGGGCGACTACGCGGCCGGGTCCAACCACGTGCTGCCCACCGGTGGGTGTGCGCGGCACTCGTCCGGGCTGTCCGTACAGTCGTTCCTGCGCGGCATCCACGTCGTCGAGTACGACGAGGACGCCCTGCGGGAGGCGGCGCCGCACGTGGTGGCGCTGGCCGGCGCCGAGGACCTGCCGGCGCACGGGCAGGCGGTCACCGCCCGGTTCACGGCATGATGGCCTCGCTCAGCTCGGCGGGCACTGCGCCCCGAGGAGCCGTCGCCGGGGCCGCCGCATGACCGCCGAGCTGCCGATCCGTGACGACCTGCGCGGAAAGACGCCGTACGGCGCGCCGCAGCTGGACGTGGCGGTGCGCCTGAACACCAACGAGAACTCCTACCCCCTGCCGGACGTGGTCGTCGACGCGATCGCCAAGGCGGTGCAGGCCGAGCTGCGCGATCTGAACCGCTATCCGGACCGCGACGCGATCGCGTTGCGCACCGACCTGGCCGACTACCTGGGCCACGGCCTGACCACGGCGAACGTGTGGGCGGCCAACGGCTCCAATGAGGTGCAGCAGCAGCTGCTACAGGCGTTCGCCGGTCCGGGCCGTACGGCGCTGGGGTTCGGTCCGTCGTACTCGATGCACCCGCTGCTCGCGGCCGGCACCGGAACGCGCTGGATCGGCGCACTCCGGGATCCGGACTTCGGTCTCACGCCCGCCGCCGCGGCCGCGGTCGTCGCCGAGCACCGGCCGGATGTCGTCTTCCTCTGCTCCCCGAACAACCCGACCGGCACCGCGCTGGATCCATCGGTCGTCGAGGCGGTGCTGCATGCCACGGGCGGCATGGTCGTCGTCGACGAGGCCTATGCGGAGTTCGCCCGGCCCGGCACGCCGTCCGCCCTGGGTGTGCTGCCGGGTTCGCCCCGGTTGGTGGTGACCCGGACGATGAGCAAGGCGTTCGGGTTCGCCGGTGGCCGGCTGGGTTACCTGGCCGCCGACCCGGCCGTGGTCGACGCCGTGCACCTGGTCCGGCTGCCGTACCACCTGTCCTCGCTGACCCAGGCCGCCGCGCGGGCCGCGCTGGCCCATCGCGACGCCCTGCTGGCCACGGTCGACGCGATCAAGCAGCAGCGCGACCGGATCGTCACCACACTGCGCGCCCGCGGGTTGCGGGTGGCCGACAGCGACGCCAACTTCGTGCTGTTCGAGGTCGGCGGGGACCAGCGGATCGCCTGGCAGCGGATGCTGGACAATGGGGTGCTGGTGCGGGACGTCGGCCTGCCCGGCTGGCTGCGGGTGACGGCGGGCACCCCGGCCGAGACCACCGCTTTCCTGGAGGCGCTGAGCTTGATGACCTCACCCCGTTCGGTGGGCGCTGCTCCCCGGGAAGCCGGCAACGACGGGAGCAGCGCATGACCAGGACCGCTCGTGTCGAGCGCGTCACCAACGAGACCAAGGTGCTCGTCGAGATCGACCTCGACGGCACCGGCAAGGGTGACCTCGCCACCGGCGTGGGCTTCTACGACCACATGCTCAACCAGCTCGCCAAGCACGGCGGCTTCGACCTGACCGTGCGCACCGAGGGCGACCTGGAGATCGACGCGCACCACACGATGGAGGACACCGCGATCGCACTGGGCGAGGCGTTCGCGCGGGCACTCGGGGACAAGGCGGGGATCCGCCGGTACGGATCGGCCACCATCCCGATGGACGAGGTGCTGTGCCGGGCGGCCGTGGACCTGTCCGGCCGCCCGTACGTGGTGCACGACGAGCCGGAGCTGGCCCCGTACATCGGGCCGGTGTATCCGACCAGCATGACCCGGCACATCTTCGAGTCGTTCGGCTTCGCGGCCCGGCTGACCCTGCACGTCAGCGTGCTGCGCGCGGCCCGCGACGGCGGCAAGCCGGATGCGCACCACGTGGTCGAGGCGCAGTTCAAGGCCTTCTCCCGGGCGCTGCGCGAGGCGGTCGAGATCGACCCGCGCGCCGCCGGTGCGCTGCCGTCCACCAAGGGGGTGCTGTGATCGCCGTCCTGCTCTTCGCGCTCGCCGGCATCCTGGTCGGCGGGGTGGTGTCGCTGGTCCGGCAGGGCGCGACGAAGTTCAGCATCGGCCTGGTCGCGGTGCTCGCCGTGCTCGCCGCCGCCGGAGGCGTGGCCTGGATGCTGCCGGGAGACAGCTGATGCCCTCGGTGGTGATCCTGGACTACGGGTCCGGCAACCTGCGGTCGGCGGAACGGGCGGTGGCCAGGACCGGCGCCGACGTCACGGTGACCTCGTCGCTGTCCGCGGCCGCCGACGCGGACGGGCTCGTGGTGCCCGGCGTCGGGGCGTACGCGGCGTGCATGGCCGGGATCGAGCGGCTGGGTGCCGGGCCGGTGATCGCCGGACGGGTCGCGCAGGGGCGGCCGGTGCTGGGCATCTGCGTCGGCATGCAGGTCCTGTTCGAGTCCGGCGTCGAGCACGGCGTCGAAACCAAGGGCCTCGGGCTGCTGCCCGGTGCGGTCACCAGACTCACCGCGGCGCGGATTCCGCACATGGGCTGGAACACCGTGGACGTTCCGGCCGGGTCGGTGCTGTTCGCGGGGCTGCGTCCGGAGTCGCGGTTCTACTTCGTGCATTCGTACGCCGCCTCGGACCTGCCCGCGCTGCACGACGCCGGCGCCGGTGTGACCACCGCGAGCCACGACCTGCCGTTCGCGGCGGCGGTGGAGATGGGGCCGCTGTCGGCGGCGCAGTTCCACCCGGAGAAGTCCGGCGGCACCGGATACGCGTTGCTGCGCAACTGGGTCGCGCGGCTGTGACCGTCGTCCACGGCTCATGAGCAAGGAACGGGCGCGGCGGCGGGCCGAGCGGCTGGCCGTGCTGGAACGCGAGAAGGCGGCCCGCGCCCGCAAGACGGCCCGCCGGGAGCAGCGCCGCGCCCTGCTCCGCAAGCTCACGCCGCGCCGCCGGCGGACCGGAACGCTGCACGTCTTCAGCCGGGCCGAGAAGGCCGGCATCGCGATCGTGCCGCTGGTCGCCGCCGCGGCCGTATGGTTGCTGATCCCGGACGTGGCGCTGCGCCTGGTCCTCATCATCCTGATCATCCTGGTGCTGCCGGCCCTGGTGGCCATCGTGCTGGGCCGCCGCTGACCGACCCTTTCGTCCGCCTGGGAGACACCGTGACCCTCACCCTGCTGCCCGCCGTCGACGTCGCCGATGGTCAGGCCGTCCGCCTGGTCCAGGGCGCGGCCGGTTCCGAGACGAGCTACGGCGACCCGCTCGAGGCCGCGCTGGCCTGGCAGAACGACGGCGCCGAATGGGTGCACCTGGTCGACCTGGACGCCGCATTCGGCCGCGGCTCCAACGCTGCCCTGCTCGCCGAAGTCGTCGGCCGGCTCGACGTGCGGGTGGAGCTGTCCGGTGGCATCCGCGACGACGAGTCGCTGACTCGGGCCCTGGCCACCGGCGCGGCACGGGTCAACATCGGCACCGCCGCGCTGGAGGACCCGGAGTGGTGCGACCGGGTGGCCGGCGAGTACGGCGACCGTGTGGCGATCGGGCTGGACGTGCGCGGCCGTACGCTGTCGGCGCGCGGCTGGACCCGCGACGGCGGTGACCTGTACGAGGTGCTGGCCCGGTTGGACAAGGCGGGCGCGGCCCGGTATGTGGTCACCGACATCACCAAGGACGGCACCATGCGCGGCCCCAACCTTGACCTGCTGCGTGACGTGTGCGCGCAGACCGACCGCCCGGTCATCGCCAGCGGCGGCGTCTCCGCCCTGGACGACCTGCGCGCCCTGGCCACCCTGGAGCCGGTCGGCGTCGAGGGGGTGATCGCCGGAAAGGCGCTCTACGCCGGGGCGTTCACCGTCCGGCAGGCGCTCACCACCCTGGCCGAAGCATGATCCCCCGGCGGCGGCGATCCGGCGGCCCGCTCGCCGAGCCGGCTGCGTCGTGATCGTCCGGTTGCCGGCCGGCGGGCCGCTCGCTGCGTTGGCTGGGTCGTGATCGCGCGGTTTGCGTCCGGCGGGCCGTGGGAGGACGCGTACGGCTACTCCCGCGTCGTCCGGGCCGGCAATCTCCTGGTCACCGCCGGATGCACGGCCACCGTGGATGGCGTGGTGACCGACCGCGGCGATGCCCATGCTCAGACGCTGACCGCCTTCGGGATCGCGCTGGACGCCCTGGCCGGCGCCGGCGCCAGTATCGAGGACGTCATCCGCACCCGGATGTACATCACCGACCGGGCCGACGCCGACGCGGTGGGCCGAGCTCACGGTGCCCTCTTCGCGGCGGTGCGCCCGGCCGCGTCGTTGGTGATCGTCGCGGGCCTGCTCGATCCCGCCATGCTGGTCGAGGTCGAAGTGGAGGCCTGGGTGAACGGCGCTCCCAGGACGATCCCGGTCTGACGGTTCCGCGCCGACAAGCGGATCCGGCCGAACTCAAGCTCCTCCCTTCCCGTCCGCCACCCGGAACACCGCCACCCGGTCGGCCGCCGCGGCGAACTGATCCGGATCACCGCCGGTGACCAGCCCGAGCCGGACGAAGAACCCCACCCCGTGCGGCACCTCCCGCGGGAACGCCCGCATCACCGCCCGCCTCTCGTCCGCGTCGATCACCTCGGTCAGCGTCACGGGCCGGCGCCGGCGACCCCGGGCCAGCTCACCTCGCCCGGCCACCCGCACGTTCCGGGCCCAGTCGCCGTCCGGCAGCCCGGCGATGACGTACCGCCGCTCTCCCACGGTCAGCGGTGACACCGGCGTCGACCGTGGAGCACCGGTCCGCCGGCCCGGCACGGTCAGCACGTGCACAGTGCCCAGCGGCGCGCCGAGCCGGTTCAGCGCGCGCACCACCCGGTTCGCCAACGGCAGCCAAGCCGGTAGTCCGGTCATTCCGAGTCCCTTCGACATTCGAAATATTATAAACTCTTCGAGTGTCGAAGCAATCCGCGGTCGCCCAAGCCGCCCGTGCCGCCGCCCGCTTGGGCGCCGCCAACGACGCGGTCGACGCGGCCGCCGCCGCCGTCCTCGGCGTGAACCGGACCGACCTGCGCATCCTCGGCCTGGTCCTGGACGCCGGGGCGCTGGCCGCGGGTCCATTGGCCACCGCCGCGAACCTCAGCCCCGCCGCCACCAGCACCGCCATTCAGCGCCTCGTGACGGCCGGCTACCTCAGCCGCGAGGTGGACTCCGGCGACCGCCGCCGGGCCGTGGTGACGGTCACTCCCACCGCGGCTGACCTGCTGCACCGGGTGTACGGACCGATCGAAGGCGCCGGTCACCGGGAACTGGCCCGCTACACGGCGGCGGAACTCGCGGTGATCCTGGACTTCCTGCACCGCGGCGAGCGCATGCAGCTCGACCAGGCCGCCCGGATCCGCACCATGATCCCCGCCCGGCGACGCTGACCGCGCCGGACCGGCGACGCTGCCCGCGCCGTAGCGGCGACGCTGCCCGCGCCGTAGCGGCGACGCTGCCCGCGCCGGACCGGCGACGCTGCCCGCGCCGTAGCGGCGACGCTGGCCGCGCCGGACCGGACCTCCTCATCCCGCCACTGTTCGCCTCCTTCCGTTTCGTTCGCCGGCTGATTCCAGCACGCCACCGACCGCTCCGGCCGGCCTGTGGATAACTGATCCGGCGCCCGTCACCCGTCCTGTGGACAACTCCGAAGGCGGTCGGTGCAGCCGTTAGGGTTGCCGCATGACGGTGGCGATACGAGTGATTCCTTGTCTGGACGTGGATGCCGGACGCGTGGTCAAAGGCGTGAACTTCGTCGATCTGCGCGACGCCGGAGATCCGGTCGAGCTGGCCGCGGCGTACGACGCGGCGGGTGCCGACGAGCTGACCTTCCTCGACGTCACCGCGTCATCGGACGACCGGGGCACGATGCTCGACGTGGTCCGGCGTACCGCGGAGTCGGTGTTCATCCCGCTGACCGTGGGCGGCGGGGTGCGGTCGGTCGACGACGTGGACGTGCTTCTGCGGGCTGGCGCCGACAAGGTGGGCGTGAACACCGCGGCGATTCACCGGCCGGAGCTGATCTCGGAGATCGCCGAGCGGTTCGGCAACCAGGTGCTGGTGCTGTCCCTGGACGTTCGCCGGGCGCCGGACATGCCGAGCGGATGGGAGGTCACCACGCACGGTGGACGGCGCAGCGCGGGACTGGACGCGATCGAGTGGGCGAGGCGGGTGGCCGAGCTCGGGGCAGGGGAGATCCTGCTCAACTCGATGGACGCCGACGGCACCAAGGCGGGGTTCGACCTCGAGCTGATCACGGCGGTTCGGGCGGTGGTCGACATCCCGGTGATCGCCAGCGGGGGTGCGGGCGAGGTGGAGCACTTTCCCCCGGCGGTGGCGGCCGGGGCGGACGCGGTGCTGGCGGCGAGCGTGTTCCACTTCGGAGATCTGACGATCGGTGAGGTCAAGGAGAGCTTGCGGGCGGCGGGCAATCCGGTGCGCTGATCCGGGCGGGCGCCGCCTGGGCGCAGAACGGATGCGCGCGGCCGGCGCCAGCGGCCGGCGCCAGCGGCCGGCTTCGGCGGCCGGGTTCGGTGGTCGGGTTCGGCGGCCGGGTTCGGTGGTCGGGTTCGGTGGTCGGGTTCGGTGGTCGGGTTCGGCGGCCTGGTTCGGTGGTCGGGTTCGGCGGTCGGCTTCAGGCTTCGGCGACCGGCTTCAGCGGCCGTCGGCCAGGCGATGGGCGTACTCACGGACCGCGGCGGCGTACGTCTGCTCGTCCAAGGTCCACTCATGATCGCCGGGGGTGCTAGATCGATTCAGTTGGGTTTGCAAGGTGACCACGGCGGAGGACAGTCCGCTGAACGGGCGGGTCCGCCACAGCTGCTCGCCAAGCGGGGCGATCTCGACCAGGTCGTCGTCGATGGTGATCAGGCCGGCGCCGGCCAGCCGGCGGACCGAATCCTGGAGTTCGGCGCGGCTGGGCACGCTCTGGTGCAGGAAGTCGGCGGCGGCCAGCACGTCGGCGAGGGTGGCTCCGGTCACGGGGAGGGCGGCATGCAGGGCGCGGTCGCGTTCCAGGCGTTCGGCGATGACCGCGGACACGAAGATCCACGCGTCGTTCCAATGCCAGCCGCCGGTTGACGCCCCTGCCCCTGCCCCCATGGCGCAATTTTGCCGTGCCCGGGGCGCCAGGGGAAAGGACATGGCGCCGGATGATCACCGAGCTGTGTCCGAGCGGCCGAGGCGACCGGACATTTCACCCGGTCCACCTCGGACGGATCCGCACGCGGAGGGACCGGGCGAGGCGACGGGTCGGACCAGCGGGGCCCGGCGACGGGCCACGGTCAGTGCGTCGATGCCGGGTTCGCCACCGCCGGCTCCGGTGGGGCGGAGGGCACGGTGAACGGCGGCAGGAAGATGTGCACCAGCGGGCCGATCGTGACGGCGTACGCCAGCGTCCCGATGCCCACCGTGCCGCCCAGCAGGAAGCCGGCACCGAGGACGGCGAGCTCGATGCCGGTCCGGACCACGCGGATGGACAGGCGCGGGAACCGCGTCACCATGCCGGTCATCAAGCCGTCGCGCGGGCCCGGGCCGAAGTTGCTGCCGATGTAGATGCCGGTGGCCAGGCCGTTCAGCAGGATCCCGGTGACCAGGAAGGTGATCCGCGTGGCCCACGAGCCGGCGGTGGGCAGGACGGCCAGGGCGGCGTCCACGGCCAGGCCGACCACGATCACATTGGCCACCGTGCCGAAGCCGGGGCGCTGGCGCAGCGGCAGCCACAACAGCAGGATCGGGATGCCGAGCAGGATCACCACCCAGCCGATGCTGATCCCGGTGGTCTCCGACAGGCCCTGATGGAACACGTCCCAGGGGTTCAGGCCGAGGTGGGACTCGATCATGAAGGCCGTGCTGATGCCGTACAGGACCAGCCCGGCGAAGAGTTGGGTGAGCCGGCGGACCGGACGGTACGGGAGCCGGCTGCGGAGCCGGCCCGGGTGATCGCTGTTGCCATCGGCTTCCATGGCTGCCACTCTGAAGGCCAATTCGCCGATGCCCAAGAGCCAATTAGTCGGAGGTGGCCATGAGCTCGTCGGTTCGTGGGGGCCAATTGGCCCGCCTCCTCGGGCAGTGGCACTCGCTACCGGGGCGCAGGCGCAGTCCGGACTATGCCGCGCTGGCCGGGGCCATCCGGGGACTGCTGTCGGACAGCCGGCTCCCGTTGGGCGTCCGGCTGCCCGCCGAGCGGGAGCTGGCCGAGTCCCTGGGCATCAGCCGGACGACGGTCACCGCCGCGTACCGTGCCCTGCGTGACAGCGGCCACCTGACCAGCCGGCGCGGCGCGGGCAGCTGGACCACCCTGCCCGCCGGCCATCGGGTGACCAGCTCCGGACTCTGGACGCCGGCCGACGACCTCGACATGATCGACATGGGGGTGGCCGCCTCGGCCGCGCCGATCGAGCTGGTCACCGCGGCCCGCGCCGCGGCCGACGACCTGCCGCGCTACCTGGGCAGTGCCGGGTATCACCCGATCGGCCTGGCCGACCTGCGCGACGCGGTGGCCGCCGGGTACACCGCTCGCGGGGTGCCGACCTCACCGGAGCAGATCCTCATCACCAGCGGTACGCAGCAGGCCCTCGACCTGGTGCTGCGCCTCTCGGTACCGGCCGGCGCGCAGGTGCTGGTGGAGTCGCCGACCTACCCGAACGCCCTGGCCGCGCTGACCGCCCGCCGCGCCCGGGTGACCACCCACGGCCTGGACGTCGATGCCGGCTGGGACGGCGAACTGCTGCTCGGAGCGCTGCGGCAGGTGCGGCCGCGGCTGGCGTACGTGATCCCGGAGTTCCAGAACCCGACCGGCCACCTGATGCCGGTCGAGCTGCGCGAGCGCCTGGTCGCGGCGGCGCACGCCACCGGCACCGAGCTGATCTCCGACGAGTCCTTCGTGGACCTGTCGCTGGACGGGGCGCCGATGCCGCCGCCGGTGGCCGTGTTCGACCGGCATTCCCGGGTGGTGTCGATCGGCGGGATGAGCAAGGCGTACTGGGGTGGTCTGCGGATCGGCTGGATCCGGGCGTCCGCGCCGCTGGTGCAACGGCTGGCCGCGCTGCGGGTCGGTGTCGACATGGCCAGCCCGGTGCTGGAGCAGCTCGTCGCCGTGCACCTGCTCGCGGACGCCGCCACGATAGTCGCCGAGCGCCGCGCCCAGCTCGCCTTCCGGCGGGACACGCTGGTCGCCGCGCTGGGTGAGATGCTGCCGGAGTGGCGGTTCGTCACGCCGGCCGGCGGCGTGATGCTGTGGGCCGAACTGGACGGCCCGATCTCCAGCGCGCTGGCCCGTGCCGCCGAGGACGCCGGGGTCCGGCTGGCGCCGGGACCCCGGTTCGGGCTGGACGGGACGCTCGAGCGGTTTCTGCGGTTGCCGTTCACGCTGTCGCCGGAGGACCTGACCGAGGCCGTACGGCGGATCGCCGCCATCCGGCACGAGCTCGACCACGTGAGCCGTGCTGCGTGGCGCACGCCATCGGTGATCGCATAGATGCCGGGGCGGCCGCCGCGGTCACCGTGGGGTCTCGATGTGCGGGGTGCTCACCGCCGCGCTGATCGCATCGGGACTCCAGGTCGGGCTGCCGCGGCCCTGGCGCGGGTCGCCGTGCCGGTGCTCACCATAAGGCCGCGACCCGGCGTGGCATGATCGCGCCATGACGCCGAACGGAGCAACGCCGGCACCGCGGACGCTGGATCAGCGCAAGGCCGACACGCTCTCCCGGTTGCGCGCACCGGCGGCCGATGTGTGGGTGGGCTCGGCCGGCGCGGCGGGGCCGTACCTCGTTCCGCTCTCCCTGGCCTGGCTCGATGACCGGGTGGTGCTGGCGCTGTCGGCGTCGTCCCGGACCGCGCGCAACGTCACCGCCGGCGGCGTCGCGCGGCTCGGCGTCGGTCACACCCGGGACGTGGTGATGATCGACGCGATCCTGGAACGCGCCGTTCCGCTGGCCGATGCCGGTCCGATCGCCGAGGGGTACGCCGCCCAGGCCGAATGGGATCCGCGCGACGCACCCGGCGACTACGTCTACCTGGTCCTGCGCCCGGACCGCATCCAGGCATGGCGGGAAGCGAACGAACTGGACGGCCGCCTGCTGATGCGCAACGGCAGCTGGCTCACCTGACCCGGCGGGGTGGGAGCGGGACGGCGAGTAAGCGGCCCGGCGCGATGAGGGGGTATCGCGCCGGGCCTGGGGTAATGCTCAGAGCTGGGCGAGCGTACCCGCGTACATCTTGTCGATCTGCGCCGCGAAGTTGGTCTCCACGCTGCGGCGCCTGATCTTCATGGACGGGGTGATCTCGCCGGCCTCGATGCTCAGGTCGCGCGGCAGGATGGCGAACTTCTTGATCGTCTCCCAGCGGTTCAGCTTGCCGTTCAGCTCCTCGACGTACGGAGCGATCATCTTCTCGGTCTCCGGTGCCGCCACGATCTCGTCGTAGCTCTTGCCGGCCAGCGGCCCACCGGCCGCCCACGCCTTGATCGCGTCCTCGTCCAGGCTGATCAGCATGGTGACGAAGTTGCGGGCCTGGCCCACCACGACCGCCTGCGAGGTGTACGGGCAGACGGCCTTGAACATGCCCTCGATGTGGCTGGGCGCGATGTACTTGCCACCCGAGGTCTTGACCAGGTCCTTCTTCCGGTCGGTGATCCGCAGGAAGCCGTCGCTGTCCAGCTCACCGATGTCGCCGGTGCGGAACCAGCCGTCCTCGGTGAACGCCTCCGCGCTCGCGTCCGGCAGGTTGTGGTAGCCGCGCATCACCGGAGTGCCGCGCAGCAGCACCTCACCGTCGGAGTCGATCTTGCACTCCAGATCGCCGAGCGGCTGGCCGACCGTACCGATCTTGAGCTTGCCGAGCCGGTTGACGAAGTTGGCCGCGCTGGTTTCGGTCAGGCCGTAGCCCTCCATGATCGGCAGGTTCGCGCCGGCGAAGAACTCCGCGATGTCCCGGCTCAGCGGCGCCGAGCCGGACACCAGCACCCGCAGCCGGCCGCCGAGGCGCTGCTGCAGCTTGCTGAACACCAGCTTCTCGGCCACCGCGTGCTTCACCTTCAGCGGCGCCGGCAGCGGCTTGCCGGCCTGCTCGAGCGCCACCTTCTGCTTGCCCACACCGACCGCCCAGCCGAAGATCTTCGCCTTCGCGCCGCCGGCGCTCAGCGCCGTGGTGACCGACTTGTTGTAGACCTTCTCGAAGATCCGCGGTGCGGCGCACATCAGCGTCGGCTTGACCACCGACAGCATGTCGACCAGCTTGTCCACCCGGCCGTCGACATAGGTCGGCACGCCCACGTGGATGATGCCGCAGAGCAGCGTCTTGCCGAACGAGTGGGACAGCGGCAGCCACAGGTACTGCAGGTCGGTCTCCTCGAACAGCCCGAGGTCGGCCTGCGCGACGCCCTCCCACACCCAGCCGCGGTGCAGCAGCTGCACGCCCTTGGGCCGGCCGGTGGTGCCGGAGGTGTAGATCAGCGTGGCCAGGTGATCCGGGCCGACCGTCTCGGCGATCCGCTCGATCAGGTCCGGTGTCTGGGCCAGCGCCGCCCTGCCCCGCTCCTCCAGTTCGGCCAGGGTCATCTGGGGCGGCTGGGCGTTCGCGTCGGCCATGCCGTCGAGCAGCACCACCTGGGTCACCCCGGTGTCCGCCCCGGAGATCTTCAGGGCCTGCTGCGGGTCTTCGGCGATCAGCACCTTGGACCCGGAGTCGGCGACGATGTACGACGCGTCCTCCGGCTCGGTGGTCGGGTAGACCGTGGTGGTCGCCGCGCCGGCCAGGTTGATGCCGATGTCGGCGAGCACCCACTCCAGCCGGGTGTTGGCCAGGATCGACACCCGGTCCTCCAGGCCGATTCCGAGCTCGCGCAGGCCGGCCGCGATGGCCTTGGCGCGGTCGCCGACCTGGGTCCAGGTCAGCCAGGTGATTGCGGTGTCGTC
Source organism: Actinoplanes sp. (assembly GCA_035685405.1). Taxonomy (GTDB): domain Bacteria; phylum Actinomycetota; class Actinomycetes; order Mycobacteriales; family Micromonosporaceae; genus Actinoplanes. Next base: position 1,843 of record DASSAL010000280.1, on the reverse strand, counting down.
AGCGGTGGGTATGGCGAACGCTTTACCGTTCGGTGTCGCGGCCACGCGCTGCAGGAACATGTCGGGGATCGACCGGTAGGGAACCTCGAGAGCCATCGGGCGCCGCCTTATGCCTGTATGGGAGACGTTACGTTCGGGTTACCGAAGGGTATTGCCGGAGCGTCCGGAGAGCCAGAGGCTGCTCGGGTCGGACGTGATCTGCGCGACAATCCTATCCAGTGAACCTGTGAGACCGTTCCGATCGGTCGGCGACATCCCTTTACCGGTTCTTAGCGATCTCACAGCGCGGCGATAGCCGGCCTCCGGCGAGCGTGGGTGCCATCGAAGCACTCGACGCACCGGAGGGAGACGATGATGCAGGCACGCAAGGCGTCGGTCCTGGTGATCGGCGCGATGGCGGCGGTCGCGATCGGCGGTGCGGTGGCCCTCGCCTCGTCCGGCGGTGACGACGACACGACGCCGTCGCGGGCGGCGGTCGTCGACGCGCTCGGCGGCGAACCCACGCCGTCCCCTTCGGCAGAGGACCAGCCGCGCGGGGACGACCGGGCGGGCGGGGACGACCGGGCCGCCACGGGGCTCGGCGTGGCGGAGGCGAAGGCGATCGCGGTCGGCGCGGCCGGTGGCGGCCGGGTGACCAAGATCGAGCGGGAGACCGAGCACGGCCGGGCCGTCTGGGACGTCGAGGTGATCCGGGGCGGGGTCGAGCACGACATCGACGTGGACCGGAGGACCGGTGCGGTGCTGCGCCACCGGATCGACCACGACTGAGCCGGACCACCGCTTCCGCCCGGCGGCCGCCAACGGCCGCGCCATGCAGTGAGCCCCGTGGATCACCACGGGGCTCCGCGTTGCGCGTACCTCTGCGGTTCGTTGGCAAGAGCGTACGTGTGCTGCAGCGGCCGTCCGCTATACCGATTCCGTCATAACGCCGGCGAGTTCCAGGCGGACGCGGGCGCCGCCGGAGGTGGCCGCGTCGATGTGCAGCGAGCCGCCGCCGGTCTCCGCCGCGCGCCGGGCGATGTCCAGGCCGAGCCCGGTGGAGCCGCCGCCGGACCGGCCGCGTTGTGGTCCGGCGGCCGGCAGCCCGGGGCCGTTGTCGGCGACGATCAGGGTGGCGCCGCCGTCCGCCCGCGGGCGCAGCGACACCGCGAACGGGGTGCCGTCCGGGGTGTGCGCGAACACGTTGCCCAGCACCGCGTCCAGCCCGGCGGCCAGCTCGTCGGCCGGCACCGCCACCGGCAGCGGGTGGTCCGGCAGGTCGCGGTGCATCGCCCGGTCGGTGTCCTCGGCCAGCACCGCCCAGAACGCCACCCGGTCGGCCACCACGGCGGTGGCGTCGCAGCCGCCGGCCGGCCGGTCCGCGTTGCGCCGGCGGGCCAGCTGGATGACCGCGGTGACCGCGCGTTCCAAGCCGTCCGCGGCCGCCGCCATCCGGGCCGCCTCGTCCGGGTCGCGCAGCGACTCCGCCTCGAGCCGGAGCGCGGTCAGCGGCGTGCGCAGCCGGTGCGACAGGTCGGCCACCTGCTCCCGCTCCTCGCGCAGCAGGTCCTGGATGCGCCCGGCCAGGTGGTTCAGCGCGCCGGCCACCTCCCGCACCTCGGGCGGCCCGGAGGGGTTCGCCCGGGCGTCGAGTTCGGCGCGGGCCAGGCGGTGCGACACCGCGGAGAGATCGGCGATCGGGGCCACCAGGGTACGGGCCAGCCGATCGGCGACCACCAGCCCGAGCAGCACCAGCGCCACCCCCAGTGCGGCCAGGACCAGCCACGCCTGCGCGACACCGCGGGTCAGCTCTCCGGCCGGCACCACCGTGCGGACGATCGTGGTCCGCTGGCCGGTCACCACC
>DASSAL010000279.1:0-11903 GCA_035685405.1 Actinoplanes sp. | reverse complement strand
GTACTTGAAGATGCCGGCGGCGACCAGAATGAGCAGCGCACCGGTCCAGGTGAAGAAGACGGTCAGGTTGATCCGCACCGCGGTGGCGTACATCAGGTAGCCGATCGCCACCGCCGTCGCGATGCCGCCGATCAGCGCGTACAGCGGTCCGCCGTTGACCGAGGCGCCCTGCACCGCGGAGTAGAAGATCAGCGACGTCTCCAGGCCCTCGCGGATCACCGCCAGGAAGGCCATTCCGGCGACCGCCATGGACCCGACGGCGAGCGCGTCGCCGAGCTTGCCGCGCAGGTCTCCGGCGATGGACCGGGAAGCCCGGCGCATCCAGAAAATCATCCACGTGACGAACACCACGGCCGCGATGGACGCGATCGCCTCGAACAGCTCGCGGTGCTCGTACTTCTGCAACAGCGTGGTGGAGGTGTAGCTGAGCAACCATCCGAAGAAGACGGAAAGCGCGACGGCCAGGCCGACACCGGCCCACACCTGGGGCAGCCGGTCCTTGCGCTGCGACTTCACCAGGAACGCGATCAGGATGCTCACCACCAGAGTGGCTTCCAACCCCTCACGCAATCCGATGAGGTAGGTGGCGAGCATGGTCACTCCGATGCTGAGGTCGTCCTAACTTAGGTTTGGCATACCTTAGTCACTCGCCGGGGTCCGGCGTCAAGCCGACGAAAAAAGGCGGTCCCACAGGCGTGGGACCGCCTCGGCGGCAAGCGGACTTCAGCGGCGGTCGAACTCACCGTCCCGCACGCCCGCCACGAACTCGGCCCACTCCGGCGCGGCGAAGCGCAGCACCGGCCCGGACACATCCTTGGAATCCCGGACGAACACGGTCGCCGGCGTCTCAGCGACCTCCACGCAGTGCCCGGCGGCACCGCTGCGGGTGCTCTTGCGCCAGGTCAGATTCTTCTCGGACAACGGTCGTTCCTCCCACGGATAGATACCCACCTTGGGAAACGAGCCGGCGTCAGCGGCGGATGTCGCCCGTACGGGTGATGAGCTCGCGGCTTTCCGCCTCGGGCAGGGCGCGCCTCCGCAAATCCACGAACGCTTCGCGGTAGATGCGGACGTCGGCGTCCTTGAGGTGGAAGAAGCCGCCGGTCAGCCCTTCGCTGTGCACCACCGGGCCGCGGGCGCCGGCGGCGAAGTCGAGGATCATGAACGACTCGGACAGCGCCGCGTGCGCGCCCGCGGAGAACGGCAGGATCAGCAGCTCGACCTCGGGACGCAGGCTCGCCTCGTACAGCCGGCGCAGTTGCCGGCGCAGCACCTCCGGACCGCCCACCTCGCGGTGCAGCACCGCCTCGTCCAGGATCACGCAGAGTTGCGGCGGCGGGTCCCGGACCAGCACAGTCTGCCGGGCCATCCGCAGAGCCAGCCGGCGCTGCATGGTCTCCGGGGTGCCGATATCGGCGCCCACTTCGATCACCGCGCGGGCGTACTCGTCGGTCTGCAGCAGCCCGGGCACCACCTGGGACTCCCACTCCGACATCACCAGCGCCTCGGCCTCGAGCGCCACGTACTCGTCGTACGGTGCCGGCAGCGAGGCGCGATACGGCGTCCACCACACCCGCCCGCGCCCGCGCCGGGCCAGGTCTCGCAGCCGGGTGCGTTCCTCCAGCCGGGCACCGTACGCGGTCAGCAGCCGGTCCAGATCGGCGTCGCTGATCCCGGTCCGGGCCGTCTCGATCCGGCTCAGCTTGGACTCCGACCAGCCCAGTGACTGAGCTACCGCGGCTCCCCGGCGCTCGCCCCGGAGCCGGCGTAGTTCGTCACCGAGCTCCCGGCGTGCGGTGGATGTCGGCCTTGCCACGCCGAACACCGTACCGGCATGGGCATCACTTCCTGCACCTTGCAGGGGTGGATCAGTAGCGGTAGTGGTCCGGCTTGTACGGGCCCTCGACCGCGACGCCCAGGTAGGCCGCCTGCTCCTTGGTCAGTTCGGTGAGCTTCACGCCGAGCGCGCCCAGATGCAGCCGGGCCACCTTCTCGTCCAGGTGCTTGGGCAGCACGTACACCCCGACCGGGTAGTCGTCGGTCTTGGTGAACAACTCGATCTGCGCGATCGTCTGGTTGGAGAAGCTGTTGCTCATCACGAACGACGGGTGCCCGGTGGCGTTGCCCAGGTTCAGCAGCCGGCCCTCGGACAGCACGATGATCGAGTGGCCGTCGTCGAACCGCCACTCGTCCACCTGTGGCTTGATGGTCACCCGGCTCACGTCGGACCGGCGGGCCAGCCCGGCCATGTCGATCTCGTTGTCGAAGTGGCCGATGTTGCCGACGATCGCCTGGTGCTTCATCCGGGCCATGTGGTCGGCAGTGATCACGTTGAAGCAGCCGGTCGCGGTGATGAAGAGGTCCGCGGTCTCCACCACGTCGTCGAGCGTGGCGACCTGGTAGCCGTCCATCGCCGCCTGCAGCGCGCAGATCGGGTCCACCTCGATGACGATCACCCGGGCGCCCTGGCCGCGCAGCGACTCGGCGCAGCCCTTGCCCACGTCGCCGTAACCGAACACCACCGCCACCTTGCCGCCGATCAGCGTGTCGGTGGCCCGGTTGATGCCGTCGATCAACGAGTGCCGGCAGCCGTACTTGTTGTCGAACTTGCTCTTGGTCACCGAGTCGTTGACGTTGATCGCCGGGAACAGCAGCGTGCCGGCCTGCTGCATCTCGTACAGCCGGTGCACGCCGGTGGTGGTCTCCTCGGTGACGCCCTTGATGCCGGCCGCCACCCGGGTCCAGCGGCGGTCGTCCTCGCGCAGCGACCGAGCCAGCAGGTTCAGAATGACCGCGTACTCCTCCGAGTCGGCGGTGCCCGGCGCCGGGACCGCGCCCAGCCGCTCGAACTCGGCGCCCTTGTGCACCAGCAGCGTGGCGTCACCACCGTCGTCGAGGATCATGTTGGGGCCCTCGCCGTCCGGCCAGAGCAGTACCCGCTCGGTGCACCACCAGTACTCCTCGAGGCTCTCGCCCTTCCACGCGTACACCGGCACGCCCTGCGGGTGCTCCGGCGTGCCGGAGCCGACCACGATGGCGGCGGCCGCGTGGTCCTGTGTGGAGAAGATGTTGCAGGAGGCCCACCGCACCCGGGCGCCCAGCGCGGTCAGCGTCTCGATGAGCACCGCCGTCTGGATCGTCATGTGCAGCGATCCGGTGATCCGGGCACCGCGCAGCGGCTGGCCGGGGCCGTGCTCCGCGCGCAACGCCATCAGGCCGGGCATCTCGTGCTCGGCCAGCTGGATCTCCTTGCGGCCGTACGCGGCGAGCGACAGGTCGGCGACCTGGTAGTCGCCGTCGGCCACCGTCTGCGGACGGTTCGCCGGCAGGGTGCTGGTCATCAAGGCTCCTGTATCCGTGGACAAACGAGGCCCCATGCTACGCGCGGGGCGGGTGGTTGCGGCTGCCGTGCCGGTGCCGGTAGCGCTGTCGGACATCAGACCCTTCGTCGTACGGGCGACGACCTCATCAGGCGCAATACCCGGGTCCCGCCGCCGCTGGCGCGAGCCGTCGGGGTGGTCCGGGCCGGACCCGCGAGGATCGCGTGATGAACAGCGAACGGGACGACAGGCTCAAGCCCATCGCCCCGTTCATCCCCCCGGTTTGGTACCGCGCGCGTCTGTGGGACCCCCCGATCACCAATGACGCTGCGTGGTTATAGACTCACACTCCGCACATCGCCATGTCAAGCAAATCATGAAATTTCTAATTTTGTGTCGGCCTGTCGGGGCCCTTTGCTCTGAGTACCTGGGCGCATCACGGCCCCGGCGCGAGTCGCGGAGCTCTGAAGTATCTGGGCGCATCACGGCCCGGCGCGAGTCGCGGCGCTCTGAAGTACCTGGTCGCATCACGGCCCCGGCGCGGATCGCGGAACTCTGAGCATCGGGGCGTATCACGGCTCCCGGCCCTGCTGGCAAAGCTCTGGATATCCGGGGCCCCGGCACGGCTGGCGGAGCTCTGCGTATCACGGCCCCGGCACGGTCGCGACGAAGATCTCGCCGGCGCCCGCGGCCTTGATCGGTCCGGCGTCCGCGGAGACGAACGCCGCCGCCCCGGGGGTGATCTCCACCGGTGTGCCGTCCACCGCCTCGCCGACGAACACGTCGCCGCGGACGCTCAGCACGATCCGCGGGCCGGCGCCGGGCATCTCCACCGGTGGCCGGGTGCCGTCCAGCTCGATGCGGTACAGCGCGAACTCCCGGACCGGAACCGGCCAGGTCACCACGCCCGGCGCCACCGGCGCGGCGGGCAGCACCGGATCGTCGAGCACCTCGAACCGCAGCACCGCGAGCAGTTCGTCGACGTCCACCCGCTTCGGGGTCAGCCCGCCGCGCAGCACGTTGTCGCTGGCCGCCATGATCTCCACGCCGGCGCCCCGCAGGTAGGCGTGCAGGTTGCCGGCCGGCATCCAGATCGCCTCGCCGGGCGCCAGCCGCACGTGGTTGAGCAACAGCGCCACCAGCACACCCGGGTCGCCCGGATGCCGCGACGCCAGCTCGCCGGCCAGCGCCGGGCCGTGCTCGCGGGCCGCTTCCACCAGCGCCGGCCGGGTCTCGGCCGGCCAGGTCAGCAGCATCCGGACCGCGTCCTGCAGTCCGGCCACGCCGGTCCGGAGGGCATCCACCACCGGCGCCAGCTCGGGCACCGGCACCGCCGCCAGCGCCTCGGCCGAGCGGGCCGGATCCCGGAAACCGCACAACGCCTCGAACGGGCTCAGCGCGACCAGCATCTCCGGCTTGTGGTACGGGTCGGTATAGATGCGCGGCGCCGCCGGGTCCGCCTCCTGAGCCGCGTACGCCGCCCGCGCGTGCTCGGCGTCCGGGTGCGCCTGCAACGACAGCGGCGCGTCCGCGGCCAGCACTTTCATCAGGTACGGCAGCCGAACCCCGAACTCGTCCACCACCGTCTCGCCGAGCCGGCCCTTGGGGTCGTCGGCGATCAGCGTGTCCAGGCCGACCGAACCGGCCGGGCCGGTCACCGTGGCCGGATCGCCGGGATGGGCGCCCAGCCAGAGCTCCGCCTCCGGGCCGTCACTGGGCACCTGCCGGCTCTGCAACGCGGCCAGCACGGTCCGGGAACCCCAGGCGTACGGCCGGATCGCCCCGGTGAGCGGGTAGACCTTCATGTAGATCAAACGATCATGCGGGCCGGGGAGGAACGGAACCCACCGCACGGGCGCTGGAATCCGCCGCCGCCGCCGCAGCAGCAGGGTTGTAGATATCCGGCTCGATGTAGATCACCCGCGCGATCGGCAGGGCCGCGCGGATCCGTGCCTCGGCCTCGTTGATGTGGGTGGCGATCTGGTCGGCGCGTTCCGACCGCGGCACCGCCACCTTGGCCGCGACCAGCAGTTCTTCGGGACCCAGGTACAGCGTCTTCATGTGGATGATGCGCTCCACGCCGGCGCCGGACACCACCGCCTGCTCGATCGTGCGGAGGTCCTCCGGTGTCGCGCCCTCACCGAGCAGCAGGCTCTTGGTCTCGATCGCCAGCATGATCGCGATGGCGACCAGCAACAGGCCGATCATCGCGGTGCCGATGCCGTCCCAGACGCCGTTGTGCGTGATCAGCGTCATCACCACGCCGAACAAGGCAAAGATCAGGCCGAGCAGCGCTCCGGCGTCCTCGAGCAACACCACCGGCAGCTCGGGCGCCTTGGCCCGCCGGACGAACTGCACCCAGGAGCTCTTGCCGCGGACCCGGTTGGACTCCTTGATCGCGGTCCGGAACGAGAACGTCTCCAACACGATCGCGACCAGCAGGACCACTACCGGCACCCATTGCCAACGCTCGATCGGGTGCGGGTCGGAGAGCTTGTGCCAGGCCTCGTACAGCGCGAACAGGCCCCCCACGCTGAACAGCACGATCGCCACGATGAACGCGTAAATGTAGCGGTCCCGGCCGTACCCGAACGGGTGTTCCGGGGTGGCCCGGCGCCGCGACCGCTTGCCGCCGACCAGCAGCAGGGCCTGGTTGCCGGAGTCGGCCACCGAGTGGATCGACTCGGCCAGCATCGACGACGACTGGGTCAGCAGCCAGGCGATGAACTTGGTGACCGCGATGCCCAGGTTCGCCGCCAGCGCGGCGATAATCGCCTTGGTACCACCCTCCGCGCTCATTGCCTGCCCTCCGGCATCGGATTGCTCAGTTCCTTCATCTCGTTGATCGCCGGCACCGCCATCGGATCCAGACCGTGCGCCAACGCGAGATAGAGCGATGCGAAGTCCGGCGTGGCGACCAGCGAGGCCAGCCGTTCCACCGCCGAGCCGCCCTCGGCCACCAGCACATCACAACGCACGCCGCGCCGCTCGGCGAGCGTCTGCACCGCGTCCGCCCGGCGTTCCTCGACGGCGACCGGCTCGTCCGCCTCCTCCTCCGGGTTCAGGCCGCCGTCCCGGAACACCACCAGACGCAACCGCGTGGCCGCGCCGTTCTCCAGTTCGTCGTCGTCCGGGTCGGCGAAGATGTCCCGGGACGACTCGGCCAGGCCGCCGAACACGCCGTCCAGCAGACCGACCCGCCCCCGGCCGGCCTCGCCGAGGGCACCGGCCATCGCCGGATAGCGGGCGTTGGCCGCCAGCGTGTCGGCGAACCGGCGTGCGGCCACCGTGGCCAGCGGCGACGAACCCCAGATCACCGGCACCGAGCCGGCCAGGCCGAGGGCCAGCGACTTGGCCGGGTTGACGAACGACTCGGCGCCCGGGCGGCAGCGCTCGGCGTCGGTGTCCAGCCGGGTCGCGGTCTCCGCCAGATCGGCCTCGTTGACCTTGACCAGGCCCAGGCTGCGGGCGGCCAGCAGCACCGGCACGGTCAGGCCCCACAGGCTGGCCCGGGCCGGCGCCCGCCGGGGCACCGGGATGAACGGCGCGCGGGCCCGCTCGGCCATCGCCTGCAGCTCGGAGTCCGGATTGCCGATGGCCACCAGCCGGGCGCCGCGCCGGGCGGCCGCGTCCGCCGCGGCCAGCGCCTCCGGGCTGCGGCCACTGGCCGACACGGCGATCACCACGTCGGCCGCGCCGACCCAGCCGGGCAGCGCCGCGCTGCGGTGCCCGATGATCGGCACCGGGCACCGGTGGCCGGCCACGGTGGCCAGGATGTTGCCGGTCAGGCCGGCGGTGCCGATGCCGGCCACCACCACCGCGCGCGGCCGGCCCTCGTCGGCCAGGGCGCTCAGGTCGGCCTCGGCGGCCAGGGCGGCGGACTCGCGCACCTGCGCGCCGGCCGAGGCGGTGGCCCGCAGCATGCCGCCCGGGTCGTTGTCGAGCATGTGCTTCTCGTCGTCGAGCAGCGACTCGTCCGGGATCCGGTGGCCGTGAACGCCCGCCGTCCCGTCGATCGGACCGACCATCAGGACGCCTCGTCCGCAGCCGGCGGGGTGCGTGCCTCATCGAGCAGCAGGACCGGGATGTCGTCGCGAACCTCGAAGATGCGCCCGCATTCGGTGCAGGTCAGCGTCTGCGCGCCGGGGTCGTAGTCGAGCGGCGCGTGATGGGTGTCCGGGCAGGCCAGGATGTCCAGCAACTGCGGATCGAGGGCCACCGGAGGCTCCTTGTGGTGGTGCGGCGGATGTGACGTCCCAGCGATCCTAACTGTGCTACCGAGGCGGCTCCGCCGCACTGCGAGGAAAGGCTGAGCTACCGAGGCGGCTCCGCCGCACTGCCCGGTTATCGGCGGACGATCGCCAGCACCTCGTCGCGCAGGACGGCCATCCGGTCCGGTTTCGGCGCCTCCACGTTGAGCCGCAGCAACGGCTCGGTGTTGGAGGCCCGCAGGTTGAACCAGGCGCCGTCGGGCAGCTCCGCGGTCAGCCCGTCCAACTCGTCGAACCGCGCGTCCGGATACGCCGCCCGCACCTCGGCGACCTTGGCCGCGGCGTCGTCGACGGTCGAGTTGATCTCGCCGGACGCGGCGTACCGCTCGTACTCGGCGGCGAACGCCGACAGCGGCCGGTCCTGCCCGCCCAGCGCGGCCAGCACGTGCATCGCGGCCAGCATGCCGGTGTCGGCGAACCAGAACTCGCGGAAGTAGTAGTGGGCCGAGTGCTCGCCGCCGAACACGGCGTCGGTCCGGGCCATCTCGGCCTTGATGAACGAGTGCCCGACCCGGCTGCGCACCGGGATGCCGCCGTTCTCCCGGATGATCTCCGGCACCGCGGCCGAGGTGATCAGGTTGTGGATCACCGTGCTGCCCGGGAACTTGCCGAGCTCACGGACGGCGACCAGCGCGGTGATCGCGGACGGCGAGACCGGGTCGCCGTTCTCGTCCACCACGAAACACCGGTCGGCGTCGCCGTCGAAGGCCAGGCCGAGGTCTGCACCCCGATCGCGCACCGCCTGCTGCAGGTCCACCAGGTTGGCCGGCTCCAGCGGGTTGGCCTCGTGGTTGGGGAACGAGCCGTCCAGGTCGAAGTAGAGCGGCACGATCCGCAGCGGCAACGCGGGCAGCACCTGGTCGCCGAGCACCGCCGGCACGGTGTGCCCGCCCATGCCGTTGCCGGCGTCCACGACCACGGTCAGCGGCCGGATGCCGGACAGGTCGACCAGCGACCGCAGGTGGGCCGCGTAGTCGCCGAGCATGTCCCGGTGCTCCACCCGCGACAGTCCGTCGGCCACCGCGTCCAGGTCGCCGAGCAGGTCCTCGGCGCGCTGCCGGACGATCGCCAGCCCGCTGTCCTGCCCGACCGGGCGGGCCCCGGCCCGGCACAGCTTGATGCCGTTGTACCGCGCCGGGTTGTGGCTGGCGGTGAACATCGCGCCGGGCAGGTTCAGCGCCCCGGCGGCGTAGTACAGCTGGTCGGTCGAACCCAGGCCGATGTGCACCACCGCGGCGCCGGCCGCGTTGGCGCCGGAGACGAACGCGGCCGCCAGGTCCGGGCCGGATTCCCGCATGTCGTGGGCGATGACGATGCGGTCCGCGTCGTCGCCGGACTCCCGCAGCATCTCCACGAACGCCGTGCCGAGCGCGCGCGCCACCGACTCGTTCAGCTGGTCGGGGACAACGCCGCGTACGTCGTACGCCTTGACGATCTGCGACAGATCAGACAATGCTCACTCCTCAGCCCTGATGCCTCTGCCGCGAGACTAATGGTGCGCCTGGCTGCCGCGCGTGTTTTCGAGTACGGGAGTGGACCGGTGTCGCATACCGAATCGGTGCTGCCGAGCGGCATCACGGTGCAGCGGTTCGCCGAGCCGCAACCGTTGCCGGCCGCGTTCGGCCGGCCGCTGCCCGACCACGTCCTGGACCGCATCGGGCTGCATTGGGCCGAGCGCCGGCAGGTACCGCCCACTCACGTGATCATGCGTGAGGAGGACCTCGGGTACGCCATCTGGGCGCCCGGCCGGCGCGAGGACTACGCGACGTTCATCGACAAGGTGACCGGCCGCCAGGTCGGCTTCCCGATCCCGGACCGGATGGACCGGCAGTACGCCACCAAGCTGGAACAGGAGAACGGGCTGCTGCCCCGGCCCGGGTTCGGCGGCCCGGCGGTGGACCCGCCGGCGGTGGTCGCCGAGGTGGGGATCGCCGAGGGCGGCACCGACCATCCGCGGTCCCGGGCGGTCAGTGCCCGGACCGGCGCGCCACCGGCGCTGCACCCGCTGGTGCTGGCCCGGCTGTCCGCCATACCGGCGGCGGCCCGGGTGCGCGGCGCGGAACGGCACGCTGAACTGGTCGCCCTGGGCGACGCGGTGCGGACCGCCGACGCCGCCCGCGCCGCCGCGGGCCGTGCGCCGCTGACCCCGGCCGACCTCGACCGCCCCGAGGTGACCACGTCGGCCGCGCTGCACCGGATCCGCGACCCCGGGGACGCTCGCACCGGCGGCATCGGCAGTCCGTGCGCGACCTGCGCGCAGGTCCTCGGCCGGCCGATCCGCGAGCAACCGCTGCCCTGGCGCCGCCGGGTGGCCGAGCGGGCCCGCCTGCACCGCGGCCCGGCCGTACCGGCGGGCGACGTCGTCGACCGGGTGGCGGAGATCGCCGGGGTGCACGCCCGCCATCAGCCGTCCGGGGCGGCGGCCGCCGCGATCACCCGGTACTTCGGCAAGCGATGGTCCGTCGAGGAACCCGGCCGGACCGTGCGCACCTCGCGATTCTTTCTCGACCCGCTGGCCGTCGCGGACACCGCCGACACCCTGGCCCGGGTCGGCGCCAAGCTCGGCGCACCGCTGTTCCCGATCGGTTCGGCCGGTTTCGAGGGCATCCTGGCGGTCGCACCGGACGGCCGGGTGGTGTTGACCGACGACTCGGGCGAGTGGCTGATCGGCACCGACGTCCGGCACGCGCTGGACACGCTGTTGCTCGGTCAGGACGCCGAGCGCCTGCCCTGACGGTTCTCCCCCATCAGTGCCAATCCGCCGACGGCGTGCCGGCCACCCGTCCCGCTCCGGGCAGGATCACGGATGTCGATCCGTTGACCGCGAGGCTGATGCGCGACAAGCCATCGGGGGCGTGCACCAGCCTTGAGGTCACCGGGCCGGTGTCATCCGGCCGGCGGGATGACGCGCAGGTGGCCGCGCCGGCCGGTGTGGGGTTCCTGGTGGTGCTGGATCGGTGGCATCGGCCGGCCGGCCTCGCGGACGGCTTCAGCCAGGGCGACCAGGTCGTCGGTCGTCGGCGGCGGTGGGGTGAAGTCGCCGTCGTGCCGGACCAGTTCCCAGCCTCGGGGGGCGGTGAGGCTGCGGGCATGCGGTTCGCAGAGGTCGTACGTGTGGGGTTCGGCGAAGGCCGCCAGCGGGCCGACCACCGCCGTGGAGTCGCTGTAGACGTAGGTCAGCGTGGCAACCGCCTGCCGGGGACAGCCGTTCCGGGAGCAACGCCGTGGGGACCTCACGGCGGCACGTTATCGCTCCGTCCCGCGACCGGCCCGCGACACGCCGCACCACCATGCATCACGATTCGGCCATAGGGAGCCGCCACGCCGTCCCCTTTGGGGTAATTGTTCGCGATGGTTCGTCGCTAGCTGGAAACACCACAACGGCCTGACCACGCGAACCGGGCCACCGGACTACAGTTCAGGCGTGACCACCAGTCCCGACCGCCGCCGCACCGCCGACCCCGGCCGGACCGCGCGCTCCGCGGGCCCGGGACGTCCGGCCCGGCGCGACCGGCACGGCCGCGGGCTGCGCGGCCGACTGGTGCCGGCCACCGTGCCGCTGGCGCGGACCAAGGCGGAGATCTTCGACGACCTGGTGCTGGACACCGTGGAGAGCCTGGAGCGGCGGTACGCCAAGGAGCTGGCCGGCGTCGAGTTCGCGGTGGAGGACGTGCCGCCGGAACTCAACGTCTACGACTCCGACGTGCTGGAGGACGGTGAGGTCCCGCTGGCCCGGCTGCTGCCCGGCCGTCCCGGCCGCCAGGAGTTGCCGCCGCGCATCGTGTTGTACCGGCGCCCGCTGGAGTTCCGGGCGATGGATCGGGAGGACCTCGCCGACCTGGTGCACGATGTGATCATCGAGCAGGTCGCCAATCTGCTCGGCGTCGACCCGGACGAGCTGTCCTGACCCCGCCCTCGCCCACGTTCAGGCTCAGGCCACCCGGCGCTTCAGCTTGCGACGCTCCCGCTCGGACAGCCCACCCCAGATGCCGAACCGCTCGTCGTGCCCCAGCGCGTACTCCAGGCACTCCGCCTTCACATCGCACCGGCCGCAGATGCGCTTCGCCTCGCGGGTCGAGCCGCCCTTCTCCGGGAAGAAAGCCTCTGGATCGGTCTGCGAGCACAGCGCCCGCTCTTGCCACTCAGGCGCATCCCCGAGCAGGTCGACCCCTTCTACCTGCGCTTCCATCGGCGTGCCTCCAATTCCTGCACCGGCATCGCTGCCGGCACTCACCCCCCACGCACGCGGCGTGTTTCTTGCGGTCCGGACCCGGCCTCCGCCTCGCCTTCTCGCAACCCCACCGAAATTACA
>DASSAL010000278.1:0-39597 GCA_035685405.1 Actinoplanes sp. | reverse complement strand
TTCGGCCGCAACCTCAAGGCCGTGCGCGACGACGAGGCCGCCGCCCGGCTGGCCGGCATCAACGTCGCCCGTACGCAGGTGATGGCGTTCGTGGTCAGCGCGGCCTGCGCCGGTCTGGGCGGCGCGCTGTTCGCGGTGCTGGCGCAGAGCGTGTCGCCGGGCGCGTTCCCGCTCACCCTGTCGCTGTTCCTGCTGATGGCCATCGTGATCGGCGGGCTGGGCAGCCTGACCGGCGCGCTGTGGGGGGCGATCCTGCTGGTCGCCCTGCCCGCCACCACGCACTCCGTGACCGACTCCATCGACGTCTCCGCGGCGGTGGCGCAGCGCCTGGAGGGCAACCTTCCGCTGGCCATCTTCGGCGTCGTCCTGATCGTCGTCATGCTCGCGTTCCCCGGCGGCATCGCCTCGCTGGGCCGCCGGCTCACCACCCGCTTCCGCACTCCGACAAGAAAGGCCTGAGATGAAACCTTCCGCAGGGCGTGGGCTGGCCGTCCTCGCCACTCTCGCGCTCCTCACGGCCGCAGGCTGCTCCGGCGACGGAGACAGCGGCGGCGACAGCAGCGGGGGCAGCAGCAACACCCCGGGCGTGACCGCCACCGAGATCCTGGTCGGCACGCACATGCCGCTCACCGGCCCGGCCGCGGCCGGCTACTCCAAGATCGCCCCGGCCACCAAGGCGTACTTCGACTACGTCAACGCGAGCGGCGGCGTCAACGGCCGCAAGATCACCTACAAGATCATGGACGACACCTACAACCCGGCGACCACCCAGCAGGTGGTCCGCGAGCTGGTGTTGCAGGACAAGGTGTTCGCCATCCTCAACGGCCTGGGCACGCCCACGCACACCGGCGTGCTGGACTTCCTCAAGACCAACCGGGTGCCGGACCTGTTCGTCGCCTCCGGCAGCCGCAGCTGGAACCAGCCGGACAAATATCCGGGCACGTTCGGCTTCAACCCGGACTACACCGTCGAGGGCAAGATCCTGGCCACCCACGTCAAGGAGACGCACGCCGGCAAGAAGGTGTGTTTCCTCGGCCAGGACGACGACTTCGGCCGGGACAGCCTGCTCGGCATCGAGAAGATCCTCGGCCCGGTGGCGGCCAAGCAGAGCTACGTGACCAGCAACCCGAACGTCGGCCCGCAGATGGGCGCGCTCAAGCAGGCCGGCTGCGAGGTGGTCATGCTGGCCACCGTGCCCGGGTTCACCGCGCTGGCGATCGGCACCGCTGCCAAGATCGCGTTCAAGCCGGCCTTCGTGGTGTCCAACGTCGGCGCCGACCCGACCACCCTGCGCCGGTCCCTCGGTGACGCCGCCCCGCTGCTGGAGGGCGTGGTGGCGACCAACTACCTGCCGCTGAACACCGACGACGCGAACCCGTGGATCCAGCTCTACAAGAAGGTCAATCAGGCACACAACGGCAACGCCGAGTTCGACAACAACATCGTCTACGGCATGTCGGTCGGCTACCTGTTCGTGCAGGTGCTGCAGGCGGCCGGGCCCGAGCTGACCCGGGAAGGGCTGATCGAGACGGTGGAGAAGGGCGGATTCCAAGGCCCGGGCATCGCTCCGCTGCGGTTCTCCGCGGACGATCATTCCGGGTACGGAGGTCAGCAGCTGACCCGGATCACCGGCGGCAAGGCGGAGTACTTCGGTACGCCGTACCAGACCGACTCGGCGGACGGGCCGGTGCAGGCGTACACCGCGAGCCCGGTCGCCCCGCCGGCGAACGGCATCCCCGCCGCCTCGTGAGAAGGTGGGCGGCGGGGACCTTCCGACCTGGGGAGTACGCATGACGCAGTTGGCCGGCGCAGTGGCGATCGTGACCGGAGCGAGCCGTGGCATCGGCTTCGCGATCGCCCAGCGGTTCGTCGCGGCAGGGGCCAGGGTCGGCATCACCGGACGCGACGCGACGGCGCTGGAAACGGCCGCGAAGGACCTCGGCGGCCCGGCGGTGGCGATCGGCGTGCCCGGCAAGGGCGACAACGCCGATCACCGCGCCGAGGCGATCGACACCGTCCTGGGCCGGTTCGGCCCGATCACCACGCTGGTCAACAACATCGGCATCAACCCGGCGTACGGACCACTCAGCTCGCTGGACCTGGGCGCCGCCCGCAAGATGCTGGACGTCAACGTGCTGGGCACGCTCGGCTGGGTGCAGGAGGCGCTGCGTGGTGGCCTCGGCGACGGCGGCTCGATCGTCAACATCTCCTCGGTCTCCGGCGTCCGCCCGGCGCCCGGCATCGCGTTCTACGGGGTCACCAAGGCCGCGCTGATCCATCTGACCGAGGAACTGGCGGTCGAGCTGGCCCCGGCGGTCCGGGTGAACGCGGTGGCTCCGGCGGTGGTGAAGACCCGGTTCGCCACCGCCCTGTACGAGGGCCGCGAGGAGCAGGTGGCGGCCACCTATCCGCTGCGCCGGCTGGGCGTGCCGGAGGACGTGGCCGGCGCGGTGGCCTTCCTGTGCTCGCCGGACGCCGCCTGGATCACCGGCCAGACCCTCGTGATCGACGGCGGCGTCACGCTCACCGGGGCCGTGCAGTGAATGTCGTCGTGACCGGCGCCGGCGGCGGGATCGGTGCCGCGCTGGCCCGCCGGTTCGCCGCCGACGGGGCGCGGGTGGTGGTCAACGACGTGGACCCAGCGGCCGCTGAGGCGGTGGCCGCCGGCATCGGGGGGCGGGCGGTCCCGGGCGACGCGGGCAGCGAGGCGGACGTACGCCGGCTGATCGACGCCGCCTGGGACGAGCTCGGCGGCGTCGACCTGTTCTGTTCCAACGCCGGCGTGCTCTCCCCCGGCGGGCCGGACACCCCGGACGAGGTGTGGCTGCGGGACTTCGGCGTCAACGTGCTGGCCCACGTCTACGTCACCCGGGCGCTGTTGCCCCGTTGGCTGGCCGGCGAGGGCGGTCACCTGTTGCTGACGGTGTCCGCGGCGGGCCTGCTGACGCTGCTCGGCAGCGCCCCGTACTCGGTCACCAAACACGCCGCGCTGGCCTACGCCGAGTGGCTGCGGGCCACGTACGCCCACCGCGGCATCAAGGTGCAGGCGCTGTGCCCGCAGGGCGTCCGGACCGCGATGATGTCCCGGGGCGGCGGTGCCAGCGCCAGCAGTGCGCTGCTCGCCGAGGGCGCCATGGAACCGGCCGAGGTGGCCGAGGCGGCGGCCAAGGGCGTGCAGTCGGACGGGTTCCTGATCCTGCCGCACGCCGAGGTGGCCGAGTTCTACCGGCGGCGGGCCACCGACCCGGACCGCTGGCTGGGTGGCATGAACAAGCTGCAGCGGAGCTTCGAGTGAGGGGCCTCGACCTGGACCGGCTCGGCGCATACCTCGGCGGCTCGCAGCTGACCGCGACGATGTTCGCCGGTGGCCGGTCGAACCTCACCTACGCGGTGACCGACGGCGAGTCGCGCTGGGTGCTGCGCCGCCCGCCGCTGGGCCACGTGCTGCCCACCGCCCATGACATGGCCCGGGAGTTCCGGGTGCTGAGCGCCCTGTCCCGGGCCGGCTTCCCGGTGCCCGAGCCGATCCGGCTGTGCACCGACCCGTCGGTGATCGGCGCGCCGTTCTACCTGATGGAGCACGTCGACGGGCAGATCTACCGGGACATCTCCAGCGTCGCCGACGTGCGGCAGCTCATCCTCACGCTGGTCGACACGCTGGCCGACCTGCACGCGCTGGACCCGGTGGCGATCGGGCTGGCCGACTTCGGCCGGCCGGAGGGCTTCAACGAGCGCCAGGTGCGCCGGTGGAAGAAACAACTGGACGCCTCGCGCAGCCGGGACGTGCCGGGCATCGACGAACTGCACGCCCGGCTGGCCACGCACATCCCGTCCGGCGACGGCACCGTCGTGCACGGTGACTACCGGCTGGACAACGTGCTCATCGGGCGCTCGCTGGAGGTGCGCGCGGTGCTCGACTGGGAGATGTCCACGCTCGGCGATCCGCTCAGCGATGTGGCGCTGATGCTGGTCTACGCCGGCCGGCCGCTGCTCGAGCAGGACGGGCAGCCGCGCGCGCCGATCGACGTGCCCGGCCACCCGTCGCTGGACGAGATGGCCGCCCGGTACGCCGAGCGCAGCCGGCGGGATGTCGGCGACCTGCACTGGTACGTCGCGTTCGCCGCGTTCAAGCTGGCCGTCATCCTGGAGGGCGTGCACTACCGGTACGTGCAGGGGCAGACCGTCGGCACGGGTTTCGACACGGTCGGCGAGATGGTCGGCCCGCTGGTCCGGCAGGGTCACGAGGCGCTGGAGGGCAACTGATGGACTTCGGGTACGACGAGAAGACCTCGAACTACCGCGAGCGGCTGCTCACCTTCATGGACGAGCACATCTATCCCGCGGAGTCCCGTTACGACTTGCCCGCCCTGCAGTCCGTGGCAAGAGAGCGAGGCCTGTGGAACCTCTTCCTGCCCGGCGACCGCGGCGCCGGCCTGACCAACGTGCAGTACGCGCCGCTGGCGGAGATCACCGGCCGAAGCCCGTTTCTCGCCCCCGCCGCGCTGAACTGCGCCGCCCCGGACACCGGCAACATGGAGGTGCTGGCCCAGTTCGGCACCGACGAGCAGCAGCGGCAGTGGCTGCAGCCGTTGCTGGACGGCGAGATCCGGTCGGCGTTCGCGATGACCGAGCCGGACGTGGCGTCCTCCGATGCCACCAACATCGGCACCCGGATCGTCCGCGACGGCGACGAGTACGTGATCACCGGCCGCAAGTTCTACATCTCCGGCGCGATGAACCCGAACTGCCGGATCTTCATCGTGATGGGCAAGACCGACCCGGACGCGGCCCGGCACGTGCAGCAGAGCATGATCCTGGTCCCCCGCGACACCCCGGGCGTGACCGTCACGCGAGCCATGATGGTGTTCGGCTACGACGACGGCGATCACGGCGGGCACGCCGAGGTGATCTTCGACGGCGTACGGGTGCCGGCGAGCAACCTGATCGGCGCGGAGGGATCGGGGTTCGCCATCTCGCAGGCACGCCTGGGCCCGGGCCGGATCCACCACTGCATGCGGTTGATCGGCATGGGCGAGCGGGCGCTGGAGCTGATGTGCACTCGCGCGCTGGCCCGCACGGCGTTCGGGAAACCGCTGGCCGACCAGGGCGTGGTGCAGGACTGGATCGCCGAATCCCGGGTCCGGCTGGAACAGGCCCGGCTGCTCGTACTCAAGGCCGCCTGGCTGATGGACACTGTCGGCAACAAGGGCGCGCACACCGAGATCCAGGCCATCAAGATCATCACACCGGGTACGGTGGAGTGGATCATCGACAAGGCGATCCAGACGTACGGCGCCGCGGGCGTCAGCCAGGACACACCGCTGGCCCGGCTGTGGGCGGCGGCCCGTACGCTGCGACTCGCCGACGGTCCGGACGAGGTGCACAAACGCTCGCTGGCCCGCCGTGAACTCAACCGGTACCGGAGCCAACCCACGGCGGAAAACCCCAGAAGAGACTCCGAAATGAGCCATCGATGACCGCAGAGCCGACGCCACAGCGGGTGGACGGGCGCACCGCCCGCTCCGAGCGCACCCGCAACGCCATCGTGGACGCCCACGTCGCCCTGATCACCGACGGCGATCTCCGCCCGACCGCGGACCGCATCGCCAAGGAGGCCGGCGTCTCGCTGCGCGCCCTGTGGAGCCACTTCGCCGACATGGAGGCCCTGTTCGCCGCCAGCGGCCAGCGCATCCTGGACCGCCGCGACGCCGCCTTCGAGCCGATCGACGCCGACCTGCCGCTGGCCGAGCGGATCACCGCGTACTGCCGGCAGCGCGCCCGGCTGTCCGAAACCATCGCGCCGGCCGCCCGGGCCGCGGCGCTGAAGGAGCCGTTCTCCCCGGCCCTGCAGCGCTACCGCAAGCTGCACGTGGAGCGGGTCCGTGCCGAGGTGCGGGCACTCTTCGCCGCCGAGACCACCGGCGATCCGGACCTGGTGGAGGCGATCACCGCGGTCAGCATGTGGAACACCTGGGACACCATGCGCACCCCGATGGAGATGACCCAGGCCCGGGCCGCGGCCACCCTCGAACGCGTCATCACGTCACTGCTCGACGCCGCTGAGCGGCGCCGGCGCTCGCGCACCGGCAGCTAGGAAGGCTGACCGGACGCGTCCCGGGGCGACACCGGTCGACGTTGTCCTCAGGACGACGGCGGTCCCAGGCGCTTGACGAACACCAGGCACGGCTCTTCCTCACGGACCGTGCTTCCGTCGTCCCGCACATGTTCACGGAATGTGGTGAGAGTCTGCTCGCGCCACACCGTGAAGGAAAGGCCTTTGTAGAAGCTTATGGCCTCGAAGTTGCCCGGGTGGACGCCCAGTGCGACCTGGCGGTGACCGTCCTCGAACAGCAGTCGCTCGGCCGCACGGACCAGGTGTCGTCCGACCCCGGTGCGTCGATGGTCCACCGATACCTTGAGGCGTTGCAGGCGCGGCACCTCAGGGAGTCCCGTTCGGAGTTCGGGTTCCTCAGCCTCGTCCAGCCGGAGGAAGACCTGGCCGACGTTTCTGTCCCGCCGGAAGGCCAGGAGCAGAACGCCCCGCCCTGGGCCCAGGTGCCTGGAGAAGAAGTGCTGATCGTCCTGGTCGCGAACGAAGGCCCGGACATCCTCCTCGTCGGCGGTCCGTATGGACACGTCGTCCAGCACTCACACCTCCGAGTTCGCACGTCCCTGTGATCGTCCTGCTACGGGGCGCTGCTGTCGATGGTCCGACAGCAGCGCGGACGAAGTCAGCGGTTCAACCAGCCGACCAGGGCGACGATCACCACCATCAGCGTGGTTATGGAGCCGGCGGCTGGGGTGAACAGCTTGATGACCACGTAGGTGGCGCGAATGACCAGGTAGACGATGAGCAGGATGGCGAACAGGGCAGCCGCGGCGGCCACCGCCTCGATCAGGTCCTGCGAGTACGTCGCCTCGACGGGCGGGTCGGATGTCAGCGCGGATAGGAAGGCGCTTATGGTTTCCACGGGTAGGCCTTTCTCGCGTCAGCTGCCAGGGGACTGCCCACCAGGGAGTGCCTCCGGTTGTGGCGACCGGGGGCGCTCTGTCGTCCGGGAGGTGCTCGTGGCACCCATCGGGTCGGTCGGGACGGCTGACGCATGTAGGCCTCCCTACATTTGCCGTCAAGATGTACACCTAGCTCTAGCTGTACATCCCGTATACCCAATGTAGGCGACTAGACTCGCCGCGTAAACATGATGATTCAAGTGTTCAGGTTCATTCACGAATAACGATCTTGCGGCGGACCGCTCGACGGATGGCGGCACTCTGGCAACCTGCGATATACCACTCCAGTCGCGGTACAGTGAAATTTTCTGGAGGTTTCCGGGGTGCCTGCCGGCAACGCTGCCCGAGCTCTAGCTGTCCGACTGCGCAGCTTGCGCAAGTCGCACTGGTCCGATGTCTCGATCACCCAGGCGCAACTAGCCGAGGCACTGGAACAGCGGAAGTCCACCAGCGTTCAACTGATCTCATCCTGGGAACGGACGTCCAACCCCACCCCGCCGCCGGAAGATCGGCTGAACGCGATCGCGACCTTCTTCAGTACTCGCCGGTCCCTGGAAGGCGGCCGCTTCCGCCTGGTCAACGAGACTGACCTGACCACGGCGGAGGCCGGGGTTCGAGAGCGGCTGCTCCAAGAACTGCACAGCTTGCGGCGGGCCGCCCTAGCCGAGTTGGGCGCAACGTGGCCCACCGTGGACGGACCGGCGCCCACCATCGTCGGGCGTGGACCTTGGCACTTCCATGACGACGGCCCGGTGATCATCGTTTGCGCGGAGCTTCCGGATGATCTGCAGGAGACCATGCCCGGCTCGGCTCTGCCTGCCCCGGACCGCTCCGAGCTGTCCCGCTTCGCGGATCTCGACTCCCTCTTCGAACTCCACGGTCACATCCGCGCCGTCAATCCGGATCACGAGGTGCAGTACCGCAGTGCGGACCGCATGCGGCGCGACGACTGGACGGCGCACCTGGTCCTTCTGGGTGGGGTGGACTGGAACAAGGCAACACAGGACACCATGCGCCTGACCGGCGTACCGCTCCGGCAGTACTCCGACGACGCCGACCCGAGCCGTGGCTGCTTCCGGGTCGTTGGAACCGGCGATGAGGAGTCATTCGCGCCGGAGTTCGAAGATCGCGGAACTGGCCGAGTCCTGGTGCAGGACGTGGGACACTTCCTGCGGGCACCGAACCCGTTGAACCGAACCAGAACGGTGACCGTATGTAACGGAATGTACGGCAGCGGGGTGTTCGGCTCGGTCCGCACGCTGACCGACAAGGTGCTGCGGGAGCGCAACGCCGACTATCTCGCCGAGACGTTTGGCGGTGACAACACCTTCAGCCTGCTGTTCCGTGTGCAGATCGGCAACGGCGTGGTGGTAACTCCAGATTGGACGGCCCGGGGCACCGTTCTGCACACCTGGTCGGAGGCAGGATCGTGAACCTTGACGTCGGAGAGCTCCACCACGGCTCGCACAGTCACCTGCTGACCGAGGAATCGCTGGCTGACGCGGAGCCCGCGGAACTCGACGCCATCATCGTGCCCACCGCCTGGCCGGTCGACGCCCTGCGTCACGTCATGCGCATCGGCACGGAGATCGACACCCCGGTGGTTGCTCTCTGCAGCAAGGCGGCGACCGCCGGGCAAGCGAACAAACTTGCCGATCATCTGGATGCAGCAGTCCTCTCGGTTGATGTCGACGAGTCGCTGGCGCGGTGGCTACCGACCTTTTCCACCGACCGCCTCTTGCGTGACCACGGCTTCTGCGGCAGCAGCGATCTCAGCCTGAAGCGCAACTTGGGACTCACGCTGGCGCGTGGCTCCGGCTGGAGCCGGGTGCTGTTCCTCGATGACGACATCGTCATCGACGATTCCGGCCAGCTGACGCACGCCGCCGGACTCCTCGACCGCTATCGCGCTGTGGGACTGGCCAACACCGGCTACCGGGACAACTCCGTCGTGTGCCACGCCTTCCGAGCGGTCGGCGGCAAGCAGGACACCTTCATCGGCGGTGGCGCCATGATGATCGACACCAGCCGGACGTCGTCGTTCTTCCCCAACATCTACAGCGAGGACTGGTTCTTCCTGCTCGGCGACGGCGTGCCGTTCCAGGCGGCCCGTGCCGGCGCGATGCGCCAGCGCGCCTATGACCCGTTCGCCAACGCGAACCGCGCCCGCGCCGAGGAACTGGGCGACACTCTCGCCGAAGGTTTGTTCTGGCTGCTGGACTTCGGACACGACATCGACACCGCAGAGACCGGGTTCTGGGGTGAGGCCCTGTACCGCCGCCGCAAGTTCATCGACTACATCCTGGCGCAGCCCGCCACCGGCGCACGGCACCGCCGCTCGCTTGAGGCGGCGCGCGGCCGGAGTGCGGACATCCGGGCCAACCTCTGCCACGACTTCGTCGAGCTGTGGCGCAAGGACCTGGCGCGGTGGCGGACCTTCCTGGATTGGATTCCGGTCACCTCCGGCCCGGAGAAGTTTCTCCTGGAGGTCGGGATGACTCACCTCGTCCATCGGTCCGAGGCGTATCTGGCTGCCACGGAGCCGTTGCCGGCCGACGAAGCTCAGGCGGCCGGCCCTTGGTCGAGCAGGGCGAATCCAGCGACCGCGACGTCGTCCCGTGTGTCGTTGTGCAGCCCGTTCAGCGAGTCGAACGTCAGCGCGCCGGCAAACGTGTTGAGCCGATAGATCGGGCGGCCCTTGCAGTCCGCTCGCTGGTTCGGGCGGACCGACCGGCGACGGGCGCGCGCTACGCGGAGGCGGGTTCAGCGCGCGGCACGCCGAAGGCCGGCGGCCCCGGGCGGGGTCGCCGGCCTTCTTGGCGGGGACAGGATGCTCAGATGAGCCAGCGGTGCTTCTGGACGAACGGGATCCGGGCCCAGAGCCGGCCGAGGCCCCACGTGTGTCCGGCGTAGGTTGTCGCGAGGACGATCAGGGCGATCGCGTAGATGATGTGGTACTCGATCAGCGGGTTGGTGGAGCCGCTGGGTTCGCCGGCGCTGGTGGTCTGGGCGAGCGGGAACTCCGCCAGCCACATCATCACCATCATCAGGCTGCCGGTGATCGCCGAGATGCGCAGGCCGACGCCCGCGATCAGGGCCACGCCGATGGCGAGCAGGCCCACCATGAACAGGGTGTTGGCCCACCAGGTGCCGGCGATCGCGTGGAAGAACGACTCGAACGGTCCGACCGCGACCGAGGACAGGAAGCCCTTGGTCGGCGAGCCGCCGTTGATCCAGGCCTTCGCGGCGGGCGTCGCGTAGCCGAAGCCGAAGGTCTTGTCCAGGAACGCCCAGAGGAAGACGAAGCCGGTGCTGATCCGTAGCACGGCGAGCGCCTTCGCCGCGGTGGTGGTGAGCATCGGGCCCGGGCTCGCGGCGTGCTCGATCGGGGTGGCCGGGGAACGGTTGGTGTGTGCGTGGATGGTCATCGCTGCCTCCGCTGTACGTCTGGTTGACATCTCAACTGTCGCGTACGCGAAGGTGATCCACACGGGCCGGACCGCCGCACTCCCCGGGACCAAGGTCCCGTCCCGTTCGGGACCTCGCGGTCACCGCCAGGGTCAGAGGACGACCACCGAGCGGGCGCCCTCGCCGCGGGCCATGCGGTCGAAGGCGGCCGGCACGTCGGCCAGCCCGATCCGGTCGGTGACCAGGTGATCGAGCCGCAGCGCGCCGGACCCCACCGCCTCGGCCAGCGCCGGGACCTCCGTGTCCGGGTCCGACGAGCCGTACACCGACGACCGCAGCGTCCGGGCCGACGAGAAGATGTCGAGCGCGGACAGCGTCACCTCGTCGTCGGCGCGGCCCATCCCGACCACGGTGACCTGTCCGCCGCGCCGGGTGGCCCGCCAGGCGGCCCGGATGGTCACCGCCCGGCCGACGCACTCGAACGCGTGATCGGCGCCGCGGCCCCCGGTGAGCCGGCGGACGTCCTTGGACAGCGCGTCCGAGGCGATGGCGAAGTCGGTGGCACCGGCCGACTCGGCCAGCGCCTTCTTGGCCTCCGAGACGTCCACCGCGATGACCGGGGACGCACCGGCTGCCCGGGCCGCGGCGACCACCGACAGACCGACCCCGCCCAGCCCGATCACCAGCACCGAGTCGCCGGCGGCCACCCGGGCGGTGTTGCGGACCGCGCCGGTGCCGGTCAGCACCGCGCACCCCAGCAACGCCGCGTCCGGCCAGCCCAGCGCGGCCGGCACCGGGATCACCGCGTTCTCCGGCACCAGCACCTCCTCGGCGAACGCACCCAGCCCCAGCGTCACGTAGGCCGGGCTGCCGTCCAGCGTGCTGCCGTTCTCCAGCGCTGCGATGCCCGAGGTCGTCGCGCACAGCCACGGTTCGCCGTGGGTGCAGAACCAGCACATGCGGCAGGCGGGCTGCCAGTTCAGGGCCACGTGGTCACCCACCGCAGCCCGGGTCACCTGGTCACCCACCTGGACCACCTCGCCGGCCGCCTCATGACCCAGGACCAGGGGGTACGGCGGGCGCAGGGTGCCGTTGACCATGGACAGGTCGGAGTGGCAGACGCCGGCCGCCCGGATCCGGACCCGGACCTGCCCGGGACCCGCCTCCGGCAGCCGCAGCTCTGCCACGGCCGGGGCGGCGCCGGCCTCGGGTACCACCACCGCGCGCACCACCGTCATCGCTGCACCGCCTTGACCTGCTGGAACTCGGCCAGGCCGTACGCGCCGAGCTCCCGCCCGATGCCGGACTGCTTGTACCCGCCGAACGGGGCGAGCGGGTTGAACGCGGCACCGTTGACGTCCACCGCACCGGTCCGCATCCGCCGGGCCACGGCCAGCGCCCGTTCCGGGCTGCCCCAGACACCGCCGGCCAGGCCGTACCGGGAATGGTTGGCGATCTCGACCGCGTGCTCGTCGTCGCGGACCGGAATGATCGACAGCACCGGGCCGAAGATCTCCTCCTGGGCCAACTCGCTGTCCGGGTCGACGTCGGCGAACACGGTCGGCGCGACGAAGTAGCCACGGTCCGGCACCGGCGCGTCTCCGGTGACCCGGCGCGCCTCGGCCCGGTCGATGAACCCGCGCACCCGGTCCCGCTGGGCGGCCGAGACCAGCGGGCCGAGTCGCGTCGTCTCGTCGAACGGGTCGCCGGTGCGGTAGCCCGCGGCGCTGGCGGCGGCGATCGAGACCGCCTCGTCGTACCGGTTCTCACTCACCAGCATCCGGGTCCACGCGGTGCAGGTCTGGCCGGAGTTGAGGAACGCGTTACCGACGCCCACCTTCACCGCGCGGGTCAGGTCGGCGTCGTCCAGGATCACGTTGGCCGACTTCCCGCCCAGCTCCAGCGCCACCCGGGCGATCCGGTCGGCGGCCGCGTGCGCGATGGTCCGGCCGGTGGCGGTCGAGCCGGTGAAGGACACCATGTCCACGTCCGGATGCCCGGCGATCGCCGCGCCCACCACCGGGCCGGTGCCGGTCACCAGGTTGAGCACGCCGGGCGGCACACCGGCCTCGTCGGCCGCATCGAACAGCAGGTACGCCACCAGCGGCGTGAGCTCACTGGGCTTGAGCACCACCGGGCAGCCGGCCGCGAGCGCCGCCGCCACCTTGGCCACCACCTGGTGCAACGGGTAGTTCCACGGGGTGATCGCGCCGACCACGCCGACCGGTTCGTGCAGGATCAGCGAGTTGCCGATCGTCTCGTCCTCCTCGGGCTTCGCGGCGGTGTCGGCGTACCCCCGGAGAACGGTGAGCGGCAGTCCGGCCTGGACCGCCTTCGCCACCTTGAGCGGCGTGCCCAGCTCGAGCCCGACGGTGCGCGCGATGTCGCCCGCCCGGGCGGCGAGCGCACCGTGCAGCCGGTCCAGCACCGCCGCACGCTCGTCCATCGGGGTGCCGGCCCAGCCGTCGAACGCGGCCCGGGCGGCGGCCACCGCACGGTCGACGTCGGCTGCGGTGCCGGCCGGTACGTGACCGAGCACCTCCTCGGTGGCCGGGTTCTCCACCGCAATGGTCTCGCTGGCCGCCGGCGCCACCCAGGCACCGCCGATGTACAGCTTGTCGCGGGTCATCGATTCGTCTCCAGTCGGGTTGCCAGGCCGGTCAGCAGAGTTTCCAGCCCCAGGACGAAGGCGCCCTCGTCCACCGATTGCCGGTGATCGGCAAGCCGGTGGGCGTGGTGCAGGTGCGGGTACTGCTCGTACAGCTGCGGGTCGCCGGGGAAGCCGAGCGCGAACGAACCCAGCGCGGAACCGGTGACCAGATATCGCATCAGCGCGCCGATGTGGGTGGCACGGGCCGGCGACCAGCCCGCCTGGATCAGGGCGCCGTAGACGGTGTCGGCCATCGCCAGCGCGGCCGGCCGGGTGCCCGGACCGGAGGCGAGCACCGGGACGATGTTCGGGTGCGCGCACAGCTCGGCGTGGTACGAGTGCGCCCACCGCCGCAGCGCCTCCACCCAGTCGTACTTGGCGAACGCCGACACGTCCACCCGGGCGATCACCGCGTCGGCGACCGCGTCCAGGATCTCCGCCTTGGTGGCGAAGTGGTGGTACAGCGACGGGCCCTGCACGCCCAGCTCGGTGGCCAGCCGGCGGACCGAGACCGCGTCCAGCCCTTCCGCGTCGACCAGCGTCCCGGCGACCTCGACGATCCGCTCGCGGGTGAGCAGGGTGTGCCGGGGTCTGGCCACGAACACTCCTCGAAGGTCTGGACGCCACAAAACTTACGCCGCTAGTTTAATCCTATGGACTTCTCGCTGAGCGACGAGGAACGCGACATTCGCGATACCGCCCGCCAGTTCATCACGCGCGAGGTGATGCCACTGGAGCAGGAGGCACTGCGCCGGGAACGCCACCATCAGCCCGGCCTGACCCGGGACGAGCTGGTGGAACTGCAGCGGAAGGCGAGGAAGTTCGGCTTCTGGGGCCTGTCCACGCCGGCGGAGTACGGCGGCATGGATCTCTCCGCGGTGCTCCAGTCGCTGATCTGGACCGAGGTGGGCCGGACCTTCGTGCAGTTCCGGTTCGGCGGCGAGGCGGACAACATCCTGTACTACTGCAACGAGGAGCAGAAACAGGAATACCTGCTGCCGACCATCGAGGGCGACCGGATCTCGTGCTTCGCGATCACCGAACCCGGTGCCGGGTCGGACGCGGCGAACATCAAGCTCAGCGCGCGCCCGGACGGCGATGACTGGATCCTCAACGGCGAGAAGACGTTCATCACCAACGGCAACGACGCGGACTTCGCCATCGTGGTCGGCGTCACCGACCCGTCGCGCCCGGCCGGCCGGGGCGGGGCGACGGCGTTCCTGGTGGACCGGTCGATGGGCTGGCGCTCGGAGTTCATCCAGACGATGGGCGAGGGCGGGCCGGCGTCGCTGATCTTCGACGACGTCCGGGTACCCGGCCGCAACGTGCTCGGTGAGGTCGGTCAGGGCTTCGAGCTGGGCATGCAGTGGATCGGCCGGGGCCGCTACCTGATCCCGTCGAACGCCCTGGGTATCGCGGAGCGCGCGCTGGGCATGGCGATCGAGTACGCGAACACCCGGGAAACCTTCGGCCGGAAGATCGGCGAGAACCAGGCCATCCAGTGGATGATCGCGGACTCCGAAGTGGAGCTGGAGGCGGCCCGCTGGTTGATCCTCAAGGCGGCCTGGACGGTGGACCAGGGCTGGGATCCGCGGCACGCGTCGTCGCACGCCAAGCTCTTCGGCGCCGCCATGGTCAATTCGGTGGTGGACCGGGTGATGCAGATCCACGGCGGCATGGGATACACCCGGGAGCTTCCGATCGAGCGCTGGTACCGGCAGGTCCGGCTGATGCGGATCTACGAGGGCACCGACGAGATGCAGCGACTGATCATCTCCCGGGACCTGCTCCGGGGGTACACCAAGATCGGCGGACACCTCTCATGACCGTGCTGTCGCTGGCCACCATCCTGGCGGAGGCGGCGCGCCGGTATCCGGACAAGGTGGCGGTGGTCGACTCCGGTGACCGCATCACCTACCGCGAGCTGTGGGAGCAGGCCCGGTCGTACGCGGCCGGCCTGCAGGAGCTGGGCATCCGGCCGGGTGACACGGTCGCCGTGCTGGTTCCCAACGTCGCCGACTTCCCGCGCGTCTACTACGGCGCGCTGGCGGCCGGCGCCCGGGTCGTACCCGTGCATCTGCTGTTGACCGCCGACGAGATGGCCTACGTGCTGCGCGACAGCGAAGCCGACCTGCTGGTCGCGCACGCCGCCGTGCTGGACACCGCCACCGAGGCAGCCGGACGGGCCGGCGTCCGGATTGTCGACTCCGCTCAGCTGGCCTCGCACAACGCGCTGCCGACCTATGTGACCCGCGAAGCCGAGGACATCGCCGTGGTCTTCTACACCAGCGGCACCACCGGCGAGCCGAAAGGCGCCCTGCTCACCCACCTCAACCTGGTCATGAACGCCACCGTCAACGTGTTCGACGCGAACGACGCGCGCGACGGCGACGTGGTGCTCGGCTGCCTGCCGCTCTTCCACACGTTCGGCCAGACGGTGGCGATGAACGGGACGTTCCGGGTCGGCGGCACGCTGGTCCTGCTGGCCCGGTTCACCGGGGAGGCGGCGATCGACCTGATGATCCGGGAGAACGTGACCGTCTTCCACGGTGTACCGACGATGTATATCGGCCTGCTGGAGGCGGCCGCCAAGGCCGACCGCCTCCCCGATCTTCGCCTGTGTGTGTCCGGCGGCGCGTCGCTGCCGGTCGCGGTGCTGGAGAAGTTCACCGCCACCTTCGGCGCCACCATCTTCGAGGGGTACGGCCTGTCCGAGACCTCCCCCACGGCGACCACCAACCAGCCCGCGTTCGGCACCCGGCCGGGCAGCATCGGCCACCCGATCTGGGGCGTCGAGGTGGAGGTCGCCCGGCCGGAGATCGAGGACCGCATCGAGTTCCTGCCGACCGGCGAGCTGGGCGAGATCGTGATCCGCGGGCACAACGTGTTCGCCGGCTACCTGAACCGGCCGGAGGCGACCGCCGAGGCGCTGGTCGACGGCTGGTTCCGCAGCGGCGACCTGGGCCGCAAGGACGCCGACGGGTTCATCACCATCGTCGACCGCAAGAAGGATCTGGTCATCCGGGGCGGCTTCAACGTGTATCCGCGCGAGGTGGAGGAGGCGCTGGCCCGGCACCCGGCGGTGGTCCAGGTGGCGGTGATCGGCGTACCGGACGCGACGCTGGGTGAGGAGATCTGCGCGGTGGTCGTGCCCGATCCGGGGGGTGTCACCGAGGAGGAGCTGATCGAGTGGTCGAAGGAGAAGCTCGGCCGGCACAAGTACCCCCGGCAGGTGCGGTTCGTCGACGCGCTGCCGCTCGGCCCCAGTCACAAGGTGCTGAAGCGGGAGCTACGGAAGACGTTCGCCGGCCAGCAGGGCGGGTAGCTCGGCGACGATCGGGGCGTCCGCGGGCAGCCAGCGCACGGTCGTCAGCTCGTCGGTGGCCAGCCAGCGCATCGCGGTGTGCTCCAGCGCGCGTGGCACGTCCCCGTCCAGCAGCGTGACGCGGAAGACCCGCAGCACCGCCCGGCCGTGCGCGAGCGGCACATCCGGGCCGACGCGCTCGCCCACCGCCACCCGGACGCCCAGCTCCTCGAGGCATTCCCGGGCCAGCGCCTGGGCGTCGGTCTCGCCCGGCTCCACCTTGCCGCCCGGGAACTCCCACCGGCCGGCCACCTCGGGCGGCGCCGACCGCTCACCCGCCAGCACCCGGCCGTCGACGATGATGATCGCGGCAACGATGACTCTGAGTGATGGCTGGGCGTTGACGTGGCGTTCCGAACGCATGAAGCAACAGCGTGCCACAAAATCGTCCTGTCGTTCAGTGCCCGAGCCGTCCCGATCGTCACGAGAACACGCATATGTGGGCGTGGACATGCTTGACGCGGCAGACAAGACTGACAGCACCGACCATGACGACACGGCGACAGTTTGGCCACAAGCCGGCAACGACGCCTAGGGGGTGCGGCGATGCGGGCCCGAAGAAAACGCGGGACTCGTTCCGACTATCTGACCGATGCGCTGGCACTGCTGTCCGGATGGACCCAGGACGGCGCGGAATTGCGGCGGGTGCTCCCGTGTGACGACAGTCAGCATGCTGCTCTGACCGAGCGCATCAAGGTCGCGGCCGACACACTGCGCATCCGACCCGCCATCCGGAGAACGGACGGTCACACCCAAATCTGTCTCGGAGCCGGGGAAAGTGACGTGATCACCGACGGCCAGGTCACGCTGGCGGCCCGGATCGAGGACGCGTACCGCACCGTGGTGAGCGCGCCATAACCTCGGTGGCATGAGTGATGTGGTCTACGACAGCAAGAGCCAGCTGAAGCAGATCGAGAGCGGCCTGCTGGACGGTGAGCAGGTCATCGCCGTCTACGACGCGGTCGGGGCGGGCACCGGGTTTCTCGGGCTGACCACCCGCCGGGTGATCATCCAGGACAAGTCGTTCGCCGGGAACCGGGTCGCGATCACCAGCATCCCGTATTCGAAGATCAGCAGCGTCAGCGTGGTGAGCAACAAGAACTGGGCCGGCCAGTACTTCTCCAGCGGGACGATTGCGATCGCCGTGGGCACGCACATCTACGAGATCGAGTTCCGCGGCTCGGACAAGACCCACCACGTGCACAACGTGATCTTGCACTACGCTGCCTGACATCTTTTGTCGGTATGGACGAAAGTATTTACACCTGCGTCCAAAGTCGACTACGGTGCGGCTAGCACGCGTGTAGCCCAGTCCCTGGCAATCCCCGGTCAGGAGCATCCCCATGCGCCGTAGGTATCGATTTATTTGCATCTTTGGATCAGCCCTGCTCGCGTCCGCGGCCGGCCTCCTCGCCGTCCCCCGGCCGGCCGCGGCCCACGATGTGAACCCCGCCGACATCCAGCAGGTGACGCTCGCGAAGGGCGTCGCCGAAGTCGGCGAACCGATGGCCATCGCGGTGCTACCGGACCGCTCGGTCCTGCACACCGCCCGCAACGGCACACTCCGGCGGACCGACGCCGGCGGCACCACCACGGTGATCGGCACGATCCCGGTCTACACCCACGACGAGGAAGGGCTGCAGGGCGTCGGCGTCGACCCCGGCTTCGCCACCAACCGGCACATCTACCTCTACTACGCGCCGCCGCTGAACACCCCGGCCGGCGACGCCCCCACCACCGGGTCGAGCTGGTCCGCCTGGCAGGGCGTCAACCGGCTGGCCCGGTTCACCCTGAACGCCGACTTCACGCTCAACCTGGGTAGCCAGGTCACCGTGCTCGACGTACCGGCCGACCGCGGGCTGTGCTGCCACGTCGGCGGTGACATCGACTTCGACGCGGCCGGCAACCTGTACCTGTCCACCGGCGACGACACCAACCCGTTCGACTCGGCCGGCTACTCGCCGATCGACGAGCGCACCGACCGCAACCCCGGCTACGACGCCCAGCGCAGTGCGGGCAACACCAACGACCTGCGCGGCAAGGTGTTGCGGATCAAGGTCAACGCGAACGGGACGTACGCCATCCCGGCCGGCAACCTGTTCCCGCCGGGCACCCCGAACACCCGGCCGGAGATCTACGCGATGGGCTTCCGGAACCCGTTCCGGATGAGCGTGGACCGGGCCACCGGCATCGTCTACCTCGGTGACTACGGGCCGGACGCGGGCTCCACCAGTGCCACCCGCGGGCCCAGCGGCCAGGTGGAGTTCAACCGGATCACCGGCCCGGGCAACTACGGCTGGCCGTACTGCACCGGCACCAACACCGCCGCGGAAACCTACAACGAGTGGAACTTCGCCACGAACAGCACCGGGCCGAAGTTCAATTGCACCGGCGGACCGGCAAACAACTCCTTCCGCAACACCGGGCAGGCGACGCTCCCGCCGGCCCGTCCGGCCTGGATCCGGTACGCCGGTGACGCCGGGTCACCGCCGGAGTTCGGCACCGGCTCGGAGTCGCCGATGGGCGGGCCGGTCTACCGGTACGACCCGAACCTCACCTCCCCGACCAAGTTCCCGCAGTCGCTGGACGGGCACTTCTTCGCCGGCGAGTTCGGCCGTGGCTGGATCAAGCCGATTCACGTCAACGCCGACGGGTCGGTGGGCGCGATCTCCAGCTTCCCGTGGAACGGCAAGCAGGTCATGGACATGGCGTTCGGTCCGGACGGATCGCTCTACGTCCTCGACTACGGCACCGGCTACTTCAACGGTGACGCCAACTCGGCGCTCTACCGGTACGACTACGTGGCCGGTCAGAACCGGGCGCCGACCGCCGTGGCCGCCGCCGACCGGACCTCCGGGCAGGCGCCGCTCACCGTGGCGTTCTCCTCGGCCGGTTCATCGGATCCCGAAGGTGGGACGCTCACCTACTCGTGGGCGTTCGGCGACGGCACCACCTCGACTGCCGCCAACCCGACGAAGACGTACACCGGCAACGGCACCTACAACGTGACGCTGACGGTCCGGGACCCGCAGGGCGCCACCGGCACCGCGAGCGTGCAGATCGGCGTCGGCAACACCGCGCCGACGGTCACCATCACCACGCCGGCGGACGGCCAGCTGTTCTCCTACGGCGACACCGTCCCGTTCTCCCTCACCGCCACCGACCCGGAGGACGGCACGGTCAACTGCGCCCGCGCCAAGATGACCTACGTCCTCGGCCACGACAGCCACGGCCACCAGATCACCTCGGTCACCGGCTGCTCGGGGCAGATCACCATCCCGGTGGACGGGGAGCACGACGACGCGGCGAACATCTTCGCGGTGTTCGACGCCGAGTACACCGACGCCGGCGGCCTGGTGACCCACAAGCAGCACATCCTGCAGCCCCGGCACCGGCAGGCCGAGCATTTCACCACCTCGTCCGGGATCAGCACCATCGACAAGGGCACGGCCGAGGGCGGCAAGACGGTCGGCGACATCCACAACGGCGACTGGATCGCGTTCCGCCCGTACCGACTGAGCAACGTCACCTCGTTCACCGCCCGCGTCTCGTCGGCCGGAGCCGGTGGGACGCTGCAGATCCGGGCCGGCTCGGCCACCGGCACGGTGCTCGGCTCGGCGACGGTTCCGGTGACCGGCGCGTGGGACAGCTTCGTCACCGTCACCGGCACGGTCAGCGGCGCCCCGGCCGCCACCACCACGCTGTACCTGACCTTCGCCGGCACCGGCACCGCCGCCCTGTACGACGTGGACGCATTCACCCTCAACGGCGCCGGTCCCATCCGTGGCCTGGCCGGCAAATGCCTGGACGTGGCCGGCGGGAACACCGCGGACGGCACGAAGATCCAGCTCTACACCTGCAACGGCACGGTGGCTCAACAATGGACGGTGACTCCGAACGGCCCGGTCAAGGCGCTCGGCAAATGCCTCGACGTGGCCGGCGGCGCCACCGCCAGCGGCACCAAGGCGCAGCTGTGGACCTGCAACGGCACCGGTGCCCAGGTCTGGTCCGCGCACGCCGACGGCACGCTGCGCAACCCGCAGTCCGGCCGGTGCCTGGACGTCAGTCAGAACAACCCCGCCGACGGCCAGCAGATCCACATCTGGGACTGTACCGCCGCGGCCAATCAGAAGTGGGTGCTGCCATGATCGGTCGAGTTCTCGCCGCGATCCTCCTGCTGCCGCCCGTGGCACCGGCGGTGGCCGCCGACGATCCGTACGACGTGCTGGTCTTCTCGAAGACCGCCGGATTCCGGCACGACTCCATCCCGGCCGGTGTCCAGGCGGTCCGCGATCTGGGCGCGGCCAACGGGTTCACCGTGACCGCCACCGAGGACGCCGCCGCGTTCACCACCGCGAACCTGGCCGGCTACGAGGCGGTGGTGTTCCTCAGCACCACCGGCGACGTGCTCTCCGCGAGCCAGCAGACGGCGTTCGAGTCGTACGTCCGCGGTGGCGGCGGCTACGTGGGCGTGCACGCGGCCGCCGACACCGAGTACGACTGGCCGTTCTACGGCAATCTGGTGGGCGCGTACTTCGCCTCGCACCCGGCGATCCAGCCGGCCACCGTGGTGGTCGAGGACCGGGCGCACGCCGCGACCGCACACCTGCCACAGCGCTGGAACCGGACCGACGAGTGGTACAACTACCGCACCAACGTCCGGTCCACCGCACACGTTCTGGCCACATTGGATGAAACCACGTACTCCGGTGGCGGGATGGGCGCGGACCACCCGATCGCGTGGTGCAGGCCGTTCGAGGGCGGCCGGTCGTTCTACACCGGCGGCGGGCACACC
Source organism: Actinoplanes sp. (assembly GCA_035685405.1). GTDB lineage: Bacteria > Actinomycetota > Actinomycetes > Mycobacteriales > Micromonosporaceae > Actinoplanes. The sequence continues at coordinate 18,369 of DASSAL010000278.1, read as the reverse complement.
AGCGAGTCGTACGCCGATCCCGCGTTCCGCACCCACCTGCTGGGCGGCATCCGCTGGGCGGCCGGTCAGGCGAACGCGGACTGCCGGCCGGAAACCGGATACACCGCGCTCTACAACGGATCCACGGCCGGCTGGGCGCAGGCCGGCCCGGGCAGCTTCACCAACTCCGGAGCCACGCTCACCTCGGTCGGCGGCATGGGCCTGTTCTGGTATCAGGCCAAGCAGTTCACCAACTACTCGCTCAAGCTGGACTGGCGGCTGGCCGGCGACGACAACAGCGGCGTGTTCATCGGCTTCCCGCCGTCCAGCGACCCGTGGTCGGCGGTGAACAACGGCTACGAGATCCAGATCGACGCGTCCGACGCGGCGGACCGCACGACCGGCGCGGTGTACGGGTTCCGCTCGGCGGACATCGCCGCCCGGGACGCCGCGCTCAACCCGCCGGGCGAGTGGAACACGTTCGAGGTGCTGGTCGAGGGCGAGCGGCTGCGGGTGTATCTGAACGGCGTCGTGATCAACGATTTCACCAACCTGGATCCGGTGCGCTCGCTGGCCGGGCACATCGGGCTGCAGAACCACGGTGACGGTGACGACGCATCGTTCCGGAACGTCCGCATCAAGGAACTGGGCAGCAACAGCGGCGGCCCGATCGTCGGTCTGGCGAACAAGTGCCTGGACGTCAACAACGCCGGCACCGCGGACGGCACCAAGGTGCAGCTGTGGACCTGCAACGGCAGCGCCGCGCAGCGCTGGACGGTGACGCCGAACAGCACCATCAAGGCGCTCGGCAAGTGCCTGGACGTCTCCGGCGGCGGCTCGGCCAACGGCACCAGGGTCCAGCTGTGGACCTGCAACGGCACCGGCGCGCAGAACTGGTCGGCCCAGGCCAACGGCACGGTCCGCAACCCGCAGTCGGGCAAGTGCCTGGACGTCAGCCAGAACAGCTCGGCGGACGGCCAGCAGATCCACATCTGGGACTGCCACACCGGCGCCAACCAGCGGTGGACGCTGCCTCAGTAACCGTCGAGCACCCGGGTGGGCAGCGGCGTCTCGGTCACCGAGCCGTCCGCTGCCCGCCGGAGTCCGTACCCCCGCGGCCCGGGTTTGTCGGCCACCACCTCGGTCAGCGTGGTGCCGCGGTAGACCAGCCCGGCGCCGTCCTCGGTCGCGTACCCGTCCGGCAGCGTGCCGTCGCCGATCAGCTTGTGCATCAGCGGTCGCCGCTGCTCCTCGCTGTCGTAGTGCACGCCGTTGCTGTACGGCAGCCAGGCCAGCCCGTCGGTGAAGGCGCGCAGGGTACGGCCGTAGCTGTCCGTGCTGCCGCCGACGTGCCAGCAGATCGAGCCGGCCGAGACGCCACCCAGCACGACCCCGGACTGCCAGGCCTCGTGCAGGATCTCGGGCAGGCCGTGCGCCCGCCACACCGCGCACAGGTTGGCGACGCTGCCGCCGCCCACCCAGATGACGTCCTGCGCCAGCAGGTGCGCGCGCATGTCGGTCACGTTGGGCATCGGGAACAGCTGCAGGTGGGAGGCGCGGAACCGGGTGCCGGCGAAAGCCGCGTACGCCGAGCCGATCCGGGTCTCCTGGTCACCGGTCGCCTGGTGCAGGAAGCAGATCCGCGGTTCGCCCGCGTGCGCCAGCTCGGCGGCGAAGTGGTGGATCGGTCCCGGGCTCACGAACGGCAGTCCGGCGTCGGCGGCCGCGAACCCGGCACTGGTGGCGAGAATGGTGGGTTGGTCTGCCGTCACCGCATTATCTTCGCGCAGGCATCGGCCGTGTCCAGGACCAGGTCGGCGGCGGTGTCGATGGCCGCGGACAGATGCACCGGATCCCCGTCCACCTGGGCGAAGGCCAGGTCCACCCGGTCCTTGAACCGCTCCGGCGCGCCGGGCAGCGCCGCCGCGGCCGCCACCGCGCCCTTCTCGTTGACCAGCCATCGGCCGGCCGCGCCGTGCAACGCGTGCGCGCACACGCCGACCAGCCGGAACAGGCAGCCGGCCACGTAGGCGGCGTCACCCCGGGACACCGCCTTGCGGGCGATGCCGGCCAGGAAGTCCGCCTCCCACAGACCGGCCACCAGCCGCTCGGTCAGCGCGGGCGGATACCTCCGGGTGCGCTCCTGGAGAGCGGCCAGCTCACCGCTGGGGTCGGCCAGGACCACACCGAGGGCCACCTCACCGGCGTACGTGAAGTCCGGCACGCCCAGCGGATGCCCGGCCTGCACGTGGAACGCGTACCGGCCCTGCTCGGCGTCCCGCCACGCGCGCTGAACGCGGTCCAGGTCGCGGTACATCCAATCCACCGCGGCGCCATCCACGGTCAGCCAGCCGCCGCCGTCCACCCACGGTCCCCACTCGCCCGGCTCGGTGAGCCGCGCGCCCGGCCCGGCGACGTCGCGGGCGAGCGCCCGCGCAGCGTCGAGGTCGAGCGGCGACCGGTAGTACAGCCCCAGATCGGTGTCCGACTCGGCGGTGTGCTCGCCGCGCGCCCGGCTGCCGCCGAGCAGCACCCCGACGATCCCCGGTACGCCGGCGAGCCGGGCCGCCATCTCGCCGAGCCGCTCGTCGGTCAACGCCACCGGGGCATCTTCCCGCATGCGGCGGCTATTCGCAGACCACCGTGATTTCCCGCGCGGCGGCCTCGGTGGGCATGTCCATGTCCGGGCAGGTGGCGCTGCGACCGGCCGGGAAGCAGTGGTCCGAACCCGATCGGCACTCCCGGTCACCCTGGCTCCGCCGGGTGCCGAAGGCGACCACCCGGTGCTGCGGCTGTTTGGTGACGACGGCGTCCACCAGGCGGCGGTCGGTCGGCCGTCCGTCGGAGTAGGTGACCAGCCAGCGCAGGGTCTGCTCGCCCGCTACCCCCTCGGTCTGCACGCGCTTGCGGCCGCGCGGCAGGTCCGGGTCGCGGATCAACCGGGTGCGGTACGGGATCTCCCGCGTCTCCACCACCATGCGGCTGGTCACCGTGGGGCGCCGCCGGGCCGGGACCGGAACGGCCGGCACGGGCGCGGCGGTGGTGGCGCGTGGGGCGCGGGTGGCGGTCCGGTCGGCCTCCTCGGAGGTACGGCGCCACGCCCGCTCGCCGACCGGCTGGGCGGCCAGGTCGGGCACCAGGTCGGCCGGCCCGCCGAGCCTCGACTCGGCGGCGGACGGCGGCGTGGTGGTACCGGCCGGTCGCTGCGGGGGCGGCACCGGGGCGGCCGCCTCGGCGTTCTGGCCGGTGACGGTCACGATCCGGGGTTCGTCCCGGGTGAGGGTGGCGATCGTGGCGGATCCACCGCCGATGGCCACCAGCACGGCACTGGCGCCCGCGGTCATCCGGACCCCGAATGGAAGGCGGGCCCACCAAGACTTTCGTGGCATTTCGAGGAGATGATGCCAAGAGTTGCTATTTGTCCGGTGCACCCAAGCATTGTGCAGGCCACCGCGCGCGGGGCAAGCAGCCGTCCTGTCCCCCAAAGGCTGACCCGCTCGGGCGTCACCTCGACGCCCGTCCGTCCGTTGCGGCCACCACCTCCGGTGCCGCGACCACCGGTCCGGCGCCCGGCGTGATCAACCTCCGGACCGCCCATCGCCGCTCCCGCGCATACTCCGCCGAGCACGGATAGCCGCTGTGCTGCCGGATCGGCGGATCGAGGATCTCGCCGTCGGTCGGCGCGAGCGCTTCGGGATCCGTGACCTCGACGTCGACTTCCGGTACGTCGCCGATCTCCCAGCCCAGCGGATCGGTGGGCCGGCAGAAGCTCCGCCACCGGGGCGACCCCGAGTCACCACCGAGAAGATGCGCGATCCGGCGACGGGCCGGCGCGCCGAAGAAGTCCGGGAACACCCGTCCGTACAGCCGGGTCACCTGGGTGCCATAGGTCAGCAGGAAGATCCGGCTGCGGTGCTTGGCCCGCATCTGCAGCACGGCGGCGACGGCGAGGACGGCGCCCTGGCTGTGCCCGGCGAGGATGACCGCGTGGTCCGAGATCCCGCAGATCCGGGTGAGCAACTGCGGAATGGCGCGTTCGCCGTACGAAGGGGGCGCGAACGGATGGGCACCGCGCGGCCAGAACGTCGCGATGTCCCACACCGTCCCGAGAGTCTGCCGCGGACCCGGCGAGCGGTACGCCAACCCGACCAGCGCCGCGAGGGCGAGCAACAGCAGACCGGCCAGGACGCTGCCGACGTCGGTGAACCACTTGACCACGGCCGCCACGCCTCCGTCGACGGACCAGGCGTTCATCAGCTCGACCGGGGACTTGCCGGTGAGCGTCCCGGCCACCCCGACGACGGCGAACGCGACGACCACCAGGGCCAGCCGGCCGACCCAGCGCAACCCGTGCTCGCCGACGATCCGGTGGAGGGCCCGCCAGTGCGCGACGTCGAGCGCGCGGCGCTCCTCGTGTGCGTAGTCCGGGTCGCCCTCCCGCACCGAGAAGCCGTCCCTGACCTTCGGCAACTCCTTCCCGCGGAGGGCGCTGAGCCGGCGCGCCGCAATGATCAGGACAACCACCAGCGGTACGGCGAACAGCACCAGCCCCATGGCGCTCCACAGCAACGCCGGCGGCAGTTCGACCGGACTCGCGCTGCTGGTCACGGTCACGTCCCCGTTCAGCCAGTCGGCCACCCAGAACAGCGCGGCCGCGGAATAGAGGGAGCCGATGACCCATCCGGCACCGGCGAGCACGGCCGCGGATCGGCCGCCCCACACCGGATCGGTCCGGGGCCGGTCCGGTCCGGGATCGTCCGGGTCCGGTTGCCGCCGGGGTGCCAGCGCGGCCAAGAGCAGGACGAGGGCGAACTGCGCGACGAACAGACCGTTGACCGCCACCGCGAAGCCGGGCAGCGTTCCGGAGATCAGGTCACGCGCGCCGGACCGGGCCGGGATGAGGAGATACGCGGCCGAGACCGGCAGCCCGGCCACCGCGCACCAGAACGCCACCGAGACGGTCTTCGCCGCACCGTTCGGTACGCGCTGACGGACGTCCCGGCGACCCAGCGCCACCAGCACCAGGAGCGCCGACAGTCCAAGCAGGACGGCGGCCACCACGCCGACCGCCCAGACCCAGGGCGCGGAGCCGAGCCGAGAGTCGACCAGGAATCCGGCCGCCACCCCGAGCCCTCCGACGGTGACGAGCGCCGCGGCGAGGTGCAGAGCGACCAGCCGGCGCACCTGGCCGTCACCGGACCAGAACGACGAGTCCTCGAACGGTGACGCGCTCGGCTCGGCCGCCGCGCCGTTGCGCGACCGGGCATCGGAGTCGGGCAGCTCCGCCTCGTACACGAACGACCGCCGGGCCAGGAACCGCAGCACCAGCAGCAGGAGAACCGGCGCCAGCATGCCGACCGCGACCGGCCGCAACCCCTCCGCCCAGGAACCGTCGTAGAGGAACCCGGTGCCCGGAACGGTCCGGTCGCATCCGCGGCGGCACTGCCAGCCCATCTGATCCATGCCCACGCCAGCCGTGGACATGGTCAGCGTCGCGGTCAGCCCCAGGGCGAGCAGGCGGACGACGTACGCCGTCACCTCGCCCCGCCGCGAGCCGCCGGCGCCCGGCCGTGCCCACAACGCGACGTTGACCAGGGCGAACGGCAGCAGCAGCGCCCACCCGGCGCGCTGCAGGTCCTTCTTCGCGCGGTTCCCGGCGGTGAGCTGACCCCAGCTGTACGCCTCGGTGACCAGTTCCGCCTCGTCACCGGTGTCGTGGCGGCGGTAGAACCCGGTCTGTGCGTCACCGGCCACCAGCTCGGGCGTGACCTCCTCGGCGTCCCGGTCACGCAACATCGCATCCGGCGGGGTGTTCGCCACCCCGTGCACCCGAATCTCCAGCACCCTGTCCATGGCGCCCGTCCCGGCTCGAGTCCGACAGTCTGATGGTCCTCCACGCCGAGCGCGGTTCCGGTGCTGCGGTCACCGATCCGACTGATCGATCGGCGGAAGCGCAGCGTTTCGCCAGGTCGTACGATCCAGGCATGGCCGCCACCCCGCCTGCGCCCCGGCCGCTCAGCGCCGAGGAAGAGGCGGTGGCGCGCGCCCTGGGCCGGCTGATCGTGGTGTTGCCCCGGGCGCTCGACGCGGATCTGGAACGGGATCAGCGGATGTCGCTGAGCGAGTACACCGCCCTGCGCCACCTGTCCGAGACGCCCGGCCGGCGACTGCGGATGAGCGAGCTGGCGGCGGCCTGCGACATGTCGCTGAGCGGCATGACCCGGCTGGCCGGCAAGCTGGAGTCGCTCGGCTTCCTGGAGCGGGTGCGCTGTGCGCAGGACGCGCGCGGGCTGGAGGCGGTGCTCACCGACGCCGGGCTGGTCCGCCTGCGCGAAGCGTGGCCGGACCATCTGGCCAGCGTCCGGCGGCACATCTTCGACCACCTGTCGGAGCTGGACATGTGCAAGCTCGCGGCCGCGCTGAACGCCATCGTGCGATCCTGAGGACTATTGACGTATTCCCTTATGGGTATATGATTGTTCGCATGGCACGAGCGGCAACCACGACGGACGCATTCAACGCGGTGGCGGAACCCCGCCGGCGGCAGATCCTCGACCTTCTGGCGCAGCGCGAACGCCCGGTCAACGACCTGGTCGAGCTGCTCGGGCTGGCCCAGCCGCAGGTGTCCAAGCACCTCCGGGTGTTGCGCGAGGTCGACCTCGTGCACGTCCGCGACGAAGGGCGGCAGCGGATGTATCGGCTCAACGCCGGACCGCTCAAACCCATCCACGACTGGCTGGCGAAGTACGAGCAGTCCTGGAACAAGCGGTTCGACCTGATGGACGACGTTCTCGACGAACTCAAGGAAACGGAGCAGCACGATGGCGACGACTAGCGGTACGGCAAAGGTCACCACCCCGGCCGACAACCAGATCCTGATCACCCGCGAGTTCGACGCGCCCAAACACCTGGTGTGGCGCGCGTACACCACGCCGGAGCTGGTCAAACGCTGGTGGGCCGGCGACCACGGGACGGTGACCACCGCCGAGATCGACCTGCGAGTGGGTGGCCGGTGGCGGTACGTGATGGACGCCGGCGGCTTCGAGGTGGCCTTCCACGGCGAGTACCGGGAGATCCAGGCTCCCGACCGGCTGGTGCACACCGAGGCGTACGAGGGCATCCCCGAACCGGACGAGCACGCCGGCCTGAACACCGTGACGTTCACCGAGAAGGACGGCCGCACCTACCTCGAAATGCTCTGCGAGTACCGGGATCAGGCCGACCGCGACGCGGTGATCGAGTCCGGCATGGAGGGCGGCATGCAGACGTCGATGGACGCGCTGGAGCGGGTGGCCGTCTCCCTCGCCTAAGACAGGCATCAGGCCTCGGTGCGCGCGTTCAAGCCCACCACGGCCACGCTGATCGCGCTGGTCACGACGGGGACGCCAGGTACGGCGTCCTCGTCGCGGCATCACCGAGACCGGCGAAGATCAGCCCGGTGACCGCGCCCGCGGACAGCCGGACCCGACCACCGGAAGCCGGCGCAGAATCCCCGGCGGCCGGGTCAACGGGCCGGATATCGATCAGGGTCGCGGTCATGCGCCGACGCTGGGACTTCAACCGCGCTGGAAGTCAACGCGACTTCTCGGCCTCGTGCACGGCGATCAACCGGCTGCCCAGCGTGCCGGCCAGGGACAGCAGGCCCATCCGGAGGGCGAGGGCACGGTGCGGGTGTTCGTGCCCGGAGCGCCGCAGCCGGTCGAGCCAGCGCTTCTCCAGGTGACGGCGTCCGACGATCATGCCCAGCCCGAAGGTGGCCGACGCGGCGAGCGCCGCCTTCCGCACCGGCCGCCGCTCTTCGGTCCCATCCGGATTCTTCACCACCACCAGGCCGCCCTCCCCCACCGTGTACGAAAATTCGCGCGGATCGCGGGCGCTGGTCAGCCATCCGGCCGTGACCACCGCGGCGATACCCGCGATCCGCACCGCCCGGCGGCGGTCGTGCGGCAACTCGCCCGAGGCGATCCAGGCGGCGGTCAGTGCGCCGTGCGCGACGGCGGTGCCGACCGCGCCGAGATAGGTCGGTTGGCCTGCCATACCGCGACTGTAGACACGGTCGTCCAGCCCTTGACCTCCGGCCACCGGGCGCCGGCAAGGTGGCCGAACACCGGGAGTACGGCACGGAATGGGTCACGCTGACCGACCCGGAGGGCAACGAGTTCGACGTCGCGGCGGCCGACCCGGCCTGGCTCCGCGTGCCTCAGACGTTGACGCGGAACTGCACCGGGTTGCGTCGCCGAACAACATCACGCGGCGCTCGGCCAGCGACGCCGGAGCCGGGGACTCACACCGCCACAAGCCGGACACGATCGCCGCAGAGCTTGACCATGTCATCGATGTCGGAAGTCAACATGACCACGGGACGATGCTGACGCAACGCAGCCTCGGCGACCGCCGCATCGATCGCGTACCCGTGCCCATGCAAACCGGCATCAATCAGCAGCTTCGACGCTGCCCTCGCTTCTTCCTCGCCCACCGGGACAACGCGCAACCCGGAGAGCACCCAGTTCAGGCGAGCCTTGTGTGTTCGGGCGTGGACGGCCTCGATGATGGCGAGTGCGCTGATCACGGCCTCCATGCCACGCGAGCGCGCCTCGGCAGTCATTGCCACCACCTGCTCGTCATCGGAGAGCAGCTTCGAGAGCCCTTCGCTGTCGAGGACCAGCGTTCCTTCGTGGATCAGCTTGCGGCGGGCCACTCGCCCTCCTCGGCGAACACCTCGTCGAAGACCTGTCGCGCCCGCTGGCGAGCCTCCCCCGAGACCGGCCCCTTACGGCTCTCGTAGTCGGCCAAGTACTCGTCGAGTACTTGCCCGCGCAACTCGCGCTCGACCGCCTCGGCGATGAATGCAGAGAACTCCCGCTTGCCTACCCGCGCCCGGATCGCCTCAGCTGTCCCCTCAGGCAGCGAGAGGCTCACCCGCGTCGCCGGCCCTTCGCCGATGCGGTACACCGCTTCACTCATCGCCCCAGTGTGTCAAACGAGTAGGAAAAGCGCCACGGTCTGCGCAGCCGACCGGGACCGAGCTGCGCGGCAGACGTTGGACCGGAATCAGACATTGAATCTGAATTCCACCACGTCGCCGTCCTTCATGATGTAGTCCTTGCCCTCCATGCGGACCTTGCCGGCCGCCTTGGCCGCCGCCATCGACCCCGCCGCCACCAGATCGTCGTACGACACGATCTCGGCCTTGATGAAGCCGCGCTGGAAGTCGGAGTGGATGACGCCGGCCGCCTCCGGCGCGGTGGCGCCGACCGGGATCACCCAGGCGCGGGCCTCCTTCGGGCCGGCCGTCAGATAGGTCTGCAGGCCCAGCGTGCGGAAACCGACCCGGATCAGCTGGTCCAGCCCCGGCTCGGTCTGACCGGTGGACTCCAGCAGTTCGCGGGCCTCCTCGTCGGGCAGCTCGATCAGCTCGGACTCGATCTTCGCGTCCATGAACACCGCCTCGGCCGGGGCGACCAGCCCGCGCATCTCGTCCAAGAACTCGGCGTTGTTGAGTTCCTCCTCGTCGACGTTGAAGACGTACAGGAACGGCTTGGTGGTCAGCAGGTGCAGCTCGGCCAGCTGCGCCGTGTCGATGCCCGCGCCGGCGGCGCCCTGGTAGAGCGTCACGCCGTTGTTGAGCAGCTGGAATGCGGCCTCCGCAGCGGCCGCGGCGGGCGCCCGGTCCTTGCGGAGCCGGGCCTCCTTCTGCAGCCGGGGCACCGCCTTCTCGACGGTCTGCAGGTCGGCCAGGATCAACTCGGTGTTGATCGTCTCGATGTCGTCGGCGGGCGCGATCTTGCCCTCGACGTGCAGCACGTTCGGGTCGGAGAACGCGCGGACCACCTGGCAGATCGCCGACGCGTCGCGGATGTTGGCGAGGAACGCGTTGCCGCGGCCCTGGCCCTTCGAGGCGCCGCGCACCAGGCCCGCGATGTCGACGAAGCTTACCGGCGCGGGGATGACCTTCTCGCTGTCGAATATCGTGGCCAGCACGGCCAGGCGTTCGTCGGGCAAGCCCACCACACCGACGTTGGGTTCGATGGTGGCGAACGGGTAGTTCGCGGCCAGCACGTCGTTCTTGGTCAGGGCGTTGAACAGGGTGCTCTTGCCGACGTTGGGCAGGCCGACGATCCCGATGGTGAGGCTCACGCGTACCGAGTCTAGCGATGTCCGAAACCCGCCAGCCAACGTGCCGCTCGGGGAGCAGACTCGAGGGCATGGAACTGGACTTCGAGCGGTGCTACCGGGCAGTCGACAGCCGCGATCAGCGGTTCGACGGCTGGTTCTTCACCGCCGTGAAGACCACCGGCATCTACTGCCGCCCGTCCTGCCCGGCCACCACGCCGAAGCCCGCGAACGTGACGTTCTTCCCCAGCGCCGCCGCCGCGCAGCGCGCCGGATTCCGGGCCTGCCGCCGGTGCCGCCCGGACGCCGCGCCCGGATCGCCGGAATGGGACGTCCGCGCGGACGTGGTGGGCCGGGCCATGCGGTTGATCGGCGACGGTGTGGTGGACCGGGAAGGCGTACCGGGATTGGCGAGCCGGCTCGGCTACACCGAACGGCACCTGCACCGGATGCTCACCGCGGAACTGGGCGCCGGCCCGCTGGCGCTGGCCCGGGCGCAGCGGGCACAGACCGCCCGGATTCTGATCGAGACCACCGACCTCGGCCTGGCCGACATCGCGTTCGCGGCGGGATTCGGCAGCGTACGGCAGTTCAACGACACCATCCTCGAGGTGTTCGCGCAGCAGCCGAGCGCGCTGCGGAGCCGCCGCCGGTCCGCCGGTGCGGGCGCCGGCACGATCCAGCTGCGGCTGGCCTACCGGGCACCGCTGCACGCGCCGGCACTGCTGGAGTTCCTCGCCACGCGGGCCCTGCCCGGGGTCGAGGAGGCCGACGTTTCCTCGTACCGCCGGATCTTGACCCTGCCGCACGGCTCCGCAACCGTCACGCTCACGCCGGCCGCCGGCTGGGTCTCAGCCGCATTGCAGCTCACCGATGTGCGCGATCTCGCGCCCGCGGTGGCCCGGTGCCGGCGGCTGTTCGATCTGGACGCGGACCCGATCGCCGTCGACGGCACGCTCGGTGCGGACGGCGCGCTGGCCGCGAAGATCAAGACCGAGCCAGGGGTACGGGTACCGCGCGCGGTCGACGGCTTCGAGATGGCGGTCCGGGCGATCGTCGGTCAGCAGGTGTCCGTCGCGTCGGCCCGGACCACGCTCACCCGCCTGCTGAAAGCGGCCGGATCGGCGGGGTTTCCCAGCGCGGCGACCGTCGCCGAGTTGCCGGACCAGGCGTTCGGAATGCCGGCCGCGCGACGCGCCACGATCCGCGCGCTGGCCGAGCGGGTGGCCGACGGGAAGCTCGACCTGGAACCCGGCACCGACCGCGAGGAGACGGTCGCGCGGCTGCGCGAGGTGCCCGGTGTCGGGGTGTGGACCGCGGGATACGTGGCGATGCGCGCGATCGGCGACCCGGACGTGTTCCTGCCCACCGACCTCGCGGCCCGCCGGGGCGCCCGGGCGCTGGGCCTGCCGGACGCCCCGGCGCGGCTGGCCGCGCACGCCGAGCGGTGGCGGCCGTGGCGCTCGTACGCGCTGATCCGCCTGTGGCGGGCGGCCTGATCCGAGTTGTCCACAGGGCTCTTCTCGCGGCGCGGAAATGCGCCATCCTGTGCCCTGACCGAAGGAGGAACCATGTTGCACTACTCGACGATGACCACGCCGGCCGGCGACTTCACCACGGTGGTGAGCGAGTCCGGCGCCGTGCGTGCGGCCGGCTTCACCGCCGATGTGGACGAGCTGATCAGCCTGATCCACCCGTCGCTGCGCGGCGTGGCGGAACCGGCGGACGACGTCGGCCCGCCCCAGGCGGCGGTCCGGTCCTATCTGGAGGGTGACCTGACCGCGATCGACACGGTGCCGGTGGAGCAGCGGATCGGCGGTGGGTTCATCACCCACGCGTGGAAGGTGATGCGCGACATCCCGGCCGGCGCGCCGGTGACTTACACCCGGTTCGCCGAGCTGGCCGGGCGGCCGGCGGCGATCCGGGGCGCGGCGTCGGCCTGTGCCCGCAACCCGGTCGCGCTGTTCGTGCCCTGTCACCGGGTGCTGCGCACCGACGGCGGGCTGGGCGGATACCGCTGGGGTCTGCCGGTGAAAAGCTGGCTGCTGGAGCACGAGCGGGGCCGTAGCATCGCGGCATGACTGATACGGGAAGGACCGCGCGCACCGGTCTGCCCGAGCGCCCGTCGCTGGACGGGCTCGAGGACAGGTGGATGCGCCGCTGGCAGGAGGAGGGCACGTATGCGTTCGACCGCTCGAAGGAGCGTGCGGACGTATACGCGATCGACACCCCGCCGCCGACCGTATCCGGCGAGTTGCACATGGGGCACGTCTTCTCGTACACCCACACCGACATGGTCGCGCGCTACCAGCGGATGCGCGGCAAGGCGGTGTTCTATCCGATGGGCTGGGACGACAACGGCCTGCCCACCGAGCGGCGGGTGCAGAACGTGCACGGCGTGCGGTGCGACCCGTCGTTGCCGTACCACCCGGAGTGGCAGCCGCCCGCGCAGCCGCCGAAGCAGCCGGTCTCGATCTCCCGGCGCAACTTCGTCGAGCTGTGCGAGCGGCTGACCGCCGAGGACGAGCAGGCGTTCGAGGCGCTGTGGCGGCGGCTCGGGCTGTCCGTGGACTGGACGATGACCTACACCACCATCGGGGCCAAGGCACGGCGGGTCTCGCAGCGGGCGTTCCTGGCCAACCTGGCCCGCGGTGAGGCGTACTCGGCCGAGGCGCCGACGCTGTGGGACATCGGGTTCCGCACCGCGGTGGCCCAGGCCGAGCTGGAGGACCGGGAGCGGCCCGGCGCCTACCACCGGCTGCGGTTCCACGGGCCGGACGGTGCGGTGGAGATCGAGACCACCCGGCCGGAGCTGTTGCCGGCCTGCGTGGCGCTGGTCTATCACCCGTCGGATCAGCGGTACGCCGGACTGGAGACGGTCCGCACCCCGCTCTTCGACGTGGCGGTGCCGGTGTACGCGCACCCCGCCGCCGCCCCGGACAAGGGCACCGGCATCGCGATGGTCTGCACGTTCGGCGACCTGACCGACGTGACCTGGTGGCGCGACCTCGGCCTGGCGACGCGCGTGGTGATCGGCCGGGACGGCCGGTTCCTGCCGGACCGGCCGGCGGACGTTCCGGAGGCGGCGTACCGGCAGTTCGCCGGACTGACGGTGAACGCGGCCCGGCGCGAGATGATCCGGCTGCTGACCGAGACCGGCGACCTGATCGGCGAGCCGCGGCCGGTCACCCACCCGGTCAAGTTCTACGAGCGGGGGGACGCGCCGCTGGAGATCGTGACCAGCCGGCAGTGGTTCATCCGCAACGGCGGGCACGACCCCGGCCTGCGCGACGATCTGCTGGCCCGCGGCGGTGACCTGCGCTGGATCCCGGAGCACATGCGGCACCGGTACGAGCACTGGCTGAACGGCCTGACCGGAGACTGGCTGATCAGCCGGCAACGGTTCTTCGGCGTGCCGATCCCGATCTGGTACCGGCTCGACGACGCTGGCGAGCCGGACTACCACCAGCCTCTCATACCGGACGTTTCCGCGTTACCGGTTGACCCTTCCTCGGAGTGTCCGCCCGGTTACGACGAGTCCCAGCGCGACGTGCCGGGCGGCTTCACCGCCGACCCGGACGTGATGGACACCTGGGCCACCTCGTCGCTCACCCCGCAGATCGTCAGCGGCTACTGGACCGACGACGACCTGTTTCACCGGGTGTTCCCGATGGACCTGCGGCCCCAGGGGCAGGAGATCATCCGGACCTGGCTGTTCTCCTCGGTGGTCCGGGCGCACTTCGAGCACCGGGTGCTGCCCTGGCGGACCGCGGTGCTGGCCGGCTGGATCCTCGACCCGGACCGCAAGAAGATGTCCAAGTCCAAGGGCAACGTGGTCACCCCGATGGACCTGCTGGTGCAGAACGGCTCGGACGCGGTCCGGTACTGGTCCGCCCAGGGCCGGCCGGGCACCGACCTGGCGTTCGACCCGGCGCAGATCAAGGTGGGCCGGCGGCTGGCCACCAAACTGCTGAACGCGTCGAAGTTCGCGCTCGGGCTGGGCGCGGCCGACGCCCTGCGCCGGCCGGTGTCCGAGCCGCTCGACCGGGCGGTGCTGGTCCGGCTGGCCACCGTGGTCGACCGGGCCACCGAGGCCTTCGAGGCATACCAGCACACCGACGCGCTGCAGGCGGCCGAGGAGTATTTCTGGACGTTCTGCGACGACTACATCGAGCTGGTCAAGGACCGCGCGTACGGCGAGGGCGCGGGCACCGACTCGGCCCGGGCCGCGCTGGCCGCCGGGCTGTCGGTGCAGTTGCGGCTGTTCGCGCCGTTCCTGCCGTACGTCACCGCGGAGGTGTGGTCGTGGTGGCGGTACGGCTCGGTGCACCGGGCCACCTGGCCGACCCGGTACGAACTGCTGCGGGTGGCACCGGAGGGCGACGCCAGCCTGCTCGACCTGGCCGGCGACGCGCTGCGGCAGGTGCGCCGGGCCAAGTCCGACCGCAAGCTGTCGATGAAGGCCGACGTGCCGCTGGCCGAGGCGCTCGGACCGGCCGCGCTGCTGGAGCGGTTGGCCCGGATCGAGGGTGACCTGCGGGCGGCCGGCCGGATCGGCAAGCTGGACATGCTGCCCGACCGCACTCCCGAGTTGGTGATCGCCTGCGCCTTCTGACCGATGCCGCCGGCGGCCGTCCGAGCAGCGAGTCGGTGCGGGTGCTGCCCGATAATGGCGAAGCGCGCCGTCGGCCGCCGTCGCGACGGCAGCATGGAGGCATGTCCGTTGCCCCCGAAGAGCTCGCGGCGCCGGCCGACGATGCGGTGGTGTTCCGGTCGTCGCCGTGGCGCGCGTTCGTCGCGCTGTTCCTGGTGATCGTGGTGGCGTACGTGGCCGTATCGCCGGTGGTCGGCATGCTGCTGGAGACCCATGACCCGTGGTGGGTGACGCTGCTGCAGGCGGCCGCGATCGGGGTGCTGGCGGCGGGCGCGTTCTCGCTGTCGGCGCGCTCGTCGCTGCGCACCTGGGTGCGGATCTCCGGCGCCGGGCTGGAGCTGGCCGCCCAGGGCAGCGACCCGGTGCTGCTGTCCTGGCCGGACATCGAACACGTGACGGTACGCCGGGCCGGCGCCCGCACCATCCTGGAGGTCACGCCGGTCGACCTGGACAGCGTGCACCCGGTCGACCATGAGGGACCGGGCTGGCCGGCGCTGACCGAGACCGAGCGCGGCACGGCGTTCACCGCCGACCTCACCCAGGTCTGGCCCGGCCCGCGGCGGCTCCGGCGGGAGCTGTCCCGCCGGGTGCACCGCTGACCGACCCGCCCGGCCGCGACCCCGGAACAGCCTAGAAGTCGCCCCCGAAGCCTCCGCCGAAATCGCCGCCGCCCCAGTCGCCGCCACCGGCGTCGCCGCCGCCGAAATCGCCGGCCGCGTCCTGGTAGCCGTCGGCGAACCCGGCGTCGTACCCCATGTCACCGAAGCCCGGCGACAGCAACGCGTCCATGATCAGCATGCCGCCCAGCACCCCGACGCCCGCGCCCAGCGCGGTCTTCCACACCGGCTGCGAATACCAGCCGGCCGGCACCGGACGGCCCTGCACCCGGCCGCCCGGGTAGTAGTACGGGGTGTCCGCCGCGGGCTGCGGACCGGCCTTGAAGTGCTGGCCCTGGACGTTGACCTCACGCTCGCGGGTCAGCCGCCCGGTGCCCTGCGCGGCGGCCAGCGGTGGCAACTCCGGGCCCGGGTCGATGCCCATCGCGGTCCGCGCGGCCCGCACGTAGGCGAGCCCTTCCAGCGCGGACTCCCGGGCCAGCTCGAACTGTCGGATGGTCCTGGCCTGTTGCAGCTGGCCACCGGCGGCGTTGTACCGCTCCGCCGCGTCGGCCAGGGCCTGGCGGGTCGCCGGGTCGTCGCCGTGCAGGTTCATCACCTGGCCGCCGAGCCGCTCGTACCAGCGCTGCGCCTCGGCCCGGGCGTCGTCCAGGCGGTGCTGTTCCCGGCTGACCGAACCGCGCCGCCACATCAGCACCAGGGCGACCACGATCAGGATCACGATAAGCAGCAGAAACACCCTCATGTTCCAACCGTACCCTCGACCGTTTCGTCGTACCCCTCTGGCAAAGTGCACAAGGTGACCTTCTCGACGCTGGCCGTGGTGATCATCTGCCTGTCGGTGGGCGCCGCGCTCGGCTGGCTGGCGGCCCGGCTGCGCGCCGCGGTCGACATCGCCCGGCTGGAGGCGACCGTGCAGGCCGGGCGGGAGGGTGAGGCGCGGCTCGAGCAGTCGATGAAGGCGTTGTCGTACGAAGCGACCGCCCAGTCCCAGGAGGCGGTGGCCCGGGCGGTGGCACCGCTGCACGAGGCCCTGCGCCGCTACGAGGAGCGGATCGGCGAGCTGGAACACGACCGGGTGGACGCCTATGCCGAACTGCGCGAACAGGTGCGCAGCATGGGCGCGGTCTCCGGCGAGCTGCGCACCGAGACCAAACAGCTGGTCGCCGCGTTGCGGGCGCCGCAGGTGCGGGGCCGCTGGGGGGAACACCAGCTGCGCCGGATCGTCGAGGCGGCCGGGCTGCTCGAGCACTGCGACTTCGCCGAGCAGGTCACCGCCACCGTCGACGACCAGGGGGTACGCCCCGACCTGGTGGTCCGGCTGCACGGCGGCCGCTCGGTGGTGGTGGACGCCAAGGCGCCGTTCGAGGCATACCTGTCGGCGATGGAGGCCCGCGACGAGCGCACCCGCGACGGTCACCTCGACCAGCACGCCCGGCATCTGCGCCTGCACGTGGACGCGTTGGCCGGCAAGGCGTATTGGACCGCTTTCGAGTGCAACCCGGATTTTGTCGTGCTGTTCGTGCCGGCCGACCCCTTCCTGGACGCCGCGCTGCAACGCGACGCGACGCTGATGGAGCACGCGTTCCGCCGCAACGTGGTGCTGGCCACCCCGGCGACGCTGATGGCGCTGCTGCGAACCGTGGCGTACTCGTGGCGGCAGGAGGCGCTCGCCCGCAACGCCGTCGCGGTGCACGGACTGGCCCGCGAGCTGTACGGGCGGCTGTCCACCCTCGGTGACCACGTGGGCAGGCTGGGCGCGGCGTTGAGCGGGGCGGTCACCGCGTACAACAAGGCGGTCGGTTCGCTGGAGTCGCGGGTCCTGGTCAGCGCCCGCAAGCTCGCGGAGATGGGCGTCTCGGAGCGCGACCTGGCCGCGCCGGCCCAGGTCGAACTGGCCCCGCGCCAGCCGCAGGCCCCGGAGCTGATGGACCAGCGGTGATAGAAAGTCGGCCATGCGGATCTGCTTTGTGGCCGCGCCGATGCAGGGCCACCTGCTGCCGTTGATCCCGCTGGCCATGGCCTGCCGGGACGCCGGCCACGAGGTCACCCTGGCCAGCGGCGGCCTGCCGGGCGGGGCCGGCGGGCTGCCGCTGCACGACATCGGCGCGAACTTCAACCTGCAGCGGAGCGCCCTGCGGGTAACCCTGCGTCATCCCCGCGCGATGGTGACCGAGATGACCGGTCGCAGCGGCTCGGCCATGGTCGGGGAGCTGTTCGGCCGGGCCAGCCTCGACCTGCTCGGGCCGCTGATCCGCCTGGCCGCCCGGAACCGGCCGGACCTCATCGTCTACGACTCGCTCGGCCAGGCCGGTGCGCTGCTGGCCGGGCGGATCGGTGTGCCGACGGTGCTGCACGAGAGCACCCTGTGGCCGGCCGACGACCTGTTCCGGGCCGTGTCCCGCAGCACCGCGCTGCGCAAGCACACCGTGCCGGCGCCCGATCTGACCATCACCACCGCACCGCCCAGCCTGGTCGGCCGGCATCCCGGTCGGCCGATGCGCCCGGTGCCCTACGCCGGGGAAGGCGAGGTGCCGGAGTGGCTGCTCGCGCCGGCCGACCGGCCGCGCATCCTGGTCAGCCGCAGCACGGTCCGCGGGCCGAACGACGGGGACCCGAGCACGGCCGTGGTCGCCTCCGCGTCCGCGGTGGACGCCGAGATCGTGCTCGTCCGGCCGCCGGAGTCGGTGACCAGGAAGGCGCTGCCGGGCAACGTGCGGGTGGTCGGACGGGTACCGCTGCACCGGGTGATGCCGCACGCCGCGGGGTATGTGCACCATGGCGGCGCGGGCAGCGTGCTGAACGGGTTGTCCGCCGGCGTACCGCAACTGGTCGTGCCCGGGGCGGGCGACCGGCGGCACAACGCGGGGCTGGTGGCCCGGCGCGGCGCCGGGCTGGCGGGCGCCCCGAGCCGGGCGACGATCACGCGGCGGCTCGCCGACGGAGGCCTGCGCGCCGCGGCCGCCGAGGTGCGGGCGGAGGTCGGCGAGCAGCCGCGTGATCGTC
>DASSAL010000277.1:0-63766 GCA_035685405.1 Actinoplanes sp. | reverse complement strand
TGCCGCCGTCGCCGGCGAGGAACCCTGCTGCCAGGCGCAGGCCCAGCGCCCAGCCGTCGGTCCGGTCCAGCATCATGGTCACGTCGTCGGGACCGAGGGTGAGCCCCTGGCCGCTGACCAGAGCCGTGGCCTCGTCCGCGGTAAAGGCCAGGTCGTCGGCGCGGATCTCGACGACGCGGTCGGCCGCCCGCAGCCGATGCAACGCCAGCGCGGGCTCGGTTCGGCTGATCAGGATCAGCCGAACCGACGGCGGCGGGTGCCGGAGCAGAGCGCTCAACTCGCCGAGGACCTGCCGGTCGTCGATGACGTGGAAATCATCGAGCACCAGCACCGTCTGGTCTGGTAGGTGGCTGAGCCCGGCGGCCATCCGCAGACCGCGTTCCCGCTCGTCGCGGGGCACCGAGCCCATTTCCAGCAGCGGATTGTCCGCCGTCAGCGCACCAGCGCCGCGCAGTGCCGCCACCACGTACGTCCAGAATGTCTGTGGGTCGTTGTCGTACCGGTCCAGGCTGAGCCAAGCGACCGTGGCGGCCCTGGTCTGTGCCCACGCAGAGACCAGGACGGTCTTGCCCCAGCCGGCCCCGGCACGAACGACGGTCAACGGGTTGCGGACGGCACGGTCGAGCAGGTGGAACAAGCGCGGCCGGTCGACACCGCCACGCACCATCAGCGGTCGCGCTGTCTTGGCGACGACCAAGGGCATCCGGGAGCCGGATTCCACGGGCCGTCCATTGACAGTGTTCACCCGGACCGGCGTCGATCCGACGACCCGGCCATGGCTACTCATCGCGACACCGACATCGCGGGCATCACCTAACCCCCGGAGGGACCGCACGCGCCCGGACCCAGCAGACTCGCGCCACATCGGCGTGGACGGGCCCCCGGCGTCAGCGAAGCATGAAACGTTCCTGGCGGCAAATTTCGACGCATGGCTTCGGCCGACCGGCTCCGATCTATACCAAAACGATCCAATTGTTGGGACGACGTTGACCGTGCGGTGGGCGGCGACGACCGTGTCGGCGGGGGGTCGCGATGCAACCAAGTCGCACGCGCAGCACGCCGACGGGGCAGCATGGCCGGTCGGTGCTCGCCATCGCCACCGTCGGCTACCTCTTGAGCGCGTGGGCATGGGCGTTGTTGGCGCCGCTGGCGCCATTGCTGCGCGACAGCCTCGACCTGACCGCCATTCAACAGGCGCTGGTCGTGTCGATTCCGGTGGTGGTCGGCGCCCTGGGCCGGGTCCCGGTCGGCGCGCTGACTGACCGGTTCGGCGCCCGAGCCACATTCCTGCTGGTCGCGGCGGTCACCATCGCGGCTCTGCTGGTACTGACGGCGGTCGTCGATCGCTCCGCGGCGGGCCTGCTGATCGGCGCCGGCCTCCTCGGCGTCGCGGGCACGATGTTCGCCGTCGCAGTGCCGTTCGTCAGTGCCCGGTTTGCCGGCGCGCGCCGTGGACTGGCCCTCGGGGTGCTGGGTACGGGTCTGTGTGGCGGCGCGATCGGAGGGCTGACCACGATCCGGTTGGTCGAGGTCTACGGCATCGCTGCCCCGTTCGTCGTGGCCTCGGTCGGGGTGGGTTTGTTCGCCGCACTCGTCGTCATGACGGTGCGCGACGCTCCGCGACGCACGTCCCCGGATGAGGAGCACAGCAGCAGTCTGGCGGCCGCGCTGCGGTTGCCCATCACCCGGCGGGGCACGCTGTGGTACGCGATGACTTCCGCCCTGTTCGTGACTTTCTCGTCGTACCTGCCCGTCTATCTGACGAACGCATATGGCCTTGCGCTCGACCGGGCGGGCTACGCGATGGCTGGTTTCGTTATCGTGGCCGTATTCATGCGACCTGTCGGCGGATGGTTGGCGGATCGTCTCTCCCCGCGACGGCCGCTGATCGCCTCGCTGGCCATCCTGGCCGGCGCCGCCGGGGCACAGGTGTTCGCGCCGCCGCTGCCGCTGGTCGTGACCGTCGTACTGCCGGCGCTCGCCGTGGCGCTCGGCATCGCGAGCGGCACCATCCTCGCTCAGGTCGCAGCCGTCGCACCACCCAGGATGATCGGTCGCGTGATCGGCGTGGTGACCGGGGTCGCGGGCTTGGCCGGGTTCGCGAGCCCGCTCCTGATGGCCGTCTCGCTCAGCCGGTCCGGCGGCTACGGCCCGGCGCTCGGGATACTGGCGGCGACTACCGCCGTCGCCGCACTCAGCGCCCTCACCGGTACCAGATCCGAATCCCTGGTGTCCCGCGGCTAAATGGGCCGTCGGGTCCTCCTCGCCGGATGAGGACGCACGCCACTCCAGGCGAGAAACTCGGTGTGCGGCGCGGATCCGTGGCCGCGCCGTCTTTGCGGAAGGGGAACGTCGATGGCTGCCGGAGAAGCGCCTGTACTCGAGACATTGATGGAAATCAACGCGGCGTCGTTGGCCCGTGTCGAGCTCGAGCCGGCCACCCTGCTCCTGGTGCGGATCGCCGCGCTGGCCGCCGTTGACGCTCCGCCCGCGTCCTACCTGCTGCACGTGGGTCCCGCGGTGGAATCGGGCGTGCGGCTGACGGATGTCCAGGACGTTCTCGTCGCCGTGGCGCCGATCGTGGGAGCACCTCGCGTTCTCCGGGCTGCCGGCGCGATCACGGAGGCACTCGGCTTCGCCATCGCGATCACCGACGCTGCACTGGCCGGGGACGGCGACGAGGCCTGACGCCGGGAGCCGACGGTCGAGAGCGGTGAGAGCCGATGCCAGGGCCGGGATTCGAGCGTTTCAACGCCACGGTTGTGCCGACCTCGGCGGCGAACGTCGGGGTGCTGGTCGCCTCCGCGATGGCGCCCGGGACGTTCGCGCCCTCGTTGTCCCAGCGCAGCGCCGTCGATCAGGGCCTCGTCACGGGACTGTCGACCGGCCTGCACTACCTGCTGACGGTGAGCACGCAGGACATCCTGCGCGGCGTCGCCGGGACGCTCACGGCCGGCGGCGCCGACCGCTCCCCGGTACGACGGCGGGCGACCGCAACGCTGCTGGTCGATGCCGCGGCGATCCCGGTCGGTCTGGCCGTCCATCGCCTGCTGCCGCCCCGCCCTGGCGAGGGGATGGCCCGCGGCTCGCTCCGGCAGATCGGCTGGCGGTTCGCAGCGACCGGGCTGGGCGGTGTCGTCCTCACCGGTGCGCAGGCGGGTGCCCGGTGGGTGGATACCGGGATCGGAGCGGGCGGGCGGATCGCCGGGTTGCCGGTGGCGGTGCCGGCGGGCCTGGCCGTCGCGTACGTCCTGGAGCGTCTCCGGGTGCGGGCCGCGGATCGGGGGCGCGGCGCGACGGACCGGCCGTCGCCGCTGCGGTCGCTGGCCCTGGCGGGTGGAGTCGTCGGCGGCGTGACCGGTGCCGCCTACGCGGAACACATGCTGGCCGACCGGTTCGCACGGCTGGCGGCCGAAGTGCTGCCCGGCCCGGTCGAAGCATGGCGGATCGCGGGACACGGCGGGTTCCTGGTGGTGCTCGGTACCGGCGTCTCCGCCCTCTGGCACCGGGCGATGCGCCGGATCGAGGCCGGCACGTCGGCCGACCAGCCGGTGATCGCGAGGGACGAGGCCACCCGGTGGGTGGGTCCGACCATCAGTGGCGGCCCGGCCAGCGTGGTGTCCTGGACGAGTCTCGGCCGCGAGGGTCGCCGGCACGCGCTCGCCTACGTCCGGCCCGCACCCCTGCCGGATCTACCCGCCGGTGCGCCGGACCTGTCGATCGAGACAGTGATGGGCGGCCCGGCGCGGGCCGAACCGGTGCAGGTCTACGTCGGACTCGACAGCGCGCCGACAGCCCGGGAGCGGGTGGATCTCGCCCTGGCCGACATGGAGCGTACCGGGGCGTTCGACCGCTCGCTGATCATGCTCGTGTCACCCACCGGCACCGGCTACGTCAACTATGTGGCAATGGCGGCTGCGCAGTACCTGGCCCGGGGCGACGTGGCGACCGTGACGCTGCAGTACTCCAAGCGGCCGTCGCCGCTGTCGCTGGGGATGATCAAGGCAGCGCGGGAACAGAACCGGTTGCTGTGGCTGAGAGTTCTCGAGCAGGTCCGGGCTCGTCCGGAACCACGGCCGCGGGTGGTGCTGTTCGGCGAGAGCCTGGGCGCACACACCAGCCAGGACGTGTTCCTGCACTGGGGCACCCTCGGCCTGGAGGCGCTGGGCATCGACCGTGCGCTGTGGATCGGCACGCCGTACGGAAGCGGCTGGATGCGCCAGGTCACCGGCGCGGACCGGCTCGATGTCGACCGCGACGCCCTCGCGGTGGTCAACGACTTCGCCCAGTTGGCCGCGCTCGACCCGCAGCGGCGGGCCCGGCTGCGGTACGTGCTGCTCAGTCACGACAACGACGGAGTCACCAAGCTCGGGCTGGACCTGTTGACGACTCCGCCCCGGTGGCTCGGCCGCGATCGCCCGGCTCCGCTGGCCGTGGACGGCGGTAGTCCCCGGGGGATCCCCGCGGGCATCCGATGGCGGCCGATCACCACGTTCTTCCAGTTGCTGATCGACATGAAGAACGCCCAGGTGCCCGGACGCTACCGTGCCTGGGCGCACGACTACCGGCCGGATCTGCTGCGGTTCATCAGCGAGGTGTTCGACCTGCCGGCCAGCCCGGAACAGCTGGACCGGATCGAGGCGGCGCTGCAGGCTCGGGAAGCGGTTCGCGAGCAGCTGTTCACGACTCGGTAGGGGTGGCAGCACCGGAATCCTGGCCGGCGAGCGCCGCGGTGATCTCCTCGATGGCCTCGGCCTCGGCCGGACTCACGCTCTGGCCGTGCTCCCGGTGCGCGGCGGCGACCTTGTCCGCGACGGTGAGAACGAAACGCCGGTAGCCGTCGACCTCGTCGGGTGTCGCCTTGCCCCGCAACACCGTCATGGCATCGCGCAGGTGCTGAAGTCCATGCGTCCGGAGTTCGTCCCGGGAATGGTATTTCGCATGGTCCGTTTCCGGCTTGGATGCCACGATCTCGTCCAGGAGCTCGTCCTGGCCGTGCAGCCGGCGCGCCTCGACGTAGGCCTTGGACACCGCGAGCGTTTCCCGGATCATCCCACCACGCGCGGCCGTGATGACCATCATGCCGGCGCTCACTGGACCGCCGAGGACCAATGTCCATTCCTCCGGTGTAAAGGCTGCCTTCGTCGTCATCGCAACTCCCTTCCTTCCTCCCAGCTTCCGCCGGCGCCGGGGAGCATGGCTCATCCGTCGCGGGTGGATGCCCGCAGGTCCTCCCCTGTGACACTGGCGACATGGCTGATCCGGGCTGGCAGCAGGTTCGCGTCGAGGTCCAGGGACGTCCGGTCTTCGTCCGCAAGGGTCCGGTGATCCCCGGCGCGGTCCCGCTCGTCCACGTGCACGGCTTCGCGGTCTCCGGCAGCTACCTGCTGCCGACCGCCCGGGCGCTCGCCCACCGGGCGACGACGTTCGTCCCCGACCTGCCGGGCTATGGACAGAGCCCGGCCTGGGGTCATGTGCTGGGGATCCCGTCGCTCGCCTGGGCGCTCCTGGAGATTCTCGACGCGCTCGAGGTCGAGCGGGTGATCCTGGTCGGCAATTCGATGGGCGGACCGGTGTCCTTGGAAGTCGCGCACAGCGCGCCCGAGCGGGTGGCCGGCGTCGTGCTGGCCTCGCCGGCGGGCGGGATGCACAACCAGCCGCTCGCCCGGGCCCTCGTGCAGCTCGCCCGGGACGTGCGGCGGGAGAGGCCGCGCATGGTTCCCGTCGTCCTGCCCGACTATCTGCACTTCGGGCCGGTGAACGCCCTGCATCTGTTCGGCGAGCTCATGCGGTTCCCATCACTCGAACGCGTCGTACGGACGCCGGTGCCCACGCTCGCCGTGATCGGCACCCGCGACCCGCTCATGCCGCCGGCCTGGCGGGTACGGGAGGTGGGCCGCCTGGCGCCACCGCACCTGACGATCGCGGTGATCGAGGGCGCCGCGCACGCGATGAACTTCAGCCATCCGGGTGAGCTCGCCCACGTGATCGGCTGCTGGCTCGACGGCCGAGAGATCACCGACGACCCAGACCAGCCGGGCGTCGCCCGGATGCTGCAGATCCGGCGCGGATACGGGTGACTCAACCGGCTGCGGCGCCGTCGTCGTCGTCGTCAGCCTGCGCGCAGGTCGGGTTGCGGCTCGGGCATCAGCACGGCGGACAACGCCCGTTCGGCGTTGGCGACCCGCGGCCGCAGCAGCAGCCAGTCGCGCCCGGTGGCCAGCGCCTCGTTCTCGGCGTCCACGGCCGTAACGAGGTCCTGGAGCAGGCCGCGAATCTGGCCGGCCCAGTTCCGGCGCTGCTCGCCCGGTGCTCGCTGGGCGAGCAGATCCCACCGTCCGATGAGGCCGGTCAGATCCGCGCGCAGCGGTGTCCACGAAAGCCCGCGTTGGGCGGCGGCCTCGGCGGTCAGCACCGGGGGCAGGCGGGTGCCGGTGGCGGCGCGGGTGTCCTCCTCGACCGTGGCGGCTTCGGCGTCCCACGCGGACCGGCGTTGCGCTCGCCAGACCAGCAGGCCGCCGATCACCCCGGCCGCGAGGAGCAGCAGCAGGATCCAACCGGCGGTGCCCAGGCCGCTGTCGTCGGCCGGGGCGGCGGCAAGGGAATCCTCGGGTGTCGGCGCCGTGGGTGCCGAGGTGCCGGTCGGCTCGGTGGTCCGGGTCGGCTCGGTGGTCCGAGTCGGCTCGGTGGTGCGGGCCGGTTCCGTGGTCGGTGGCGGCAGGGCTACCACCGGCGACGTCCGGGACGGTGTCGGGGTCTGCGGCGGTGCGTCGGTCCGCTCGGGCGGGGTCGACGTCCGGGTTCGCTCCGGTCGCTGGGATTGGCCGGCCGACGCGGTCGGGGTGGTGGGCCGATCGACGGACCGGTCGGCCGAGGGCCGGTCACTGGGCAGTGGCCCGCCCTCGCCGCCGGAGCCGCAGGCGGCCGAGGCGAGCAGTGAGCCGATGACGATGGCTGCTGCGCAGACGCGCAGGCCCGATCGGTGTATCGCGTCCATCTCTCTGCGCATGGCGCTCCTAACCTTCGGTTCGCCCGGCCCGGCGGCGACGGGCCGCCAGAACGACCATCGCGGCCGCGACGAGCACGACACCGGCGGCCAGGACCAGGACGGCGACCCACCGGCCACGCGGCGCCCGACAGTCGGTCACCGGATCGTCGTGCGTCAGCGCGCAAGCCATGCGTTCGCCACGGTCCCGCCCGTACCGGGCGGTCAGCTCGGCCCGCAGGTCCCGCCACTGCCGGCGGCTCTCCGCGACGGCGCCGGCCACCGCCTTCGCGAAGTTGTCGCCGACCATGCCGCGCGGCGTGGTGGGGTCGGTGGTCCGCCCGGTCGCCGGGTCGATCAGACCCCGGTCCTTGTTGAGCGCGGCATGCGTGACCCGGAACTGGCACAGGCCCACGCCGGGTACCTGGTCCCGCAGCACGTAGCACCCGGTCGTCAGATCCTCCGGCACGTCCGGATCCGCCGAACCGCGCAGGTCGAACAGGGCACTCGGCCCGGACCGGTTCAGGCCCGGCGGATTCTGCTCGTCGATGGCACGGGCGGGGTCGGCTTCGTCGGCCCAGTTGCTGTGCGAATAGAAGTCCTGGACGCCGTGCAGGACCCGCCCGAACGCCTCGATGGACGCACACTTGGCTCGTTCCTCCGCGCGCTCGTGCGGATCGCACTCGGTGCCCAGGTCGACCTCATCCGCGATCACACCGCCCTCGTCGTCGAGCAGGCCCGCCGCATCGTCCACTCCCTCGCGGAACCGCATGCGCACATGCGCGACGCAGTCCAGCAACGCCGCGGTCGCCGTCTCCCGGGAACGGGGATAGGCACCCGCGACGAAGTCGGCGTCGTCGCAGTGCGCGGCCGGATCCGCCACCTCGTCGCTGTCCGGCGCGCCGACGGCGCCGAACGTGCGGCCGTGGCCGGCGAGATAGTCGGCGGATCTCGGTTCGAAGCAGTCCGAGCCGACGCCGGCGTCGCCGGGGCAGGCGAGGGCGGCCCGCGTGATCCGCTCGTGCTCGCGCCTCTGGCCGCCGCTTTCGATCGTGCCGAACGCGGCGGCGGGTCCCGGCGCCGCCGCGAGCCAGGTCACGAGAAGCGCCGGGAGCAGAACGAGAATCCGCCGTGGTGGCACCGTGGCCCCGCCTCCCGGGACGGCCGTCGGCGGCAGCCCCGCCCCGCATGGTGGGGCACCGGAGGCCGGGCGGGATCATCCCGCCCGGATGGTCGTCGTCCGGTACCCGGTGCGGATCGGTGCGCTGATCGGTCAGGCGCCGAGCGCGGCGCGGGTCGCGGTGATCTCGTCGAGAAGCGTCTCGTGGCAATCGAAGCCGCGCTCGATGCAATCCATGTCGACCCCGCATTCGCGCTGCCGGTCCCGCAGCAGCGGCTGCTCCGGCATGGACACCGGGAAGGCGAGCGGATCGAGGTGGGGCATCCGCTCGAGGAGCATGTCGATGTCGCGGTGCACGCCGTCGCCGACCTGAAGCCACCCGGTGTGGTCGCGGTAGACGACCACACCGGCGGCGATTCCTTTCGTCCACTCGGTGAACAGTGCGGCCAGGCTGGGAGCGGCGCGAACCACGTCCCAGGCGTCCGGGGCGATCTCGTACCGCCAGATCTCGCCTTCGTGGTCGCCCGCGAGCACGAACGTGTAGAGCAGGAAGTCGAAGTGGAACAGCGGCATCTGACGCCGCCAGGGAAACGGCGTGCCGATCGAGAACGCCAGGCTCTCCAGCGCCTCGCCGCCGTCCTGCGGCCACGGCAGGACGTAGCCGCCGTTGGGCAGCAGCCGCGCGTCCCAGGACTGAGACTGCAGCCAGCTCAGTTGTTCGGCGACGCGTGGCACGTCGAAGAGCCGGTAGACCGACTCGGGCGGCGGCCCGCCGGGTGCGGCCTGCGCGGGCCAGGTGAGGCCGGCGGCGGTCGCCGCCACGCGGTACTGCTGCACCGCGTCACGCAGGACACGCATCTCGTCGAGCATTCTTCTGGACCCCTACGGTTCCGCGGGCGACATGCACACGCTAGCCCCGCCGGCACTGACCCGGAACCCGAAGCTCGGCCCATCTGCCTCCACCCACGGCCTGATCGGCAGCACGATGAAGTTGTCGTTGTCGTCCACCCGGCACTTGCTGTGGAAGCTGGAGATGTCGCTGGCCTGCGGCAGCGACTCGGTGCCCGGCACCGGCTTCAAGGACGCCACCATGCCGGACAGGTCCACCGCCTGGTTGGTCGTCCAGAACGGGAACTCGTCACAGGTCTGGCCACGCTGCCGCGTGGTGCAGATGTTCGGCGTGAACCTCACGTCGGTGTCGTACCAGTTGCGGTTGTAGCCTGCGTCGCGCGCCTTCTGGCCGTTGACACTGCGCGCGGGCCAGTACCACGCCATCCGGGCCGGCGGCTGCGGGAACCCGTCGCCCATCGCCTCGACGATGTGTCCCGCGGTCTGCCGCATCGGCGCCAGCCGGTAGTTGCGGCCGCCCGGGACGTAGACGGCGAAGTCCTCGTCGCAGCCCGCCACACCGCTCGAACTGCCCCGCTGCGCCGCGCACGCCCGGTCGATGGTGCGCTTGAGCAGCGAGTCGTCGGAGGAAGTCCAGGCGAACGGCAGGTCGTACCGGTCGGTCGCCAATTTCGTCGTCTTGATGACCTCGGCGTACACCTTCAGGCTGTTGTACCACTCCCCCTCGTCGGCTCCCCAGTTGTCGAAGGTGTCGAAGTCGGTGTCGGGATCGATCGGATATTCCAGGAGGCCGGCGATCCCGATGGTGGACGGGAACAGGATCGCCAGCAGCAGGCCCAGCACGATGCCGATGCCGATGCCGGCGGCCGCGACGACGAGGAAGCTGGCGCCGGCGCCGGCGCCGGTGGCGACCGCCGCGGCCTCCGCCGCCTGCGCCGCGGGTGCCAGGACGATGGTGCAGGCACCCGAGGCGAGACACCAGGTGATCGGTGCGACCGGCCCGGCGAGGAGCAGATTCGGCGTGCGCTGGGCGTTCGCGACGGCGTCCAGCGATGCGATCACCGGTCCGCGGCCGGGCGGCGCCGAGGCGAACAGCACCTCCGTGACGTCGTCCTCACACGTGGCCACCTGGCTGTCACCCGGTGGGAGGAAGTCGTCGATGCAGCTCGAGTCCGGCACCCGGTAGCAGCCCTCGAACACCTGGACGCTGCCGCCGGGGATCTGCACGCTGCCCCGGGCGTCTGCGGTGAGATAGAAGTCACCGCCCTGCCCGGCGCAGCGCGAACTCTCGCTGGCGTTCAGCTGGGTGGTCTCGGGTGACACCGGGAGTTCCGCCGCCGCCGTGGTGAACGTGCCGGTGAGCGAGCGCCCCACCGAGCCGTCGGGGCGCACCCCGTCCACCCGGAACGAGTACGGCGTACCCGCCTCGAGCGGCTCGACCACGAACCGGATCAGGCTCTGGCCGGTGCACGGGCTGGCCGGGTTACCCGCGGCGTCCTCGCAGTACCGGTCGAGCGGGAACTCCTCGAGAAGCTGATCGTTCACGTACGTGCGGAAGCTGACGTCGCGGACGCTGGGATCCGACGGCAGGTAGGGATGCCAGGACGTGACGGCCCCGCCCTCCTCCGTCGCGAAGGTCAGGTCGCCGCTCGGCGGCGGCGGTTCCACCTTCGTCCTGAACGAGGTCGTCGCCGGCGTCACCGACCGATTGCCAGCCAGATCCACGGCGACCACCGAGACGGTGTGTTCGCTGAACGGCGCCAGCCCTCGGATGGTGTACGAGCGGGTGCCGGCCGTGGTCCGGCGCGGAGTCCCGCCGTCGACCGAGACGTCGTATCCGGCCAGGCCGTAGTTGTCGGTGGCCGCGCCCCAGCTCACCCGGGCCGAGGATGACGTGATGTCACTGACCGACAGGCCGGGAACGTTGCTGGGCGGGATGCGGTCGACCACGGTGAAGGAACGCAGCACCCGAGCGTCGCGGTGGGGTTCGCGGTTGGCTCGGGCACACACCTGATTCGGTCCCAGGTGCGGCGGACGCAGGCTGGTGGTCCAGGACGAGGCCCAGGCCGACACGCCGTCGGGTGGTTCGCCGATGGTGAAGTCGGTCGCCACCACCCGCTCGTCCGAGACGTCGATCATGATGGCGTGCTTGTGCAGGATGCCGCTGATCGCGATCCGGCCGTTCTCGTCGACCGCCGCCTCCGCGCCGCTCGCCGGCTCGTCGACGCGCAGCCGGATGGAGGCGTGGTTCTCTTCCGGCTCGGTCATGTCGGAGCAGGTGCCCACGGCCGGCGGCGGCTCCTCGGCCGCCATCGCCGGCGGGCTGACGACGACCCCGGGCACGGCGACCAGAACGGCGAGCGCGGCGGTCAGGAAGGGTCTGGCAATGGTTCGATGGCGCATGGTCCCACCCCCGTGTTGGGCCTGCAAATGCCGGAGACTATAGAGGCCCTTCTATCTGGGCGGCATCGATTGATCGGCCAGGTTTCGACGACCGGCGAGGCGATCTTCACCTGTTAGCCGTCACCGGCCGCGAGGTGTTCCCAGTCGCGGCGGGCCGCCGCCGCGGCGATCAGCGCGCGGATCACCGGCAACGCCTGCTCGGCCGCGACCCGCCCGGCATCCTCGAACTCCGGCATCCGGGAGAGTTCCCAGAACGCGTACTCGTCCACTTTGGGCGTGAGCACCAGGTCGGCGTCCTCGGCCAGCCGCTGCGGGCCGCCCGGCTGCAGCGTGCTCACCGCCACCATGATGTGCAGCACGGTGCTGGGCGGCCGGCGCGGCACCGGGCCGGAGACGTCCACGCCGATCACGATGTCGGCGCCGAGCCGCCGGGCCAGGCCGGCCGGCACCATCTCCACCAGCCCCCCGTCGACCAGCATCCGCCCGTCGCGGTCCACCGGCGGGAAAACGCCCGGGATGGCGGCGCTGGCCAACACCGCCGAGGCGACCGGACCGTCGCGCAGGACGACCGCCTCGCCGGTGGTGAGTTCGCAGGCGACCGCGGCGAACGGCAGGGCCAGGCCGTCGAAGGTCCGCGACGCCAGCACGTTGTCCAGGAAGGTGGCCAGCCGGCTGGTCTCGAACAGTGCCCGGCGGGTGCCGGCCGGGCGGATCAGCCGGGGCCAGCGCAGGCCGCGGGCCAGCGTACTGATCGCGGCCGGGCCCTGCCCCGCCGCATACAGCGCGCCGACCAGCGCGCCGGCGCTAGTCCCGGTGATCACCGCGGGGGCCAGGCCGGCCTCGTCCAGCACGGACAGGACGCCGATGTGCGCGGCGCCCCGCACAGCGCCACCGCCGAGCGCCAGGCCGATCCGGACCGGTTCCGCCGGTACCGGCGTTTCCTGCGAGCGTGGATCCGTCATGCGGAAACGATGCCAGGCCGCCCGGTCCACAGGTACCGGGTGGTGCTCAGGCGAATGCCGGCATCACCTCGTCGTGGATGAGCTGGAGCTGCTCGTTGACCGACGCGACGTTGTCCAGGTCCCGGCCCATCAACGCCTTCACCAGCGCGGCGTCGGTGATCGCGAAGATCAGGTGGTTGACACCCGCGTCGACGATCTCACTGCGCAGCTTGGCCACGCACTCCTCCGGGGTGCCGGCCACCGACAGCCGCTCGGCGATCTCCGGCGGGGTGAGCTCGATGGCGCCGGCCAGGTCGCCCTTGCCGAGCGCGTCGATGATCGGCTGCAGGTCGGCCGGGTCGACGCCGTTGCGCTGCAACTGCTCCGCCGGCATGGAGGACGCGTACAGGCCGACCATGCTGCGCGCGGCCTCCTTCGCCGCCGCGGAGTCCCGGCCGATCGAGAACACGATCCAGGCGCCGATGTCCAGCGACCGCCAGTCCCGGCCGGCCTTCTCGGCGCCCTTGCGGACGTTGTCGACCAGAGAGTCGTACGCCTCGCGGGTGTAACTCAGCGCGTGGTGCACCCCGTCGGAGACCTCACCCGCCTTCTGGAACGAGCGCGGCCCGCGCATCGCGCCCAGCAGCAACGGCAGCCGTTCCTGCACCGGGCGGGCGAACGTGAACAGGCCGGAATACTTGTAGAACTCGCCCTCGAAGGTGATCGCGCCGTCGTCCAGCAGGGTCCGGATCACCTGGTGCGCTTCCAGGGTGCGCGACAGCGGCCGGGTCTGCGCCCAGTCGATCTGGTACTGGGCGAGCAGACCGAAGTTGCCGCACGAGATCACGCACTCGGCACGCCCGCCGGTCAGCTCGTCGAGGGTCGCCGTCGCCTGCGCGATCAGCGTCGGCTCGCGCAGCACCACGCCGGACAGGCTGGGCCCGAACCGGATGGTGGTGGTCTTGTCGGCGGCCGCGGCGAACAGCAACCACATGTCCTTGTGCCAGGTCTCGTCCGCGGCATAACAGCCGTAGAAGCCGAGCTCGTCCGCCTTCCGGATGGAGGCCATGGAGTCGGCGAGCGGATAGTCGGGCAGCATTACGTAGCTGAACCTCATGTGAACCTCACTCCTCCAACAGTTCCTCGCCGTTGATGACCGAGTCGGCCCAGTGGGCGTGCATCCAGGCCAGGTGCTCCCACCGGCTGTCGACGATGCGGCGGGTGTCCCACGCCGGGAAGTCGTGTTGCTGTACGTGGTCCTGCATCAGCGCGGGATCCACCTCGTAGACGTGGTCGAAACGCTGGACCACGGCGTCGTTGATCCGCCGCGGATCCGGCGGCTGCTGTGCCGCGAACCGGAACCCGATCACGGCTGCTCACCCTCGTACGCCTGGTCGAGCAGGTACTTGCCGGGGTTCATGATGTTGAGCGGGTCGAGCGCGCGCTTGACCTTCTTCATCACCTCCCAGCCTCCGCCCATCTCCTCGGGAACCAGGTCCACCTCGCCGGCCCGGCAGGCGCCGTGGCAGGCGCTGATCGATCCGCCGTGCGCGATGGCCACGGCCGCGATGTCGCGCTTGGCGGTGACCCACGCGTCCCACGCCGCGTCGTCGAGCTCCTGCTCCCAGATGCCGACGTCGATCTCGGTGAGGTAGTCGCCCCACGGCTTGAACGCGCCGTTGGTGTAGGCGAACATGCCCCAGTCGTCGAAGATCCGGAAACGGTCGCCGAGCCGGGCCACGATGTCGTGCCACTCGCGGCGCACCTGCGGCAGCTTCGACCAGTTGATCGACGCGTCCTCGCAGTGCCAGCTCATCGGCACCACCTGCCCGTCGCGCAGCCGGCCGTGCAGCGGCGTCGCGTACCGGTCGTGGCGCGACGCCCAGTCGCCCTGCGAGATCTCGTCGCCGAGGTACGCGCCGCCGGTGTCCTGGCCGATCCGCAGCAGCCGCTTGGCGCCCGGGCGTACCTCGTCGGTGGTGCCGTACATCGCGGTGGCGACCACACACCGCACGTCGTCGGGCTGCGGGATATAGGCCTCGTCGTCGCGGCGCAGATAGTTGAGCTTCCACTCGTCGAACAGCACCACGCCGGCGAGCGTGGCCAGCCCCGACTTGGCCAGTGCGCCGGTGGACCGCCACGCGGTCTCGTAGTCGGGGTAGGAGAAGAACGCCGAGAACTCGGCCTCCGGGCGCGGCACCAGTTCGAGCACGGCCTCGGTGACGATCCCGAGCGTGCCCTGGTGACCCATGAACAGATGCTTCAGCTGGTAGCCGGTGGAGGACTTGCGCACCTTGCGCCCGCCGCCGTCACCGACCCAGATCAGCTCGCCGGTGGGCAGCACGATCTGGAAGCTGATCACCAGGTCCCGGGTGTGCCCGTACCGGCCGCCGATCAGGGACCAGCCGCTGGTGCCGATCCGGCCGCCGACCAGCGAGCACGGGTACGACGCCGGATCGTCGGGATAGATCACGCCGTACGGCCGCAGCTCCTCATTCAGCTTGAGCATGTTGATGCCCGGCTGCACGGTGACCGTGCGGTCGTCCAGGTCGAGCTCCAGGATCTTGTTCATCAGCTTGACGTCGACCAGGATGCCCTGCCGCAGCGGTACGGCGCCGTCGGTCAGCCCGGTGCCACCGGCCCGCGGCACCACCGGAATCCGATAGCGGTTGGCCAGCCGGACCACCTCGGAGACCTGCTCGGCGCGGGTCGGCAGCACCACCACGTCGGGTACGTGCTCGGCCCACCGGTGCACCGGGAAGGGCGCGGGCACCCGGGCGCGGTTGACCCGCGAGGACCGATCGGCGAACACGTTGTCGGGACCGCAGATGGCGACCAGCTCATCGATGACCGGGTCGGAGACGAGGGTGGCGGTCATGGCGCGTCCGCCAGTCCCGCGGATCTCGCCACGATCTCCAGCAGGTCCATCACCTCGAGCGGCTGGTCGCGTTTGCCGCCCTGCTCGGTGAGCGGCCGCTCGGACCACACGCAGGCGCTGACCAGCGTGTCGACGCCGAGCGCGGCGGCCCGTTCGACCCGGCGCCGGCTGATCTCCGCGGTCAGATCGGGCCGCTCGATCGGCAGACCACCGCCGGCGCCCGAGCAGTACGACCACTGGGTGACGTGATCGACGTCGGTGAAGGTCAGCCCGGGGATCGCCCGCAGCACCTCGCGCGGCGCCTCGTGGATGCCCTTGCGCTTGTTGAGGCGGCAGGCGTCGTGGTACGTGACGACCCGCTCGATCGGGCGGGTCAGCGCCAGCCGGCCGTCGCGGATCAGCTCGGCGAGCAACTCGACGAAGAGCACGATCTCGAAGTCGTACTCGTCGCCGAAGTAGCCCGGATAGTCTTCGGTGAACGCGATGTAGTCGTGCGGATCGAAGACGATGATCCGTCTGGCGCCCACCGCCCGCCAGTCCTCGACGTTGTGCCGGGCGAACTCGCGGGCCCGCTCCGCGTACCCCATCTCAGCGGCCGGCCCACCGCAGCACCACTGCTCGCGCATCAGCCCGAACTCGACGCCGGCCGCCTGCAGGATCCGCGCCGCGGCCCGTGGCACCGACGTGCGATGGAAGGCGCCCTCACAGTCACAGAACAGGATGGTCTCGCCGCCGATCGGGAGATCGAGGCCGGCGGCCCAGTCGCGGACGTGGTCCTGGCTGACCGGCACCTCGCCGAGAACCGGCTCGGACTTCTGCCGGCCGGTCTCCTCGACCCACCGCTGCCACTGGGGCTGATGGATGCCGGCGTCGACGGCGAGCGCCCGGACCGCCTTGACCAACTGCACCGTACGGGTGCGGAAGCGGTAGAAGTCGCCGGTGAACAGCGTGTTCGGGCAGCGGAGCTCGCAGGCGCCGCACTGGGTGCAGTGCACGTAGTCGCGGGCCACGTCCGAAATGGACAACAGGCCCTTCTCCATCGCCACCACGTTCGCGTGGAAGGCCGTGGGCGTGTGCACTTCGTTGCGGGTCACCTGCATCACGGGGCAGACCTCGCGGCAGAACTTGTGGCCCGAGCTGTAACAGTTGTAAGCGGCGTTACGCCATTCCTCGACGAACGCGGTCACCCCGTGTTCGTCCCCGGTCCCGCCTCCGGGACCCTCCGCCGTGCCGTATCCGGGTTCGGTCGAAGACATCGTCGTCCTCCCAGGTCGCCCCAACATCGTCGCGTGCAGGCCGCTGACCAGTAAAGAGGCGCCGGTCATCCGCATGGTCGGACCATTACGCCGAGCCGACACAGATGGGACAACGCCGTGGCCTCTCCGTCCCCCGCGGCACCGGCATGCCCGCCGCCGGCCGGCACGCCGCGCCCGGGGCGGAGCAGCCACCTTCTCCCCATCGGCAGGGCTCGATAGGCTGGCGGCCCGGTGAGGTGGTGGTCGTCGTGCAGCTACGCAACGTGTCGGTCGAGAGTGTCGCGCACGTCGACGCGCCGGTTCGTGTCCCGTCGGCCGACCTGGTGCGCCGCCTGCAGCCTGCCTTCGACCGCACGGGCATCCGGCCGCAGCTGTTGGCAGAGGTCGCCGGCATCCGGGAACGCCGCTACTGGCCGGAGCCGGTCCAGGTGGCCGATGGTGCCGTCCAGGCCGCCGAGCGGGCGATCGCCAAGGCCGGCCTCGACCGGCGCAAGATCGGTGTGCTGATCAGCACCAGCGTGAGCCGCGACTACATCGAGCCGTCCACTGCCAGCGTGGTGCACGGCGCGCTCGGCCTGCCGCACGACTGCCTCAACTTCGACGTCGGCAACGCCTGCCTGGCCTTCCTCAACGGGATGGACATCGCCGGACGGATGATCGAGACCCGGGAGGTGGACTTCGCGCTCGTCGTCGACGGCGAGGTGAGCAACCACGTGACCGAACGCACGGTCGAACGGCTGAGCGGTCCGGACACGACGGCCGAGCAGGTCCGGGCGGAGTTCGCCTCGCTGACCCTGGGCTCCGGGGCCGCGGCCATGGTGCTGGGGCGCGCACACGAGGGCAGCCACCGGTACCGGGGCAGCGTCGCCCGGGCTGCCACCCGGTTCTCCCATCTCTGCCGGGGCACGATGGACCGGATGGTCACCGACACCCACGGCATCCTGCACAACGGCCTCATGCTGGCCAAGGAGACCTTCGCGGACGCCACCACCGTCTTCGGCTGGCGTGGTGATCTGCTGGACGAGTACGTCCTGCACCAGGTCAGCAAGGTGCACACCGACGCGCTCGTCGCGCTCCTGGGCATCGACCCCGCCAAGGTGTTCTCCCTCTACGCCCAGTACGGCAACGTCGGGCCGGCCGCCCTCCCGATCGTGCTGTCCAAACTGGAGGAGGCCGGCCGGCTGCGGCCCGGCGGCCGGATCGCGCTGCTCGGCATCGGCTCCGGCCTGAACTGCGCGATGGGCGAGGTTGTCTGGTAACCCGCCGGCGCGCGAACCGCTCCGAGACGCGGCATGCACACCGACGACTAAACCGTTCCGCAGAGCTGGGCCAGCCGTGTCATGCCCGGCCCCACACGCTCGGCCAGCCGGTTCCGGACTGCGGCGACGGCCGCGGAGCCGGCCAGCTCCGGTGGGATGCGCCCCGGATTGAGGGAGACCGTGTCGACCCACTCCCGGATAGCGGGATACGAGGTGAAGGACGAGGCTCGACTGCCGAGCACCTGCTGGCACGCATCCCGATCGGCTGCAGCGTGATCGCCCGATGGCCCCAGATCGGCGCCAGCGGCGGGTACCGCGGTCCCGACGCGGCGCAGTGCACGACCACGGCGTCCCGGGAGATGGCGGCCTCGCCCTCGGCCAGGACCAACCGGCCCGGCCGCACGTGCCGCAGGTGGCCGAGCCGGACGACGCGGGTGATCGTGCGCAGCCGATCCAGTTCCCAATGGCTCTTCCGCGAATCAACCTGATGAAGTCGGGTTGCCGCACGGTGCGGCCGTCGACGCTGACGCTGAACAACACCACCCCGGTGGAGCTGTTCCAACCCATCACGATGGTGGGCACGTACACGATCCCGCCGTTCAAGGGTGCGGCCTGCTGACGCCGCTCCTGACCCTGTTGCTGTCCGGCCCGAACAACACGATGACGCTCACCCTGCAATAGCACCCGGAACGACACGGATTCCCGTGGCCGTGTCGACGACCACGGAAATCCGGAGATGAGTCATGGCCGGTTGGGCGTCATCGGTGGAAGGCGTCCAGGAGGGTTATCGACCGTTCCGGGTCCTCGACGTGCGCGTTGTGTCCCAGCCCGGGCAGCGTGATGGTCACGGCACCGAGCGCCGCGAGCTGCTCGTCGGTGTTCATCGGATCGAGCGCGCCTCGGGCCAGCGTGACCGGGGCGGCGGATTGTGCCAGCAGCCGCTTCATGTCCGGCGCTCCGACGGCGAACGCTGCCGGGTCCAGGGCCGGGCGCCATCGCCCGTCCTGCTCCCGCAGCCCACTGGACACCGCCGGGTCGTCCGGGGCGACCAGGCCCGCCAACCCCGATACCCGGAGAAAGCGGGCTGCCGCCTCCTCGCGGGAGGCGTACCAGGTCGCCGGTCGCGCCGCCATGGCCTGCGCCCGATCCAGGTCCGGCCGGCTCCAGGCCACCTTGATGCCGAGCCCGACGACCCCGCGTACCGGCAGCATGATGTCCGCGGCCAGGGCCAAGCCGACCACGCCGCCGAGCGAGTGACCGAGCACCACGTGCGGCACGTCCGGATCCACGAGGCAGGCGACCGCCGCGGCCAGACCGTCGAAGGTGTACTCCGGCAGCGGCCGTGAACCGCCGTGTCCGGGCAGGTCCGGGGCGACCCATCGGCCGGGCCAACGCCGCGCGAGCAGCGGGGCCCAGCCGTTCCACACGTCGCCGGTCGCACCCAGCCCGTGCAGCAGGAGCAGCACGGGTACGCCGTCGCCGCCGTCCCGGAACCGCAGACCAGCCGCCATGTCGACAGTTTGTCACAGCGCGTGCTGCATACGCTGCGGGGCGTCAATGACCCGTCACCGCCAGGGCGGCCGATGCGACGGCCAGCGCGAAGCAGCCTCCGGGGATCGCGATGGTGTAGAGGACGCGGGCACGGATGTGGGCAGCCAGGGCTCCGGCGAAGAACACACCGCTCCTATGACCAAGCGGTCAACTCCCCCCAGCGGCAGCTGTGGGTCCTCACCCCCCGAGGAGGGCGGAACCGAGCACATCGGGTTCGACCACCTGCCGCACGTCAGCACACCCTGGGCCTGCGGTGAGCCGCGCGGTGATCTTCCACTGACGCTCCGCCTCACCACCGCAGCAGCGCGGCGATGCCTGCGGCGTCGGTCAACACCGTGTCCGCCGCACCCTCGATCGGGCTGACCCTGGCGCCGGTGGCGAGTGCCCGCTCGACCAGTCGCTCGGTCAGCCGCGGCTCCGGGCTGTGCGATCGGCCGCCGACGCCGGCCTCGGCGCCGGCGTACAACGCTCCGCCGGCATCCACGGAACCGGCATAGCGGACCTGCGGGTCATAGACCAGGTGCGCGACCCGCCCTTCGTTCAGCGCCCCCGCAACCTGGGACAGGCCGAGCGCGCCGACCCCGGCGTCCCGGACCCGTTCGAGCAGCCGGCGCTCAGCCGCGGTGTGCTCGGCGTGGAGCCGCTCGGTCACCGCGGCCCGAAGGGCTGCCTCATCAAGCCCAGCGAGCACCCGCATGTCCCGGATCACCAGATCCTGCAGCGATTCCGGGAGCTTCCCGGTGAGCACCTCGGTCCACCGGTCCCCGCCGCTGACCAGGATCCGCTCCCACCGCCGTTCCCCGGCCATGCCCGCGACGGTCTCGCCCACGCGGTCCAGGAACCGCTGCGCCCGGTCCCGCTCGCGAGCCTGCCGGTGCTCCAGCATCGGGGTGTTGTACTGGCCCCGAGGGCCACCGCCGATCTGACCGGCCCGCTCGTGCGGCGCCTCGATCTCCTCCTGCTCCATCCGGCTCACCAGCTGCATCCGCCCGAGCCGCCATTCGAGCAGCCGGGCGTCGTCGGCGGAGACCAGCACGACCCCGGCCGTCCGGCCCTCGTCCAGCAGTTCCAGCAACGGGTGGACGAACGGTCCGTCATCGAGCACGACGCGGTTGGGTAGGGGCATCTGGCTGTCCAGGCGCAGCATCCAGTCACCACCCAGCGCAGCGAACGCGACCCGGCCGCGCCCGGACTCGGACGGTGTCGCCAGTCGCCCCACCTCCGGACCCAGCCGGTCCAGGGCGGCGGCAATCTCACGGCGGCGCTCTGCCCGTCCCTCCTCGGCGACACGACGCTGCAACTCGCGGTACCGATTCCTCAGATCGATCGCGGTGGCGTTCCGGTCACCAGTCGGATCGGCGTTCACGTACACCGACACCACGCCGAGCGCGTCGGTACGTCGCGACAGGTCGAGCAGTGCCTTGTCATCCAGTTCCTCGATGCTCGCCACGACGCTCACCCCTCCGCGGTCGCTGTGGTGCCCCCTGCCACCGTATCCCTCCGCACAGAACCCGGCTGAAGGGTGATTATGGTGCCCCGGTCAGCTGTGCCAGCAGCTGGTTCAGTTGGGTGATCTCTCGTTGTTGGACCGTCCGCATCTGGGCCGCGAGCGCGATGACCTCCGGGCGGCTCGCTCCCCTCATGACCTCGTCGGTCATGTGCAAGGCTCCCCGGTGGTGCGGCAGCATCAGGCGGCAGAACAGGACGTCTGCATCACGGCCCCGGGTGACGGCGAGGCGGGCCACGTCGCGGCGAGTGGCCATGCCGGGCATCGGCGGGTCTGCATCGGCAACGGCCGGCGGGGGGTGGGCCATCCACCTCATGGCCGGTGCGGTGGTGGTCTCCGGCAGGCCCCACTGCCGCAGCCACCCGGCCATCTGGCCGACCTCGCGCTGCTGGCTCGTGGCGATCTCCTCCGCCATCTCCCGCACGGCCGGCACGGTGGCCCGCTGGACCATGATCATCGCGAGGACGACCGCCTGACTGTGGTGCACCAACATGTCGCGGACGAATCCCACGTCCACGGAGCCGTCCCGCGGGACGTGGAGCGCGGACCGAGATGCGCCCACCAGGTACCCGGTTGTCACCAGGAGGACCGATGTCAGCGCCGCCATCGTCCACCGGGAGACCGCCGTGCGCCGGGTCGGTGTGGTCGATGACCGCCGGATGGGTGCGGACGTGATGCTCATGCCTGCAGAGTCGGCCCGTCGCCGTGCGATTCAAGTGCGGTCCCGTTGCCGGCGCGAATCGCGTGTCGGTGCGCCGTAAATGCTCAGGAAAGCTCGGCACGTGCCGATCGGGACCTCTAGCCGGACTTTGGGGTGTGGAACATGCGACGGTCGCTGCTGGTGGTTCTCGCGGGCGCACTGATGCTCATGGTGATCGGTGTGTCCGCGGCTTACGCAGGGCACACGCGCGCCCTGACTCGTGAGCGCAACGACTTGGCGTACGACGCGGCCGAGCAGGCCCAAGTGCTCAACGCCTACTTCGCACGGTCCAGGTCGATCATCCTGCTGACCGCCCACAACCCCGCCTTCGCCCAGTTCTATGCGCAGTCCGGCGACCGTGAGCAGCGGGTCCGTCGCGGCAGCGCAACGCTGGATCAGGCCAACGAGGCGCTGGCTTACCTGGAGCGCCTCTACCCGGACCGGATCGGCGAGGCCTGCTTCATCGACGCGTCCGGGGCCGAAAATGCACGCTCGGTCCGCGGTGAACGAGCGGGATACGCCGACCTGTCCCCCGACGAGGCCAAGAACCCCTTCTTCGCGCCATCCTTCGCGTTGGCTCCTGGCGACGTCTACCAGGCCAAGCCGTACGTGTCCCCGGACACCGACGAGTGGGTCATCGCGAACTCCACCGTCATCCCGATGACCGACGGTTCCAAGCCGGCGATCGTGCATTTCGAGGTCACCCTGGACAGCTTCCGCCGGGAGGCGATCACCCGCAGCGGCCGGACGGTGCTGGTCGTCGACGCCGACACCGGCGAGGTAGTGATCAACTCGCTGCGGCCGCAGGCGGTCGGCGCCCCGCTGGGCGACCCGGCCGACACACGCTTCCGCAGCCTCGTCCGCGGGCGGGGAGCCACCGGAAAGCTGGAGCTCGACGGGCACCAGGCCGCATTCCAACGGATCGGGGCGACCCCGGGCAACGCCAACAACTGGTACGTGGTCTCGGTTTCGGACACCGTCACCGGTCCGTTGACCGGCGTGGGCGTTCTGCCGGTCGGGTTGGTGCTGGCCATGCTCCTGGTCATCGGCTACCTGCTCCTGGCACTGCGCCGTGGGCACCGGGCGCTGATCGGCGAGGCGACCACCGATGCGCTGACCGGCCTGTACAACCGGCGCCAGCTGGTCACCGACCTCGACCGCCAGTTGAGCCGGGCCACCACCGACGACCCGCTGCTGCTGATCCTGTGCGATCTGAACGGCTTCAAGGCGTACAACGACACGTTCGGCCACCCCGCCGGCGATGCGTTGCTGACCCGCCTCGGCACCGCGCTGGCACAGCAGATGCGCGGCCGTGGCCGGGCGTACCGGATCGGCGGCGACGAGTTCTGCGTGCTGGCCCGGCCCGGCCGCGACGGGATCTACGATCTCGTGCGACTCGCCACCGAGGCGCTGAGCGAGCACGGCGAGGGCTTCACCATCACGGCGGCGCACGGTGCCGTCCTGCTGCCACAGGACGCCGCGTCGGCCACCGAGGCGATGCGCGTGGTCGACCTGCGGATGTACGAGAACAAGAACAGCGGTCGCGTCTCGCCGGACACCCAAGCGACGAACGCGCTGCTCCGCGCCATGCACGAACGTGACTCGGAGTGGGCCGAGCGGCTCGCGCTGACCGCACACCTGGCCGGTCAGGTATGCCAGGTGCTGAATGTGCCGGCCGCGGAAGAGGCCCGCGTGCGACAGGCGGCCCAGCTGCACGATGTCGGCAAGGTGGGGATTCCCGACGACATCCTCCGCAAGCCGGGTCCGCTGACCGCGCAGGAGTGGACCTTCATCAAGCAGGCACCGGCGATCGGAGAGCGGATCGTCTCGTCGGCGCCGGCGCTCGCCCCGGTTATCCCGATCATCCGCGCGGCGCGGGAACGCTACGACGGCACCGGCTACCCGGATGGCCTGAGCGGTGACGACATCCCCCTCGGTGCCCGGATCATCGCCGCCTGCGCCGCCCTGGCCGCCATGACGACCGACCGGCCGCACAGCCGGCGACGCGACCTGACCGAGGCCCTGGAAGAACTCGGGCGATCCGCAGGCACCCAGTTCGACCCGCAGGTCGTGGCCGCGCTCCAGCACGTCGTTGCGGCTCAGCCGGTCACTTCCTGACCGCGGTCCAGCCCGGCGAGTCGCCCCGGCCACCAGCCGGCGCGGTCCCCGCCCGAGCCGTGCGCGGAACGGCCATGCGTGACGGGCGGCCGGGCTGTCTCGACGCCGTACCGGGAGGTTCTCACCGATTGAGGCGGTGTTGCCACGTCACCATGCTGTGCAGTGCGCTGATGCTGCAGGCGATTCGTGCCAGGCTCGCACCGACGGCGATGACGCCCAGGAATTCGGCGGATGCGGCGGACCACCCCACAGCGATGATCGTGACGTCGCAGGCGACGATGAACGCGGCCACCGAGGACGCGGCTGTGACAGCCGTCCGGGGTGCGGCTTCGGGTATCCAGCGGATGAGGCGCCCGGTGGTGACCAACGTCGCCAGGGCGCAGGAGATGGCGACGGCGATCAGGGGCACCACGGGGATGGCGGTGATGAGCGCGGCGGGACCGCCGTGCCACGGCTGAGGATGCAGGATGAGCAGCCACCAGAGTCCGACCAGCGGACCGGTGGCCAGGAGCCAGGCGAGGATGCGGCGGGCGTCGGCGATGGCCATCTCCGGGCGGAACGCGTTCGCGATGTCGGTCGGGTGGCCGAATTCGGCGAGTGCGGCGGCGAGCGCTTGCTCGGGCGTCGCGCCCCGGGCGGTCCGGGTGTGGGCGGATTGCTCGACCCCGTCGCGCAGTTCGGCGAGGATGCGCTGCTGCCGCCGCCGCGGACCGTGCAGGGCTGCCGCGATCTCGTCCAGGTACTGCGTCAGGCGCTCTTCGGCGGGCAGCGCCGGTGGGCCGGTCATGTCGTCGCGGCGGTGGGACGTGGGGTGAGTACCGCGGTGACCGCGGCGGAGAATTCGTTCCAGACAGTGCGGTGCTCGTGGAGAGCCCGCTTTCCCGCGGTGGTGAGCCGATAGGCACGTCGCCGGCGTCCGGTCACGGTTTCCCAGTCACTGGTGATCAGCCCGGCCCGCTCCAGGCGGTGCAGAGCGGGATAGACAGTGCCGGTCGGCAGGTCCAGGGCGCCGTCGGTGCCGGCCCGGAGCGCCTCGATGATCGCGTAGCCGTGCTGGGAGCCGGTTTCCAGGACCGCGAGCAGCAGCGCGTCGAGGTGACCTTTCAGCACTTCGGGTCGCATCGGCATGCCTGCTGGTCCTCTCTTGCCGGATTGAGCCCAGCACTCGTAGTGTAGTCACGCAATACTTTGTGACGCTACATATGGAGCGAACATGCCGGCTGCCCCCGCAATCGTCGAGCTCTCTCCCGCGGCCGGCCTGGGCCGGCCGGTGCTGGGCGGCAAGGCGGCCGCGCTGGCCGAGCTGTCGGCAGCGGGGTTCGCGGTCCCGTCGGGTTTCGTGGTGACGCCCGCCGCGCGACAGCTGCCCGACCTGGACGCCTTGGTGTCCCGCGCGGTCCGGCAGCTGGGCGGTGGTCGATTCGCGGTCCGCTCGTCGGGCGTTGCCGAAGACCTGCCCGAGGCGTCGTACGCGGGCCTGTACGAGACGTACCTCAACGTAGCGTCCGGCGACGTGTCCGCGGCGGTCCGCCGGTGCTTCGCCGCGGCCGACAGCGAGCGGGTGCGCGCCTACCATCACCGGCACGGTGCCGGGGAGACCACCACGGCCGTCCTGGTTCAGACCATGGTGGATCCGGTCGCTGCGGGGGTGGCCTTCACCGCCCATCCGGTGACCGGCGTGCCCGGTCAGACCGTCGTGACGGCGGTGGCCGGGCTCGGCGAGACATTGGTGTCCGGTGCGGCGGCCGGTGAAGAGTGGACGGTCACCGGCGGCGATGCCGTGTCGACTCGTGCCGAACCGTCCGGTGGCAGGGTGTTGAGCCGGGCGCAGGCCACGGCGGTTGCGGAGCTGGCGCGCGCGGTGGCCGACCGCCGTGGCGACGAGCCGCAGGACGTCGAGTGGGCCGTCGATGCCGGCGGCGTGCTGTGGCTGTTGCAGGCCCGGCCGATGACCGCCGTACCGGACGTCGTGCCGTGGGGTGCGCCGGGTCCGGGACTGTGGGTCCGCAACTTCCGGCTGGGTGAGTGGCTGCCAGAGGCGGTGACTC
The DNA here is from genome assembly GCA_035685405.1 of Actinoplanes sp. Classification (GTDB taxonomy): domain Bacteria; phylum Actinomycetota; class Actinomycetes; order Mycobacteriales; family Micromonosporaceae; genus Actinoplanes. The sequence continues at coordinate 38,151 of DASSAL010000277.1, read as the reverse complement.
CGCTCTTCGCCACCTGGCTGCTCCCGGTGATCGAGGACGGTTATCTCGACGGCATGCGGGCGACTCTCCGGTTCGCGATTCCGTTCCGGTACGCGGTGGTCAACGGCTGGTACTACAACGCCACCCCGATCCCCACCCCCGCCTTGCTGGCCCGGGTGCTGCGGCACGGCCGGGCGGTGCCGATCCTCTACAACGTTCTCGTCCGGGTCGGCCGCGATCCGGCCGCCGCCGATGAGGCGGTGCTGGCCCGCCTTTACCGGTGTTGGCGGGACTCCGCGCTCCCGGCGTACGAACGCCTGGTCGCCGCGGCCGAAGCGGAAGCGCACTCCGCGCCGCCGGCACGGCTTGACGAGCTGATCCACCAGCTCGGCCGGCAGGCCGGCATCGCCCTGTGGTACCTCGCGGTGGTGGGCGGCTCGGCGTGGAAGATGGAAGCCTGCCTGATCCGCTTCGCCCGCCGGCATCTGTCGAGCGTGCTTCCCGACGAGCACGGCGGCGCACAGGTCCTGCTCCGGGGGCTGCCCGGAACCGAACCCCAGCAGTACGGGCACGCCGTCCACAGCCTGGACTGGTACCACCCGGTGGCCGCCGAGCTGGTCACCGGTCACGGCCGGGCAGCCGCCGCCGACCGGCATGCCGAGCTTGCCTCCCAACGCACAGCCGCCGAGCGGCGATGCTCCGCAGCACTTGCCACACAACCCAGCCGGCAGGCCCGGTTCGAGCGACTGCTCCGGGTCACCCAGCGGTACGCCGTCATCCGGGAGGAGCAGGCCCGGCAGCTCACCCTCGCCTGGCCCGCGCTCCGGACCTGCGTGAAGCACCTGGGCGGGCAACTCACCGAAGCCTCCGACGTGTTCTTCTGCACGCACGCCGAACTGCGGATCGCGCTGACCGGAACACCGCCGCCGGCCGCCACACTCACCCAACGGCGACGCCAGTGGCAGCGGCAGCGGCGACTCGCCGCGCCCCTGACCCTCGGCCGCCCGCCCCGCTGGATCGGCGACGTCATCGCCCGCACCGTCGCCGAGATCCGCGGCCCGGTCAGCGGCGGAGACGACGTCATCGTGGGGCAACCCGCGTCGGCGGGGCAGGCGACCGGAGCGGCCCGGATCGTCCACGGCCCGCAGGACTTCGCCACGTTCAACCCCGGCGAGGTGCTGGTTGCCCAGGCCACCGCACCCCTCTGGACGCCGTTGTTCGGCCAGGCCGCCGCGGTGGTGACCGACGGCGGCACGCTGGCCGCGCACGCCTCCCTGGTGGCCCGCGAGTACGGGATCCCCGCCGTTGTCGGCACCGGCAACGCCACCCACCGGATCGATGACGGCCAACGGGTCACCGTCGACGGCACGAACGGCACCGTCACCCTCCATTGACCGAGTGAGCGGCCGACGGCAGCAGCCGAGCCTGGTGCGTCGTGCTGGGCGGCAATGGCAGCAGCTGCGCTGATCCGCGCACGGCCGCGGCCCGGACGCGCCCGCACCGGCCGGCTCACCGGCCCGGGTCTCCCCTCCGGCCCGCCGGCCGGCGGTATGGGCCGGTGGACGCGAACGGCCGCCGGCGTGGGCGGCCGGTGAGGTCGGGCGGCTTGGAGAGCAGCCACCACGCCACCCACATCGGGTACGGCGGGATGCAGGCGCGCCGCGGTCGGGGGGTCATCGGCGGTGCGCCGCCGCGTACTCGTGCTCAGCCGCGGAGCCTGCCGCGGCGTCGGCGGCCGTCAGGGCCTGCTGCACGGTGTCGAACGTCGCGAACGCGGTGTGCAGCCGCATCGTCCGCATGACGGTCCGGACGTAGCGCGACGGGCCGGCCCGGAGCAGATCGCCGTGGCGGCGCCGCGCCTCCTGCCGGGCCCGGACGAGGATGCCCAGACCGGTGGGGTCGATGGTCGGAACCTCCGCCAGGTCGACGACGACGTGCGGCCGTGCCGCGACGGCGCGGTCCAGGGCGGTCCGTGCCAGCGGTGCGACGGCCGTGTCCAGGTCTCCGGCGATCTGCACGACCGCCGCCGACCGGGTGCACCGCTGGGCGACCCCGACGTCGGTCATGGCCGCCCTCCTCGTCGCGCGTCCCGGTCGTACAGCAGCCGGCGGCGCATGCGGCTGCGCAGCAGGTACGCGCCGGTCAGCACGGTCACCAGGACGGTGAGGACGAGGACCTCACGGGCGCCGGTGACGACGGCGACGAGCAGGACGGCGGTCAGCGCGCCGAAGGCCAGGACCCAGGGAGGTGAGATACGCATGTCGGTTCCTTCCAGCGTGGTGACAGACGCCAGGCGCCGGTCCCGTCAGCGGCGCAGGACTAGCGGACCCCGGTGCCGCGACGGCCGGCGGTGCCGGCCACCAGGGCGACACCGGCCCCGGCCAGGCCGACCTGCACCAGCAGGGTCAGGAAGCTGAAGCCGGACGCGTTGAGGCCGGCCAGCCGGGCGAGGACGGTGCCGAGCAGCGCCGCGGCGACGCCGATGGCCAGGGTCAGCCAGATGCTGATGGTCTGCCGGCCCGGCACCACCAGCCGGCCGAGGGCGCCGACGATGAGGCCGACGACGAGCGCGGTTAACAGCCCGGTGATGGTCACGGTTTACTCCGAACGTGAGTCGATGTGCCTGGTGGACTCCCACGTTGGCTCGCCGCTGTGGCGGCTGTGCCCCGGGCTCGTGACGGTTCCGTGACATGTCCGCGGGGCGCCGTCCCGCACCCGTGCGGGCTCAGTTCGGGACGAGCAGGTCGGCATAGTCCACCGTGGTCAGCGGCTGCGCCGACAGCGACCCGTCGGCGCGGGGCACCGCCAGCGGCCGCCCCTCCTGGGTGAAGGCCACCGCGGTCACATGGCTGCGGGCGGTCAGCGTGCACACCACCTGACCGAACGCGAGCACCTCGTCGCTGCGGCCGGTGTCCTGCGGGCGGTCACCCACCTCGACGGTCACCACGCTGCCCGCCTGCCGGGCGCCCGCGGCGAGATTGGTGGCGGTCAGGGCGCTGGTGTAGCCGGCGGCGCTCTCCGCGTCGTCCGGGCCGCTGATCAGGGCGCGCAGATGCTCGTCGGGCGACACCTGTTGCCGGACCTTGCGGGTCACGGCCGTCAGTCTGCCGTCCCGCACGAAACACAGCCGCAGCGACAGCGCACCGCTCTGCGCCGGTATCGGGGAGGCGAGCCCGGGGAAGGGGCCGGGCGGCGCCTCGACGGCGCGCGGCTCCGACTCGATGGACACACCGCACCCCGCCACGACAACCACCGCAACAAGGACCGCAAGGAAGCCGGACCGGCGGCTCACGGCGTATCCTCGGGCAGTTCGACGCGGAAGCGCGCCCCGCCGCCCGGTCGGTCGAGAACGCAAGCTCGTCCGCCGTGGGCGGCAGCGTGCTGCGCGACGATCGCGAGGCCCAGACCGGTGCCGTCGCCGTGCCGGGCGTTCGCGGCCCGGCCCCGGACGAACCGGTGGAAGATCGCCTTCTTGTCCTGCGGGCTCACGCCGGGGCCGCTGTCGTCGACCTCGAGGACATGGTGTCCCGGCGCTCGGCTCAGGCGTATCGCCGTCGCTCCCCCGCCGTAGCGGGCCGCGTTCTCGACGAGGTTCGCCAGGATCTGTTCGACCCGGCGCCGATCGACATACCAGACGGTGCCCGTGGCGCCGTCGGTGTCCACGATGTCCTCGTCGACACCCCGGCCGCGGCACACCCGCCGCGCGAGCTCGGCGACGTCCACCCCGCTACGCGCCGCCGGCTGGTCGCCGCGGGCCAGCTCCAGGAGGTCCTGGACCAGCTTCTGGAAACGATTCACCTCGTCGGTGATGAGCTCGGCGGCGGCCGCGGTGCGCGTGTCGAGATGCTCCCGGCGGGCGGCGAGGACGCTGATCGCCGCCGACAGCGTCTGCAGCGGTGAGCGCAGCTCGTGGCTGACGTCGGCGGCGAACCGGCGGTCGCGCTCCAGCCGCTCCGCCAGCTCGTCGACCATCCGGTTGAACGACGTCGTCAGGCGGGCCAGATCCGGCTCGGCCGCCGGGTCCAGCCGCGTCTTCACCTTGCCGGCCGCGATGTCCTCCGCGGCGCGCGCCACCGAGGTGAGCGGGCGCAGCACGTACCGGGTGGCGTACCAGCCGAGTGCGGCGCCGCCACAGGCGACCATGATGGCCACGCTGGCGAGCACGAGCGCGAGGGTACGGAACGTCTGGTCCAGTTCCCGCAGGGAGTCGATCTCGTAGAAGGCAGCGGATGGTGTCAGCGGCACCGCGACGACCACGGCGGGATGACCGTCGACCCGTACCCGTTGCACCGCGGGTGTCCCGCCGGCGACGAGGTCCTGCACGCCGGCCGGAATCGCCTCGGTAATGCCCTGGTCGGCGGTCCGCGCGTACCAGGAGCCGTCCCAGCGCACCACCGTGCGCCGGTCGCCGCCGGTCTCCAGCGACCGCAGCATCTCGGCGACGTCGGGGTCGGCGGCGGACAGACCGGACCGCACCACGGTGGCGTTGAAGTACGCCGCGCGCACCGAAGCGCGTTCCCGCTCGTCCAGCAGCGATGTGCGGATCAGCTGGTACGACACCACGGCCATGGACGCGGACAGCAGCAGGGCCCCGACGGTGAAGCCGCCGGTGACCCTCGCGCGCAGACCGGCAGGCTTCATCGCTGCAGCTTGTATCCCATCCCCCGCACCGTGACCAGGTGCTGCGGTTGCGCCGAGTCCTTCTCGATCTTCTGCCGCAGGCGGCCGACGTGGACGTCGACCAGCCGCTCGTCGCCGCCGTCGTAGTCCCACACCCGCTGCAGCAGCTGCTGACGCGACAGGATCCGGCCGGCGTGCTCGGCCAGCTCGCACAACAGGCGGAACTCCGTCCGGGTCAGCGCCACGGGCTCACCGCCCACGCTCACCTCCCCTGCGTCCGGCCGGATCTCCAGATCGCCGAAGACGTACCTCGGAATCGCCGGCACCGATGCTCGCAGCCGCCGCCGCAGCGCGCGCAGCCGCGCGCTCAGCTCGGGAATGGCCACCGGCTTCACCACATAGTCGTCGGCACCCGCCTCCAGGGCGGCCACGACGTCGTGCGTATCGTCGCGGGCGCTGACCACCAGGATCGGGACGTCGTCGTCGCGGCGCAGCTCGCGGATGCACTCGAAGCCGTCGATGCCCGGCAGCATCAGGTCCACCAGGACCGCGTCGGCGGCATCACGCCGCTGCAGGGCCAGTCCCTCCTCCGCTGTGGCTGCGCCCCGCGCCTCGTACCCCTCCGCCTCCAGCGCCAGCACCAGCGACAGGCGGATCCGGTCGTCGTCCTCGATCACCAGTACCGCGGTCATGACGCCATCTTTCCCGCGCCGGCGCCGTGCGGCGAGCGAAAACAGCCGCCCGGCGAGGGTTGTCACGAAACCGTCACAGCGCCGCGGAAGGTTCGCCACCTCCGCCCGGCACCGTGTCAGGCAACCGGCGACGGTCTGGGAGGAGAACGATGAACACCGTCGAAGGGGGCGGCACGGCCAGCACACCGGTGGCCGAGCTTTGGGTCACGGGTGACCTGTGCGGCCGGTGGGCCCGGTGGCTACGGTCCGCGGCCACCGGTGCACCGATTGGACAACCCCGCACGCTCATCGTCGACCTCAGCGGCTGCACGCGCATCGACGCCGCCGACATCGAGCTACTGCTCGAGCTGCACCGGACGCTGCGCCGCGACGGCGGCCGGCTGGTGATCCGGGAACCGGCGGCCCCGGTGCGGCGGCTGCTGCAGATCGCCCGCATCGACCGGGTGCTCGCCATCACCCCGGCCGGCGACGGCACGGACCGGCGATCGCCCGTGCGGCACCACGGAGAGGCACCCAGATGAGCCACACCGACCCACGCCTGCGGCACGGCCGTGCACCACGGCGACCCATCGGCCGGGCTGCGGTGCGGCGCGCGGCAGCGGGCACTCCTGCGCAACTGGGCCGTGTGCCTCGCGGCGCCGACGCGGAAGGTCGCCCGCGTGCTGCGCCTGACCGCTCTCGACACGGTCTTCGCCACGTTCCCCGACCGGCACGGAGCTCTCGCCACACCGCGCGTCCCGGCCCGGCTACCGCCGGTCTTGACCCGGCACCCCCGAAAGGAGCGGCATCATGCTGATGTGGCCGTGGCCCGAGGGCGACCCCTTCGCCACCGGTGGCAGGGGGTTTCCTGCCATGGACAATCCGGACGTCCGGCTCACGTACGAGGTGGCCCGGCGCCTGCAGGCCGACCCACGCATGCGCGCCACCCGCATCGCCGTCGAAGTGCAGAACGGCGTGGTGATCCTCGACGGCACGGCCGGTGTCGCCGAGGTGAAGCAGCTGGCCGCCGACACGGCACGCGGCACCCCCGGCGTCCGGGACGTCTGCAACGCCCTGCGCGTCAGCGACGACGAGGACAAGGATCCGCTCCCGGAACTGGAGCGACCGACGCCCCCGTCCGGCGGGCCGCGGCGGTGGACCTGGACTGCGGGCGCCGCGGCACTGGTCACCGCGTGGGCCTTGCTGTCGGTGGTCATCGTCATACTCGGCTGGGTCGGCGTGGTGATCGGCTTCCTGTGCGCGGCCGTGACGCTGCAGGCAGTGCTCGCCGTACGCGATCGCCGCCGCACGAGGCACGGCGGCGACTGAGGAACGCGGGCGCGCGAGTCGGCGACCTCACACCGGTCGCCGTCCAGCACCGTTCGGGTCGGCTCACTACCATCGTGAGCGGGTGGCCGTAACGCCGCCTGCGGCGGTGGGGCCCGCCGCCCCCGGACCCGGTCTGGGGACAACCGCGGTGCCCAGCCGCCAACGGTCCCTGCCAGGACGAAACACAACGATGCTGGTAGGGGTGATCTGTGCCGCCGCCGACCGACCTGCCTACCGGTCCGGATGTCGACCTGCGTCTGCCGCGCCAGCGATGGGAGCTGCGCCGCGCGCCGTGGGCGGTGCTGGCTGCGGTGTCGGCCGGCGGGATCATGGGCGGCTGCGCCCGGCACGCCGTGGACCTGGCATGGCCGCACCTGCCGGGCCGGTTCCCCTGGGCAACGTTCGTCATCAACGTGTCCGGTTGCCTGCTCATCGGCGTGCTGATGGTGCTGATCACCGAAGTGTGGTCCGCCCACCGGCTGTTGCGTCCGTTCCTCGGCATCGGGGTGCTCGGCGGCTACACCACCTTCTCCACCTACGCCGTCGACGTGCAGCGCCTGGTCGCCGCCGGCGCTGCCCGCACCGCCCTGCTGTATCTGGCCGGCACCGCCCTCGCGGCCCTGGCCGCCACACACATCGGCATCACCCTCACCCGGCACGTCACGCGGGTCACCGACCGGCGGAAGGAGCACCGGTGAAAATCGAAGGCCCGGCCGTACGACTCACCATCTTCGTCGGTGAAGACGACATCTGGCACCACAAGCCGCTCTACCACGAGATCGTGCACCGCGCCCACGCCGCCGGGTTGGCCGGGGCGAGTGTGCTTCGCGGCATCGAAGGCTACGGCGCCTCCTCCCGGGTGCACACCACCCGGCTGCTGTCGCTGTCGCAGGACCTGCCTATCGCGATCATCATCGTCGACCAGGACGACCGGATCCGCGCATTCCTGTCCCAGCTCGATGAGCTCGTCACCGAAGGCCTGGTCATCGTCGACACCGTCGAGGTGATCCGCTACGTCGGCCGGCCACCTCGGGAGCGACGGTGAGTTTCCTGTTCGTCGCCCTCGGCGCCGCCGCCGGCGCCCCGCTGCGCTACCTCGTCGACCGCGCCGTGCAAGCCCGTCACGACTCGCTGTTTCCCTGGGGCACCTTCACCGTCAACGTCATCGGCTCGCTGATCCTCGGCCTCCTGATCGGCGGCGCCACCGCAATACCCAGCACTGTCATGCAGCTCCTCGGCACCGGCCTGTGCGGCGCGCTGACGACCTACTCCACCTTCGGCTTCGAGACCATCCGCCTGATCGAGGACCGCGCCCGGCTCTATGCCCTCGTCAACGTGCTCACCAGCGTCATCGCCGGGCTCGGCGCCGCCTTCGTCGGCATCAGCATTGCCGAAGCGATATGGACCTGATGCGCCGCCTCACGACTGTCGCCGAGCGACCCTCGCCGATAGGGGTGCTCCGGGTGCCGATTCCGGGGCGGGCAGCGCCTTGGTGCCGCTGTCGCCGGACACCTGCGCCTCGGCCACCCGGACCTGCTCGTTGACCGCCTCCGCCTCGGCCTGCGCGGCCTGCGCCGCCTCGACCGCCTCGCGTTCCACGGCGCCCGCGTCCACCCGGTCGGACGGCTTGTCACCGACCATGCCCGCCAGCCCGCCGAGCGCGCCACCGATGCCGTCCAGCGCCTTGCTCAACTCGGTCGGCACGATCCACACCTTGTTCGCCGACCCGTTGGCGATCTGCGGCAGCGCCTGCAGATACTGATACGCCAGCACCTTCTGCGACGGGTTCGCCGTATGAATCGCGTCGAACACCGTACGGATCGCCTTGGCCTGCCCCTCGGCCTGCAGAATCCGAGCCTGCCGGTCACCGTCGGCCCGCAGCACCTGCGACTGCTTCTCCCCCTCGGCAGTGAGGATCGCCGCCTGCTTGTGACCCTCGGCGTTGAGGATCGTCGCCCGGCGCTCCCGCTCGGCGCGCATCTGCTTCTCCATCGAGTCCCGGATGCTCGGCGGCGGCTCGATCGCCTTGATCTCCACCCGGGTGACCTTGATGCCCCACCGGCCGGTGGTCTCGTCCAACACGCTGGACAGGTGCCGGTTGATCTCCTCCCGGCTGGTCAGCGCACGTTCCAGATCCAGCGAGCCGATCACGTTACGCAGCGTGGTGACGGTCAGCTGCTCGATCGCCTGCAGGAAGTTGGAGATCTCGTACGTGGCCCGGACCGGGTCCACCACCTTGAAATACAGGACCGTGTCGATCGACACCACCAGGTTGTCCGACGTGATCACCGGCTGCGGCGGGAAACTGACCACCTGCTCACGCATGTCCACCTTGGTACGCACCGCGTCGACGAACGGCACCAACAGGTTCAGCCCCGGGCTCAGGGTCGTCCGGTAGCGGCCCAGCCGCTCGACCACATCCATCCGCTGCTGCGGCACGATCCGGATGGTCTTGACCAGAATAATGACGGCGGACAGCACCAAAACGGCAACGATAACGGCGACCACTGTATCCATGTGCGATAACCACCTCTGCTTGTCATCGGACGCCGGCTACAGCTGGCGATCGGTTAGGCCGGGCAGGTCTTCCCGCCACACCACCGCGGCACCCTCGCTGATGTCGACAATTCTCACCCGTTCGCCGGGAGGGTATGTGCCGAATCCTTCGAGGGCACGCGCCTGCCACAGCTCGCCGTCGATCCTGACCATGCCGTGATCAGCATCCACGTGTTCCACGACGACCGCGGAGGCGCCCTGCATCGGTTCCGTGCCCATGCCGACCCCGTTCGGCCGGCTGAGGTGGCGACGCAGCGCAGGTCGAACCGCTGCGACAGTCAGCGCCGAAACCACGACGAACACTCCCGCCTGCAGCGCTACCGGCGCACCGAGCGCTGCGGCGGCCGCCGCAGCAACCGCACCGGCCGAGAACATGATGAGGAATAGCGTGGCCGTGAAGACTTCCGCAATGGCGAACGCCACACCGAGAATCAACCACAACAACACATCCACAACTCGATCGTGACACGGCCGCGCCGATTCGACCACAAAAAATATCGGGTGATCGCCAGGCGGATCAGCAGCCTCTTCTTTGTCACGTAATCGTCATCATTCCGTGGGCTTTCCGACGTAAACGCGGGCGGCGGCTGAGTCCTGTTCCGCTTCATCGCTCCTCCCCGCCAGGGTCGTGCGCCGCGGGGGGCCGGCGGACGGGAATCGGGGGTCGCGGCTGCGCGAATGCGTGGAAGTGATGCGCGTGCTACCACGTCGGCCTCCCAGGCTTCGGTCGTCCGCACGTTCATGCGCTCGCCTGGTCGCGCGAAGATGCTGAGTATCTCGGCGGTTCACCTCCTGTGCTGCCGAACCATTGCGGCACCGAGGTGAATTCAGCGACCTCTCCCGCGCCGAGCCGTTCTGCCTTTGACACTGCCGGGTCTGTGCCGGATCCGCGGGTCTCCCGTCTCCGGCGCGCCGACGAGATCGTCCAACGGAACCCGGTACGCCTGCGACAGAGCCAGGAGCAACGTTCGTAGCACGCCGCGCAACCGCCCCGCCGCCGGCATGCACGGCTTCCTGTCCCGCGACGGCATGGGTGATGATCTGGCTGGCCGTCTTTCCCACCCTCACCCTGCTCAACCTGGCACTCGGTGAGTGGCTCAGCGCGCTGGACCCGGTCCTGCGCACGTTCGCTCGCCACGATCGCCGTACCGATCGTCATCTACGGGTTGATGCCGCAGCTGCACCGGCTTCGCCGCTCGGGCCAGGTCTGAGGTCTTTCTGCGGGTGGCGCTGTGCCCGTACGCTGAGTACTGGTGTGCCGGGAAGTCTGGTCGGCGGTCATGGTCCGTTTCGATCCGGAGGATCCCGATGAGTGACGCCGCCCTGCGCACCGATGCCCTGACCAAGCGATACGGTCGCCTGACCGCCCTTGACGCCCTCACCCTCGACGTGCCGGCCGGTGAGGTGTTCGGCTTCCTGGGTCCTAACGGCGCCGGCAAGTCGACCACCATCCGGCTGCTGTTGGGTCTGGCCCGGCCGTCGTCCGGCCGGGCGTGGATCTTCGGCGTGGACGCCGGTGACGTCGCCCGTACCCATCGCCGGCTCGCCTACGTGCCCGGCGACGTGGCGCTGTGGCCGCAGCTCACCGGGGCGGAGACGCTGGAGCTGCTGGCGCGCACGGGCGCGGGTGTCGATCGCGCCTACCGGGACGAGCTGGTGCAGCGCTTCGCGCTGGACCTTGACAAGCGGGCCGGGACGTATTCGACCGGCAACCGGCAGAAGGTGGCCCTGGTGGCGGCGTTCGCCACGCGCGCGCCGCTGCTGGTGCTGGACGAGCCGACCAGCGGGCTGGATCCGCTGATGGAGCAGGAATTCCGCCGCGCGGTGCGGGCGGCGCGCGACCGCGGCCAGACCGTTTTCCTCAGCTCGCACCAGCTCGCCGACGTGGAGGCGGTGTGCGACCGGGTCGGCATCCTGCGGGCCGGCCGCCTGATCGAGGTCGCCAGCGTCGCGGAGCTGCGCCGTCTGCACCGGGCCGAAGTCACCGTCACCTACACCGGCGCCGCGCCGGACCTCACGGCGGTTCCGGGCGTCGACGGCGTGGCGACGGATGACGGGCGCCTCCGGTTCGCCCTCACCGGGCCACCGGGCCCAGCGCTGCGCCGGCTGGCGGCCGCCGATGTCGCCTCCCTGTCGATCCGGGAGCCCAGCCTTGAGGAGATCTTCCTCGACTACTACGGCGAGGCCGCGCGATGAGCGCCGGCACCCTGACGCCGCGGCTGGCCGACGTCCCGTCCACCGCGCCGGCGCCCGAACGGGCGCTGAGCCGGTTGGCCGTCCGGCTCGTCGCTCGCGGTGCAGCGATCGTCGTGGCCGTGGCCGCTGGGATGTCGGCGATCGTCGTGACCAGCTACGACAGCCTGATGGCGGACTCCGCCGCGGCCGGCTCCCTGGGTGCGCTGGCCGCCAACCCGGCGATCCGGACGCTGTTCGGCGAGCCGTTCGCGCTGGACACCGCCGGCGGTTTCACGGTGTGGCGGACCGGGACGGTGGTGGCCGTGCTCATCGCCGTGTGGGCCATCCTCGCCGCCACCCGGATCACCCGCGGCGAGGAGGACGCCGGCCGCTGGGACCTGCTGCTGGCCGGGCCCGTGCCGCTGCGGACCGCGGTGGCCGCACATCTGCGGGTGGTTGGCGCCGTACCGGTCCTGCTGACGGTCGCGCTGTGGGCGGCGATGGCCGCAACGGGAGCCGGTGCGGGCGGCGCCGCGGTGCACGCCGCGGGCGTCGGGATGGCCGGCCTGTTCTTCGCCGGCGTGGCGGCGCTGGCGGCGCAGATCCAGCCGACGCGGGCGGCGGCGGTCGGCTCCGCGGTCGCGGTTCTGGGCGTCGGTCTGCTGGCGCGCATGATCGGCGACGGTGTGGCGGCGCTGGACTGGCTGCGCTGGACGACGCCGTTCGGGCTGCTGGAGCTGAGCCGGCCGTATGCGGGCAACCGCGCGGGCCCGCTCCTGCTGCTGGCCGCGGCGACGGTCGTGGTCTGGGCGACGGCCCTCGCCGTCGCCGGGCGTCGTGACGTCCGCGGTGGGCTGCGCGCGCCGGCTGCCGGCCGGCCGCCGCGTACCCGGCTGCTTGGCTCGGTCGAGGCGTTCGCGGTGCGACGGGCGCTGCGCCCGGTGGGCGCGTGGAGCCTGGGGATCGGCGCCTACTTCCTGTTGATCGGGCTGATCGCGACCACGATGACGGACTTCCTGGCGGACAACCCGGCCTTCGCCGACGCGGCCGGAGCAGCCGGATTCGCCGGGCTCACGTCGGTGGAGGGTTACGCCGCCACGCTGTTCGCCGTGCTGGCGGTGCCGGTCGGCCTGTACGCCGCCGACCGGGTCAGCACGTTCGCCGGGGCTGAGGCCGACCGCCGCCTCACCCTGCTGGCCGCCCAGCCGATCACCCGTCGGCGGCTGGTGGGCGCCGAGGTAGCCGCCGTCACGGCCGGCGTCGTGGTGCTGACCACCGTCGCCGGGGTGGCGATGTGGTCGGGGGTGGTGGTGACCGGCGGTGGGCTGGGGTTCGCCGCCGCGGTCTCGGGTGTCTGGAACACCCTTCCCATTGCCCTGCTCAGCGCAGGCGCCGCGGTACTGGCTCTCGGGTGGTTTCCCCGGTTGACCGGAGGTGTGGGTGCGGTGCCGGCGGCCGGCGGGTTTCTGCTGCAGGTGATCGCCGAGAGCGCGGGTGCTCCCCCATGGTTGATCAACCTGTCCCCGTACGCTCACCTCGCACCCGTGCCGCTGGCATCGCCCAACCTCACCGCGGCAGCCGCCATGGTGATCCTCGCGGTGGCCCTCACGGTGGTCGGCGTTGCCGGCTTCGCCCGGCGTGACCTACGGGTGTGACCGTGGCCCGGCGGTCCGGGATGTCCACGTGATATGCCGAAAGTGGACCGACGTGGAAGACCCCGCGGAGTGCTGGCCGCCAACGACAGCCTGGCGGGCGGGGTCAACGATGTTCTCAAGCAGCGCCGGCTGAACGGCAAGGTGGCGGTCGCCGGCCAGGACACCACCGTCGAAGGCCAGCGTAACGTCCTCACCGGTGACCAGTGCATGACCGTCTACCGCGCCGTCGACCAGGAAGCACAGGTCGCCGCGAAGCTGGCGATCGAGCTGTCGCGGGGCCGGCTGCCCTCGCCGAGGAGCCTGGGCCTGCCCACCGGAACGGCGTTGAGCCAGATCAAGGATCCGGAGTCGGGTGCCTACCTGCCGTTCGTGGCGCTGCCGGCGCTGGTGATAACCAGAAACACCATGCAGGAGGTGCTCACGCACGGCTTCGTCTCGTCGTCCGACCTGTGCGCCGGTGAGCCGTACGCCAAGCTGTGCCGGAGGTACGGCATTCGCTGATCACGCGTCCTCGCTCCGGCTATCTGACCAGCTGATCAGCGCCCTTGCGGTCGCGGTCGGCGTCCGGTCGCCACCTGCGGTGGCGGGTGCCCGTGTCGCCCGTTCGAATGAGCTCGAGCCGCGGCCGTGGGCCGTCGGTGCGTCCGCTCTGCGGCCGGCGGGAGCCGGCCTGCCACGGTTGCGGCCATCGCGCCCCCGGCCCGGCGTACCCCTGGTCGGCAGCGGCATGCAGGGTCCAGTTCGGATCGTAGAGATGCGCGCGTCCGAGGAGGCACAGGTCGGCGCGGCCGGCCAACAGGATCGAGTTGACGTCGTCGTACGAGGAGATGACGCCGACGGCCATCGTCGCGATGCCGGCTTCGTTGCGGATGCGGTCGGCGAACGGGGTCTGGTACGAACGACCGAACGCGGGCCGCTCCGCCGGATCGACCTGTCCGGACGAGACGTCGACGATGTCGGCTCCCACCCCGGCGAACGCCCGTGCGATCTGGACGGAGTCCTCGGCGTCGATGCCGTCGTCGCACCAGTCGGTCGCCGAGATCCGGACGCTCATCGGCAGGTCGGCGGGCCATACCGCACGCATGGCGGTGAAGACTTCGAGCGGGTAGCGCAGTCGGTTGTCCAGGTTCCCGCCATACCTGTCGGTCCGGTGGTTGGTCAACGGGGAGATGAACGAGGACAGCAGGTAGCCGTGCGCGCAATGCAGTTCCAGCAGATCGAAGCCGGCCCACGCCGCGCGGCGGGTGGCGTCCACGAACTGCTGCCTGATCTCGTCGAGGTCACCGATCGAGAGCTCACGCGGGGTCTGGTTGACCCCCGCCCGGTACGGCAGCGGCGACGGGCCGACGACCTCCCAGTTGCCGTCCGGCAGCGGCTCGTCCATCCCCTCCCACATCAGCCGGGTGGAGCCCTTGCGGCCGGAGTGTCCCACCTGGACACCGATCTTCGCCTGCGACTGACCGTGGACGAACTCGACGATCCGCCGCCAGCCGGCCGCCTGCTCGTCGGTGTACAGCCCGGTGCACCCGGGCGTGATCCGGCCGGTCGGCGAGACGCACACCATCTCGGTCATCACCAGGCCGGCGCCGCCGAGCGCCTTGCCGCCGAGATGGACGAGGTGGAAGTCGTTCGGGCGGCCGTCCCGCGCGCAGTACATGTCCATCGGCGAGACGACGACGCGGTTGACCAGCTCCAGCCCGCGCAACCGGAACGGCTGGAACATCGGCGGCCGGACCTCGCCGTCGCCGTGGCCGCGGGCCTTCTCGTGCTCGGCGAACCAGGCGTCGGTGCGCGCCACGAACTCCGGGTCGCGGATGCGCAGATTGTCGTACGTGACCCGGCGGCTGCGGGTCATGATGTTGAACGCGAACTGCTGCGGGTCCTGCCCGGTGTACTGTCCCAGATTCTCGAACCACTCGAGGCTGGCCTGCGCGGCCCGCTGGGTGGACACCACGACGGGCCGGCGCTCCGCCTCGTACGCGGTCAACGCCACGTCCGGATCGGGCTGTTCGCGCAGGCACGCCGCCAGGGCGAGGGCGTCCTCCATGGCGAGCTTGGTCCCCGACCCGATGGAGAAGTGCGCGGTGTGGGCGGCGTCGCCCAGCAGCACGACGTTCCCGTGCCGCCAGCGCTCGTTCCGGACGGTCACGAACGTCAGCCACCGGGAGTTGTTGAGATACAGCTCGGCGCCGTCGAGGACGTCGTGGAACAGCTCGCGGACGAGGTGCACCGACTTCTCGTCCGATTCCCCGGGCCGCAACGGCCGGCCGGCCGCGGCGCCGAAGCCGGCCCGGCGCCAGACCTGCTCGTTCATCTCGACGATGAACGTGCTCGTGTGCGCGTCGAACGGGTAGCCGTGGACCTGCATGACGCCGTGCGGCGTCTCCTTGACGTAGAACTTGAACGCGTCGAAGACCTTGTCCGTGCCGAGCCACATGTAGCGGCACCGCCGGGTCTCCAGCGTCGGCCGGAACGCGTCGGCGTACCGGCCGCGCACGGCCGAGTTGACGCCGTCGCTGGCGACGACGAGGTCGTACGATTCGCGCAGCAGCTCGACATCGGGTGCCGGCGTGGCGAACCGGAGGTCGACACCGAGCTCGCCGCAGCGGTTCTGGAGCACCTCGAGCAGGCGTTTGCGGCTCATCGCGGCGAACCCGTGCCCACCGCTGGTGTGCACCTGCCCGCGGAAGTGGACGTCGATGTCGTCCCAGCGCGCGAACTCCCGCTCCATCTGCTCGAAGATGCGCCGGTCGGCGTGTTCGATGCCGCCGAGCGTCTCGTCGGAGAACACCACGCCGAAGCCGAAGGTGTCGTCGGCGGCGTTGCGCTCCCAGACGGTGATCTCGTCGGCTACGCCGAGCTGGCGGGCGAGGGCGGCGAAGTACAGGCCGCCGGGTCCACCGCCGATCACCGCGACGCGGGTCACGCGGGCTCCGCGGTGGCGCGCTGCCGCAGGACGTACCGCTGGACCTTGCCGGTGCTGGTGCGGGGCAGGCTCTCGATGAACTCGACGACGCGCGGGTACTTGTACGGGGCGATCTGCCGCTTCGCGAACTCCTGCAGCTCGGTGACGAGCTCCGGGGTGGCGGCGACGCCGTCGCGCAGCACCACGTACGCCTTGACGAGCTGCCCCCGCTCCGCATCGGGCGCCCCGACGACGCAGCACTCGTTCACCGCCGGGTGGCCGGACAGCGCCTCCTCGACTTCCGGGCCGGCGATGTTGTAGCCGGACGACACGATCATGTCGTCCCGGCGGGCCAGGTAGTGGAAGTAGCCGTCCTCGTCCTGCACGTACGTGTCGCCGGTGAAGTTCCATCCGTGCTGGACGTACTCCGCCTGCCGCGGGTCGGCGAGGTAGCGGCATCCGGTCGGGCCCTTGACGGCCAGCCGTCCCGGAGTGCCGGGTGGGACCGGGTTGCCGTTCTCGTCGAGGACGGCGGCGCGGTATCCCGGGATTTCCTTGCCGGTGGCGCCGGGCCGGATGTCGTCGTCCGCCGCGGAGATGAACACATGCAGCATCTCGGTGGAGCCGATGCCGTCGATCAACCGGACGCCGGTCGCGGCGAGGAAGTCGTGCCAGGTGGACGCCGGGAGGTGCTCACCGGCGGAGACGGCGCGGCGCAGGCTGCGCAGCCGTTCCGGCCGCCCGGCGCGCAGCATGGCGCGGTACGCGGTCGGCGCGGTGAAGCAGATGCTCGCCGCGTGCCGCTCGATCAGGTCGGCCAGCTCGTCCGGCGTGGCCTTCTCGACCAGCAGGCTGGCCGCGCCCGCCCGCATCGGGAACACCAGCAGGCCACCGAGCCCGAACGTGAAGCCCAGCGGCGGCGTGCCGATGAAGACGTCGTCGGGCCGGGGCCGCACCAGGTGCTGGGAGAACGTGTCGGCGATCGCCAGGACGTCGCGGTGGAAGTGCATCGTCGCCTTGGGGCGCCCGGTGGTCCCGGAGGTGAACGCCAGCAGCGCGACGTCGTCGGCCGAGGTCTCGATCGCGGTGAACTCGTCGGTGGCGCCGGTGACGCGGGCGGCGAGGTCGTCGCCGTCCGAACCGCCGTACGTGACGATCGGCGCCCCGCCGAGCCGCGCCGCCCGCAGGTCGTCGACGAACCGGACGTCGCACAGCGCGAGGTCGACGCGGGCGATCTCGGCGACGGCGGTCAGCTCGGTGGGGCGCAGCAGCGGCATGGTGGTGACGACCACGCCGCCGGCCTTGAGGACGGCGAACCAGCACGCCGCGAGCCACGGGTTGTTGGGTCCGCGCAGCAGCACCCGGTTGCCGGGCACGATGCCGAGGTCGCGGGTCAGCACCGTGGCGATCCGGTTGGATGTGCGCTCCAGCTCGCCGTAGCTCCAGCTCTCGCCGCTCCTGCCCGCGCCGTCCGGGGTCAGCAGGCACGGGCGGTCCGGACCGCGGTCGGCGATCACCGTGGTGAGCAGCTCGGTGGCGCAGTTGAGCCGGTCGGCGTACCGCACCTCGGGCAGTTCGAAGATCATCTCCGGCCAGCTGTCACCGGGCGGGAGGTGGTCCCGGCAGAAGGTGTCCACGTGTGCGGACGGGTTGAGCGCGGTCGCGATGTCCCACGTCATTCTCCAAGTATTCGCAAATTCTGACGACAGTCAAGAGACCGCACGTATCCAGGTGGGCTATGGTTTCGGCGTGTCGGTGGAGACGGACGATTCGGGCGGCCGAGGTCAGAAGCCGCGGGCGCTGATCGTCACGGTCTACGGCCTGTACGCGCGTGAGGCCGGCGGCTGGATGAGCGTGGCCTCGATCATCCGGCTGCTGGCACAGTGCGCCGTGGACGAGCCGGCGGTGCGCTCGGCGATCTTCCGGCTGAAGCGCCGCGGGCTGCTCGACGCGGAACGCCGCGACGGGGTGGCCGGGTACGCGCTGTCCGACGAGGCCCGCCACATCCTCGACGAGGGCGACCGGCGGATCTTCGCCCGCCGGCGGGCGACCGCGGAGGACGGCTGGGTCCTCGCGGTGTTCAGCGTCCCGGAGAGCCGGCGGGACCAGCGCCACGTGCTGCGCTCCCGGCTGGCCTGGCTGGGTTTCGGCACCGTCTCGGCCGGCGTCTGGATCGCGCCGGCCCATCTGTACGACGAGGCCAGGGAGACGCTGCAGCGCGACCGCCTGGACGTCTACGTCGAGCTGTTCCGCGGCGCCCACCTGGCCTTCACCGACACGGCGGCCCGCGTGGCACAGTGGTGGGACCTGCACCGGCTGCGCGAGCGCAACGAGGACTTCCTGCGCCGGTACGAGCCGATGGCGAAGGCGTACCGCCGGCGCAGTGTCGACGACGCGCAGGCGTTCGCGGACTACGCCACCGCTCTGACCGACTGGCGGCGGCTGCCGTACCTGGAACCGGGCCTGCCGCTCGACACGCTGCCGGCCGGCTGGATCGGCGTGCGGGCCGCGGACACCTTCTTCGAGCTGCACCACCGGCTCGCCGCGCCGGCGCACCGGTTCGTCGAGTCGGTACGGGGTGACGTCAGGGTGGGCTGACCGGTCACACCACCGCGAAGCCCTGCACCTCGACGAGCGCCTCGTCGTCCCACAACCGGGCGATCCCGATGCCGGCCATCGCCGGGTAATCGGTACCGACAAGCCGCCGCCACACGGCGCCGATCTCGGCCGCCCGGGATTTGTACGCCGCCAGGTCGGTCGCGTACACGGTCAGGCTGGCGAGCTGGTCGGGCCGGCCGCCCGCGGCACGCAGTGCGCCGAGCAGGTTGGACAGCGCCTGCTCGAACTGCACCACCACATCCGTTCCGACGATGCGGCCCTGAGCGTCCAGCGCGGTCTGCCCGGCAAGGAACACCACCGTCCCGCGCCCGACCACCGCGTGTGAGAAGCCGCGCGGCCGGGCCAGCTCCGGCGGGTTGACCCGATGCACGCTCATTGAACCGCCCCTCCGTCCACGTTGATCCCCTGCCCGGTCACGGCGTCGCTGGTGATGCAGAACCAGACCGCGTCGGCGACCTCGTCCGGCCGGATCAGCCGGCCGATCGGCTGCTTGCGCTCCAGAACCTCCCGGGCTTCCTGGGGGGTACGGCCGGTGGTGGACGCGATGGTCGCCACGGTGGCGTCGGTCATCGGGGTGTCGACGTACGCGGGACAGACCGCGTTGACGGTCACCCCGGTGCGGGCCAGTTCCGCCGCCGCCGACCGGACCAGGCCCAGCACGCCGTGCTTGCTGGCGGTGTAGGCGGCGACGTACGGCTCACCGACCCGCGCCGCCGACGAGGCGATGACGACCACCCGCCCCCAGCCGGCCGCACGCATGGCCGGCACCGCGCGCCGGATGCACCGGAACGGCGCGGTCAGGTTGAGCTCCAGCATCCGCTGCCAGTCGGCGTCGGTGGTGCGGTCGAGGCGGGCGGAGTGCCCGGCGCCGGCGCCGGCGACGAGCACCTCCACCGGTCCCCAGTTCTGCTCGACCATGGCGTACGCCGCCTCGATCTGCTCGGGGTCGGTGACGTCGGCGGGAACGGCCAGCGCCGGCCCGGTGCACCCGGCCGCGGTCTCGTCGAGCTCGGCGGTGTGGCGGGCGACCAGGGCGACGCGAAGACCGTGGCGGCTCAGGCGCTGGGCGACCACCCGGCCGATGCCGCGGCCCGCGCCGGTCACCAGCGCGACCCGTCCCGCCATCACCGGCCCTGCCAGCGCGGCGGACGCCGCTCGGTGAACGCGGCATGGAACTCGGCATGGTCCTTGGTGGTCATCAACAGGGCCTGGGTCATCGCGTCGAGCTCCATCGCGGCGGACATCGGCATGTCCAGCTCCCGCGTGAGCAGGGACTTGGTCTGGGCGAGAGCGAGGGTCGGTCCGTCGGCGAGGGTACGGGCGAGCTCGGCCACCGCGGCGTCGATCCCGTCGTCGGCCACCAGCCGGGACACCAGGCCGTAGCGGTCGGCGGTCGCCGAGTCGACGGTGCCGCCCAGCATCAGCAGCTCGGTCGCCCGGCCCAGGCCCACCACCCGCGGGAGCAGGTATGCGGCACCCATGTCGCCGCCGGAGAGCCCGACCTTCGTGAACAGGAACGCGAACCGGCCGGACGTGCTGACCACCCGGAAGTCCGAGGCCAGCGCGACGACCGCGCCGGCGCCGGCGGCGATGCCGTGGACCGCGCTGATGATCGGGATCGGGCACTCGCGCATCGCGCGGATCACGTCGCCGGTCATCTTGGTGAACCGCATCAGGTCGCGCGGCTCCATCCTGATCAGCTCACCGATGATCTCGTCGACGTCCCCGCCGCCGCAGAACCCCCTGCCCTCGCCGCGGATGACCAGCGCGCGCACGTCCTGGTGGTGGGGCAGCTCGGCGAGCAGGTCGCGCAGGTCGGCGTAGCTCTCGAAAGTGAGCGGGTTCAGCTTCTCCGGGCGGTCCAGCGTCACGGTGGCGACGCCGTCGGCCTTGGCGAACCGGAAGTTGTGCCACGACGTGGTCAGCCGGGGCGACGCGTGGAAGCGGTAGGGCGTGGTCATCGGGTGGCATCCATGCCGATCAGCTCGCGGGCGATGATGGTGCGCTGGATCTCGGACGCGCCTTCGTAGATCCGCAACGAGCGTACGTCCCGGTAGAGCTGCTCAAGCAGGTGGCCGCCGCGGAGCGCGACCGCGCCGTGCAGTTGCACGCATCCGTCGACGATCTGCTGCGCCGCCTCGGTGGCGAACAGCTTGGCCATCGCCGACCGGCGGGTCTGCTCCTGCGGCCGGTCACCCGCGTCGTACACGGCCGCCGCAGCGTAGACCAGCAGGCGGGCGGCCTCGAGCTGGGTGGCCAGGTCGGCGATCCGGTGCGCGACCGCCTGCTGCCGCGCCAGCGGTCCGCCGTGCACCTGGCGGGTCCGCACGTGCGCCAGGGTGGCGTCCAGCGCCGCCTGGGCCATGCCGACGGCGAACGCGCCGACGCTGGGCCGGAACAGGTCCAGGGTCCGCATGGCGACGGCGAACCCGCCGTCCACCTCGCCCAGCACCGCCTCCGGACCGACGTACACGCCGTCGAAGACCAGGCGTCCGATCGGGTGCGGGGACAGCATGTCCAGTGGCTCGCCGGACAGCCCCGCGCTGTCGCCCGGCACGGCGAACGCGGTCACGCCCCTGGCGCGCGCGCCGGGCGTCGTCCGCGCGAACACCGAGTAGATGTCCGCATCGGGCGCGTTCGAGATCCACATCTTCTCGCCGGTGAGCCGCCATCCGTCCCCGTCCAGGTCGGCGCGCAGCGCGAGCGCCGCGGCGTCGGAGCCGGCGCCGGGCTCGGAGAGGGCGAAGGCCGCCACGGCGTCCCCGGCGACGACCGGCGGGATCCATCGAGCCGCGAGCTCGGGCGGACCGGACTGCAGGATGGGATAGCTGCCCAGGCCCTGCAGCGCCAGCGCGGTCTCGGCCTCGCCGCTGACCTGAGCGATCTCCTCGCGCAGCAGGCACAGCTGCACAGCGGCGGCGTCGCGCGGATGGTCGTCGGTGCCGCCGAAGAGGCCGCGCAGCAGCCCCAGCTCACCCATCGCCCGCAGGAGCGGCCGGTTGACGCGGCCGTCGTGCCGGGCCAGCGGGGCCACCTTCTCGGCCGCGGTCTCGCGCGCCCAGCCGGCGAACCGTTCGTGCTCGGCGCTCAGGCGAAACTCGGCCATCGGATTACAGTAGCGTATCGGTGACGCTCGTCAACGGAACGAAATCTCACCGGATGGGGGTTGCGGTCGCACTCACCTAGATCCACCGTATGGGTCATGACCTCCGTCGCAGATCTGGCCGCGGCCATCGGATCGGGCACGATCCGGGTCGTCGACCTCACCAACCCGCTGTCCTCGAGCACACCCACACTGCGCCTGCCGGAGCCGTTCGCGAACCTCGTGGACTTCAGTCTGGAGCAGGTGAGCGCGTACGACGCGCCGGGGCCGTTCTGGAAGCACCACAACATTCACACCGGGGAGCACATCGGCACCCACCTCGACGCGCCCGTGCACTGGGTCACCGGCAAGGATGGGCGTGACGTCTCCCAGATCCCGCCCAGCCGCCTGGTCGGCCCGGCGGCGGTCATGGATTTCACCGCGGAGGCCGAAGCCGATCCCGACTTCCTCCTCGAGGTGCACCACGTGCAGGCGTGGATCGCCGAGCACGGCGCGCTGGCCGACGGCACCTGGCTGTTGTACCGGACCGGGTGGGACAAGTACGCGCACTCGCAGGAGCAGTTCCTGAACGCCGACGAGACCGGTTCCCACACGCCCGGGGTCTCCGCGGCCTGCGCCGAGTGGCTGGCCACGAGCACGCCGATCTCCGGGTTCGGCGTGGAGACGGTGGGCATCGACGCCGGCAACGGCGGCGGGCTGGAACCGCCGTTCCCCGCCCACTACCACCTGCTGGGCCATGACAAATACGGCATCACCTCGCTGCAGAACCTCGCCGAGCTGCCGCCCACCGGTGCCATGGTCGTCGTCGCGCCCCTGCCCATCGTCGGGGGCACGGCCAGCCCGACCCGGGTACTGGCCTTCGTGGACGCTCGCTGATGCCCACGACCGTTGCCGACGTGGTGGGCCGCACTCTCGCGGGACTGGGCGTCGGCCACTGCTTCGGGGTCGTCGGCAGCGGGAACTTCCGGGTCACCAACGCCCTGCGGGCCGGCGGCGTCGGCTTCACGGCGACCCGGCACGAGGCCGGCGCGGCGACGATGGCCGACGCGTACGCCCGGATGTCCGGCGAGGTCGGGCTGCTCTCGGTCCACCAGGGATGCGGCCTGACCAATGCGGCCACCGGAATCTGCGAGGCGGCCAAGAGCCGGACGCCACTCGTGGTGCTCGCGGCCGAGGCGGCCGGCGCGGCGGTCACCTCCAACTTCGCGATGGACCAGCCGGGGTTCGCGCGCAGCATCGGCGCGGTCGCCGAACGGGTCCACAGTGCTCGTACGGCGGTGGCCGACACCGTCCGCGCGTACCGGACGGCGCGCAACGACCGGCGCACCGTGGTGCTGAACCTGCCGCTGGACGTGCAGGCGGCGGAGGCGTCCGGCGACGCCGACCGGGTGTCGTCGGCGGTGCCGCGCCCGGCGCCGGTGCGGCCGGCCGCGGATGCCGTGGCGGCCCTGGCCGCGCACTTCGAGCGAGCCCAGCGGCCGGTCATCGTGGCCGGCCGTGGAGCCCGCGGTGCGGGACCGCAGCTGCGGCGGCTCGGCGCGGCCACCGGATCGCTGCTGGCCACGTCGGCGGTGGCGCACGGGCTGTTCCACGGCGAGCGGTACGCGCTGGGCATCTCCGGCGGGTTCGCCTCACCCACGGCGGCCGACCTGATCTCGCACGCCGACCTGATCGTCGGCTTCGGCTGTGCCCTGAACATGTGGACGATGCGGCACGGCCGGCTGATCGCCGACGACGCGACCGTCGCTCAGGTCGACCTTGACGACGCCGCCCTCGGCGCGCACCGGCCGGTCGACCTCGGCGTCGTCGGCGACTGCGGCGCCGTCGCGGAGGACGTCCTGGCCCATCTCACCGACCGGGAGCCGGAGGGCTATCGCACCGCCGCGGTCGCCGACGCGATCGCCGGGCGCGGGCGGTGGAACGACGAGCCGACCGACGACCTCTCGACCGCCGACCGGATCGACCCCCGGACCCTCAGCCGGGAACTGGACCTGCTGTTGCCGGCCCAGCGGATCGTCGCGATCGACTCCGGCAACTTCATGGGCTACCCGAGCGCCTACCTCGGCGTGCCGGACGAGTACGGCTTCTGCTTCACGCAGGCTTTCCAGTCGATCGGGCTGGGCCTGTCCACCGCGATCGGCGCGGCGCTGGCGCGGCCCGATCGGTTGCCCGTGCTCGCCTCCGGTGACGGCGGGTTCCTCATGTCGATCGCCGAGCTGGAGACCGCGGTACGCCTGGGTATGCCACTTCTCTGCGTCATCTACAACGACGCGATGTACGGCGCCGAGGTGCACCACTTCGGCGCGGAGGCCGACCTGGGCACGGTGACCTTCCCCGACACCGACATCGCGGCCCTGGCGACAGGTTTCGGCGCCGACGGCCTGACCGTCCGGCGGACCGCCGACCTGGCGGGCGTCCCCCGCTGGCTGGAGTCGTCACCGACGCGTCCCCTCGTCGTCGACGCCAAGATCGTCTCCGACGGCGGCTCGTGGTGGCTCGCCGAGGCCTTCAAGGGCCACTGACCGGCGTACGCTCACCGGCGCACTCACGTGCGGCCCATCGGGTGGGTTCAGACCGGCTCGTATTGTGTGAGGCTCGTTGCGGCGGCTGATCGAATGCTCATGCATCGTTGATCGGTGAATTCGGCGGCGTGGTCTCGTCCCTTGTCAATCCGTCGCCTATTCACTTTGACTGAACATGAACGGGTCAGCCTGAATTCGATGAGCGACGAAGAGCTCCACAAGTTTATCGACCCGGTCCTTGAGATGCTTCGCTCGGACAACCCCGCAAAGTTCAGGGCGATCCTTCTGTATCGAACGACCCGAGGTTTCAAGTCCCTTTACATGATTCAGATTGACGTGATCTACTGACGTGACCCTGACATATTTCGGCACCTGCAGTCGCCCCGGCTGATCTCCGGCACGGCCAACGACGGCGTCTGGGAGTTCACCGGAACCGTGCCGGCATGCGCACCGGCCGGTCAATGGCAGATCACCCAGGTGTTCGTCACCCGACCGGGTGAACCGCAACGTGCTGCTCACCGACCCTACCGGCCTGCCGACCCTGACCGTCCGTTGCCCCGCACCGGCGTAGCGGCATGACCAAGAGATGACCTCCGGCGAGGTGGAAGGTACGACGCTTCCACCGACCCGCAGGTCGCTATGTCAGGCGTGCCCCACGAACCATGCCGGCGAGCTCGCCTGCGAACGTGGTCGTCCATTCATCGATCTCCGCTCCCGACCAATTCAGGTGCTGACGTGAATACTCCCAGTCGAGGCGCGTCTTCCCCCCGGCGATGGAGCATTCGAGGTAGAGCGGGGGCTGTCGCACGCCACCCTCGGGATCCCACATGTCGCCGAGCGGAGACTCACGCAGAGAGAAGAGGCCGCCGGCGCTCCGCGTCGGCGCCTCTCCCTGGAAGTTGAACCACAGCGTCGGGGCCGGCGCATCCAGGATGCGGTTCGTCACGGCTGGATCGTCGTTCAGATACTTGAGTCCGTCGAACGACAGGCCCGCGGAGGGGACACGAGCGAGCCGCTCAGCCACCGCGGCCAACGTCTCATCCGGGCTCTGGAATGTACTGTCCTCGAAGGCAAGCGGAAATGTGCAGTGCAGGTCGCCGGCCGTGCGCGAGAGGTCGAGGCCGTGCACCGCCGTCTGCCTGCCCGAGCTGGACAGCTCGATGACGAGTCGACCGCATCTCCATTGGCGTTGGGCGGTCCGCAGCAGCGCTGCGAGCAGCGTTGTCGCAATCGGCGCGCGAGGGCCGTCCGGGCCGCCCAGCCGCACGTTCCGGAGCGCGCGCGTCTCATCGGGTCGGAGGTATTGGCGAGCGAATGCCAGGTCCTTGATGATGATGCCCGGATGCGCCCGCGAGTCGTAGGCGGCCGGTGGCGGCACGGCGAGCTGCTCGCGCCAGAAATCCAGATCGGCGGTCGCGTCTCGGCTCGCGAAGTCGTTCATCCAGCGGGAGAACTCCTCGAAGCGCGCCGATGTCCGCGGCAGACTGAGGCGCTCGCCGCGTTCCTCCAGCCGGCAGAGGCGGTCCAGATCGTCGACCAGGAGGCCCAGCGTGATGCCGTCCATGACGAGGTGGTTGACGGTGATGAAGAGGCGTTGCTCCGAGCCCGTCTCCACCAGGAGGAGACGCAGCACCGGGCCGTTCTCCACACTGAGGCGGCGGTGCTGTTCGTTGAGCAGCGGCAGGAGAGCGTCGGACTCGCCCGGCCCGTGCAACGTGACCGACTCGACGGCGAAGCTACCCGCGGTGTCGCCGTAGCGCTGGACGAAGCGGTCGCCGTCCCGGCGGAACCGCAGGCGCAGCGCCTCGTGCCGGGCGACCAGCGCGGACGTGGCGCGGCGAAGGTGGTCCGGCGTGAGCCGCCGATGCACATCGAGCAGGACCGCACGGTTCCACCAGTCCCACCGTCCCCGCAGCAACGCGACCGTCTGCCCGGCGCTGAACGGGACGTCGCCCGCGTCCGGCTCGATCGACCGCTCGCTCGTCCCTCGGCCCGCCGCTTGGCCGGGCTCGGGGGGAGCAAGTGCGAACCGCCGTACGACCGAGGTCGCCATCGCCTCCAGGGTTGAGCCGTCATTGACGCTCGCCGGCGGTACGTGCACACCGGTCCGGTCCTCGATGCGCTTGGCCAGATCCATCAATCCGAGGGAGTCGAGGCCGAGATCGCGGAGCGGCAGATCCACCGGCACGTCGTCCGGCCCGGTCGCCTGCAACACGGCGGCGACCTCACTTTGAAGGAGGCGGAGCACGTACCCCGTGTGCTGTCCCGCGTCGGCGACGACCTCGACTTTCGCAGGCGTGAGCGCCGACGAGCGCAGCGAGCCGTTCGCCCATCGCTCCCTGCATTCCGCGCGCCGCAGCTTTCCGCTGGTCGTCTTCGGAAGACTGTCCGGCTTCATCAGCAGGACCTCGTGACACTGCACGCCGCAGTGCGCGGCCACCGCGGCTCGAATCGCGGTCACCGCGCGGTCGAGCGGGACGGGCGCTCTGCTGTCGAGGAACTTCCTTCGCATCTCCGCGGCCACCACGACCCGTTCGATGCCGTCGACCTGCACGCCGAAGGCGACCGCGTTGCCCGGCCGGAGGATCGGGTCCGCCGCCACGACCGCCGCCTCCAGGTCCTGTGGATGGATGTTGCGACCGCCGACGATGATCAGGTCCTTGAGACGGCCGCAGATGAACACCTCACCGTCGTCGCTGAGAAGCCCGAGGTCACCGGTACGCAGGAACCGCCGCCCATCGTCCGCGTCGTCCCCGGTCGCCGGGCGCGCGGCGAAGACGGCCGCGTTCTCGTCGTCGGTCCATCCCCAGTAGCCACTCGACACGCTGGGGCTCGAGACCCACAGCTCACCGACGGCGCCGGGGGGCCGCGGCCGCCGCGTGTCGGGGTCGACGGCGATCACCGACACGCCTAGCTCCGCGTCGGGGACGCCGCTCCCGACAATTGTCACCACGGGAGCGCGCGGTGCGGGAGGGACAATCACGCCGTCCCGATCCAGCACGGCCCGGTCCCCACGGAGCAGCGTCGGCTTCCTGCCGACCTGGCCGCAGACGAAGAGCACAGCCTCCGCTATGCCGTAGACATTGCAGAACGACGCCGGATCGAACCCCATCCGGGTGAGCTCGGCTTCCACGCGATCCATCGTC
Organism: Actinoplanes sp.; assembly: GCA_035685405.1. GTDB lineage: Bacteria > Actinomycetota > Actinomycetes > Mycobacteriales > Micromonosporaceae > Actinoplanes. Next base: position 10,871 of record DASSAL010000277.1, on the reverse strand, counting down.
GCCGGGAGCATCGGCTCACCGCCCTGGAGCGTGGCGCGGAGCGACGAGAGGTCGAGCGCCTCGCCGTCGCGCAGGCCACGGAGCACGTATTCGTAGCCGAAGTTCGGCCCGGCGATGTGCGTGGCGCGATAGCGATCGATCGACTCCAACCAGAGGCGCGGCGCGGCCAGGAAGGTCATCGGGGAGAAAGCGATGCAGCGCGCGCCGGTGTACATCGCGTTGAGGATCCCGCCGGCGAGCCCCATGTCATGGAACAGCGGCACCCAACCGACGAGCACCGACGTGGTGCCGACACGGGTGTTGCGCGCGATGAGCTCGAGGTTGTGCAGGAGATTCCGGTGGCGTACGACCACGCCCTTGGGCGCCGACGTCGAGCCGGAGGTGTACTGCAGATACACGATGTCGTCCGGGCCGAATCTGCTCGCCGCACGGGCGAGTGAGGCCGCGGCCCCGTCCGGCTCTGCGCGCCTGATGCGATTCGACAGGAGCCAGGAGAGCTCGGGCCAGGTCGCGTTCCCCCGGCCGCGCAGGCGATTCGTCACGGTGTCGCGCACCGATGCGAGTGTCGTGAGCGCGCGGTACTTCGCATGCGTGAGCGCGACGCGCGCGCCGCTGTCCTCGACGACATGACGGAGCTTCGGCAGTTCCCGATCGAGATGCCTCGGATCGGGGCTCGCCACCGGGACAGCGATCGCGCCGACCAGCATGCAACCGAAGAAGCTGGCGACGAACTCGAGACCGTCCGGCGGGAAGATCAGCAGGACGCGATCGCCGGGTCCGACCCCGACAGTTCGAAGGAGATCGGCGGTCCCCGCCGCGCGCCTGACGACCTCCTCGCAATCGGCCGAGTCCACCTCCTTCCCGTGCCGATCGAGGAACGCATAGAGGGGCGCTCGGGGAGCGACGTCGAGGCGCTCGACCATCGTGGTGAGGAGGCTCGCGTTCATCCGGACGGACGTTACACCGGTCATCGTGAATGGACGCCCGGCGACTGCAGCCGGCGCCGGAGCCCATTGGCGAACAGCACTCCCAGAGTTAACGTAGGCACCGGTCGCTCTCCGATCCGCGCGCCGCCTACCGGGGGGAAGTGTTGTGGTGGACGCGTCTGTCCCGGTTCGTGCGGCAAATGCCGTCTCGCGGGCGACGCCTGCGCTGCGCTGGATACCCGGCGAGCGTGTCGCGGACTTTTCGCCCGCGGGCATCGTCGAGGGCGTTCGTCGGTTTCGCGAGCCCGTGCACATCGTGCGGAGCCGGGCGGGTCACGAGCCCGGGCTCGGGCTCGGTGGGCGCCTGCTCACACCGGTGGCCGGTGCGGATCGGGGGTACGAACTGCTCGGTGCGCTGCCCGCGCTCTACCCCGAATGGCTCGGCGACCGGTCCTTCAACCGGACCCACGGCGTACGGTTTCCGTACGTGGCCGGAGAGATGGCGAACGGCATCGCGACGGTCGCATCGGTCGTGGCGATGGCCCGCGCGCAGATGCTCGGATTCTTCGGAGCCGCCGGGCTCGCGATGTCAGCCGTCGAGCGTGCCGTGGAGGACCTGCACCGCAGTCTGCCCGACCGCGACAACTGGGGCGTGAACCTCATTCATTCGCCGGCCGAAGCCGGACACGAGGAGCGCCTGGTCGACCTGCTGATCCGTGCCGCGGTGCCCAAGGTCTCGGCATCCGCCTACATGGAGCTGACGCCGGCCGTCGTACGGTGCGCGGTCGCCGGGCTGCGCTCGGACACCGGCGTCGACGGCGGCATCGCGCGGGCCCGGCAGCTGTTCGCCAAGGTCTCTCGTCCCGAGGTCGCCGCGAAGTTCCTCTCCCCGGCGCCATCCGACATCCTGCGCAGGCTCGTGGAGCGTGGGCAGATCACGCGGAACGAGGCCGACCTGGCGGCGCGCGTGCCGCTCGCCGAGGACGTGACCGTCGAAGCGGACAGCGGCGGCCACACCGACAACCGGCCGCTTGCCGTCGTGCTTCCGGTGATCAGGGCGCTGCGTGACGAGCTGAAACGGCGGCACGGATTCACCCGGCCGGTCCGGGTCGGGGCCGCCGGTGGACTGGGCGACCCGGCCGGGGTCGCGGCCGCGTTCGCCGCCGGGGCCGCCTACGTCGTGACCGGCACCATCAACCAACTCTCCTGCGAGGCGGGACTATCGGACGCGGCCAAAGGGCTGCTCGCGCAGGCAGACCTTGCCGACGTCGTGATGGCACCCGCCGCGGACATGTTCGAGTACGGCATCAAGGTGCAGGTGCTGCGGCGCGGCACGCTGTTCGCGGCGCGCGCAGGTCAGCTCTACGAGGCCTACCTGGCCCATCCGTCGCTCGCGGACATTCCCGCTGCGACGCGTGAGCGACTCGAGAAGGACGTCCTGCGCGGCACCTTCGAGGAGTGCTGGGAGCAGACCCGCAGGTTCTGGCTGGACCGTGACCCGCGCGAGGTCGACCGGGCCGAGCAGGAACCGCGCCATCGGATGGCGTTGGTCTTCCGTTCCTACCTGGGATTGTCGAGCCGGTGGGCGATCACGGGCGAGCCGACCCGGCTGACGGACTTCCAGATCTGGTGCGGTCCGGCGATCGGCTCATTCAACCGGTGGGTGGCGGGTAGCCCGCTCGCCCGACCCGAGCGGCGGACAGTCGTGCAGATCGCCCTCAACCTGCTCGAAGGCGCGGCCATGGTCACCCGCGCCCAGCAACTGCGTTCCTATGGCGTGCCGGTGCCTGGGGAGGCCTTCGCCCCGCGTCCACGTCTGCTGTCCTGAAGGAGTGCCATGGATCCGATTGCGGTCGTGGGGATGGCCGCCCTCATGCCCGGGTCACGCGATACCAGCGAGTTCTGGTGCAACATCGTCGCGGGTCGGGATCTGATCACCGAGGTGCCGCCCGGCCGCTGGCCCGCCGACGGGTTCTACGACCCCGACCCGGCGACACCGGACACCACCTACAGCCATCGCGGCGCGTTCCTGCCCGACATCGAGTTCGACGCCCTCGCCCATGGGCTGCCGCCGACCACGCTCGCGGCCATCGACCCGGCGCAGTTGCTGGGCCTGACCGTGGCGGACGCGCTGCTGACCGACCTCGACCGGAATCTGGCCGGCCCGCTCGACCGGGAGCGCGTCAGCGTCATCCTGGGCAGCTCCACTCTCAGCCGCGTCGGAACGATGGACGCGCGCATCCAGCGCCCATTGTGGCTCAAAGCCCTGCACGAGCAGGGGATCGAGGAAGCCGCGGCGCTGCAGATCTGTGATCGGATCGCCGAGCAGTATGTGCCGTGGCAAGAGGATTCGTTCCCCGGCCTGCTGTCCAACGTGGTGGCTGGACGGATTGCGAACCGCCTGGACCTGCACGGCACCAACTGCACCGTGGACGCCGCCTGTGCCAGCTCGCTCGCGGCGGTGGCGGCCGCGGCGAACGAGTTGGCCCTGGGCCAGGCGGACCTGGTCGTCACCGGCGGTGTGGACGCGACGAACAACCCGCTGATGTACGTGTGCTTCAGCAAGACACCGGCCCTCTCGCCGACCGGCGACGCGCGCCCGTTCGCGGCGGACGCCGATGGCACGCTGCTCGGCGAAGGGCTGGCCATGCTGGGTCTCAAGCGCCTGGACGCCGCCGAGCGGGACGGTGACCGCGTCTATGCCGTGATCCGCGGGCTCGGCACGTCCTCGGACGGCAGGGGCGGGGCCATCTACGCGCCGATGGCCACCGGGCAGGTGCGGGCGCTGCGTCGTGCGTACGCAGCCGCCGGATACGGGCCGGACACGGTCGACCTGGTCGAGGCGCACGGCACCGCGACCCGCGCCGGAGACGCCGCCGAGTTCGAGTCGTTGCGCCGTGTCTTCGGCGAGACGGGACGGCCGGACAGCGGATGGTGCGCGCTGGGCAGCGTCAAGTCGCAGATCGGGCACACCAAGGCGGCGGCGGGTGCCGCCGGGCTGGTCAAGACCGTACTGGCCCTGCACCAGCGGACGCTTCCGCCGACCATCAAGGTACGCGAACCCAATCCCCGCCTCGGCATCGAGAACAGCCCGTTCTATCTGAACACGGTCGCGCGTCCGTGGATTCGGCGCGCCTCGCACGCACGGCGGGCGTCGGTCTCCAGCTTCGGTTTCGGCGGCGCCAACTTCCACGTCACCCTCGAGGAGTATCGCGACGGCAACGCTCCCGCCCGGATCCGGGCCGGCGCCGGGGAACTTGTCCTGCTCAGCGCCGACTCGCCGGAGGGCCTGGTGAGGGCAGACCGTTTCGAGCCCGGCCGGCCGCACCGGCTGGCCGTGGTCGCGAGCGACGCCGACGACCGGCGCGAGAAGCTCGACCGGGCCGCGGAGATGATTGCCCGGCGGCCGGGCACGCCGTTCGCCCTTCCCGGCGGCGTCTTCTACGACTGCGGACCCGCCGATCCCGGCCGGGTCGCGTTGGTCTTCCCCGGCCAGGGGGCGCAGTACATCGGGATGGGTGCAGAGATCGCCCTGGCCCTGCCGTCGGCACAGGACGTGTGGGACTTCGTGGCCGGCCCGGATCTGGCCGACGTCGTCTTCCCACCACCGGTCTTCACCGACGAACAGCGCGCGGCACAGGAACGCCGGCTCACCGACACCCGCTGGGCCCAGCCGGCGCTGGCGGCGCACAGCCTGTCGCTGCTCGCTCTGCTCACGTCGATCGGACTCGCGCCCGACTGCGTGGCCGGCCACAGCCTCGGCGAGTTGGTCGCGCTCCACACGGCCGGTGTCATGGATGCGGAGAGCCTGCTGCGCTTGGCGAGGTACCGGGGCGAACTGCTGGCGCGGATCGACGCCGAGCCGGGCACGATGCTCGCGGTCGACGCGGATGCGGACGTCGTGCAGTCGGCCATGGCGGAATCGGCGATCCCGGACGTCTGGCTCGCGAACCGGAACGCGCCCCGCCAGACCGTTGTCTCCGGGACCGTAGGGGCGATCGGGGCACTGCACGCGCGGCTCTCCGCGAACGGCGTCACCGCGCACCGGCTCGCGGTGTCCGCCGCCTTCCACAGCCCGCTGATGCAGTCCGCCGAGGCACCGATGCACGACTTCCTGGCGACGATCGACCTGGCCGCTCCACGCATCGACGTGTACGCGAACGCCGACGCAGCGGTGTACGACCGCGAGCCCGCGGCGATCCGGTGCGCCCTCGCCCAGCATCCCGGCGCCCCGGTCATGTTCCACGACCAGATCGAGGCGATGTACGCCGCCGGTGTGCGGACCTTCGTGGAGGTGGGCCCGGGAGCCGTACTCACCGGGCTGATCGGGCGCATTCTCGGCGACCGGGCGCACGCGGCGGTCAACCTCGACCGGCGTGGCCGCGACGGCGTGACCACGTGCTACGAGGGCCTCGGCCGGCTCGCGGTCCACGGCGTCGCGATGGACCTGACGAAGCTGCCGGCCGAGCGGAACCCGGCGCCGGAGGCGGCACGGCCGCGGACGCCGGTGCGTGTCAACGGCACGGGTTACGTCGCGCCAACCGCACCCGAGCGAACCCTGCCGACCCTGATCCCGCCTACCCCTCCGGAGTCTGTCGCCCCGATGACCGAGCCCGAACCCAGCGCCGAGTGGCTGGCCGCGGTGCAGGAGATGCAGCGCCAGACCGCCGAGGCGCACATGCACTTCCAGCGTGTCCTCGCCGACTCACACCAGGCCTTTCTCCAGATGGCCGAGAACACCTTCGCCGCCTTCGCCGGGCAGCCGTCCCGACCGGACCAACCCCCCTTGCCCGTCCCGCGACCAAGCGCTCCCGAGCCACCGCCGCTCGAACCACCGATCCTTCGCCGGCCCGATCCGCCACCGCCACCGCCACCGCCAGTCGAACAGGTCACGGGCACCGAACCGGTGAGTCTCGCGCTGCTGCTGTCGGTGGTCGCCGACAAGACCGGCTACCCGGTGGACATGCTGAACGGCGACATGGATCTGGAAACCGACCTCGGCATCGACTCGATCAAGAAGGTGGAGATCTTCGCGGCGGTCCGGGAGCGCGCGGAGGGACTGCCGGCGACCGATTCGGCGCAGATGGCCCAGCTGTTCCGGGCGCGCACACTGGACGAGGTCATGCGCGGCCTCGCCGCGGAAGCCGCCGGGCCGACCGGTGACCGCCTGCTTCGATTACAGGTCCAGCCGGTCGCCGCACCGGCATGCGGGCTGGCACTGGCCGGCCTCAGCGACGGACCGGTCGCCGTCATCGACGGCGGCAGCGCCCTCGCGTCCGCCGTGGTCGAGCGGCTCCGCGCGCACGGCATCACGGCGACTGCCGAGGACCGGCCCGTACGCGATGCGCACGGCGTGATCCTGCTCGGCGGCCTGGCACCGGTTCGGGATGCCGAGCAGGCCGGTTCGGTGAGCCGGCGCGCGTTCCAGGCCGCTCGCGCCGTGGCGGCCGGCATGGCCGAACGCGGCGGTGTCTTCGTGACCGTGCAGGACACCGGCGGCTGCTTCGGGCTGATGGACCCCGATCCGGACCGCGCCTGGCTCGGCGGCTTGGCGGCGCTCACCCGGACCGCCGCCAAGGAGTGGCCAGCGGTCGCCGCCAAGGCGATCGACTGTCAGCGCGGCGGCCGCGGCCCGGACGAGGTGGCCGCCGCGATCGTGGCCGAACTGCTGACCGGTGGGCCGACCCTGGACGTGGGCCTGCGCGCCGACGGAACGCGATGGACTCTCGCGGAAAGCGAGCCCGCCACCGCTCCGGGCGCGGCCGACCTGCCGGTCGCCGGGGACGCGGTCCTCGTCGTCAGCGGTGGCGCCCGGGGCGTCACCGCTGCCTCGCTGCTCACGCTCGCGGGGATGAGCCGGCCACGCATGCTGCTCCTCGGGCGTACGGCACTCGTCGACGAGCCCGAGTTCCTGGCGGCGGCACGCGACGAGCCGTCCCTCACCCACCTGCTGGCCGAACGCGAGCGCCGCGGCGGCGGCACCGCCACGCCGGCACAACTGACCGCCCAGGCGCGCACCATCCTCGCCCGCCGGGAGGTGCGCGCGACGCTCGCCGGTCTGGAGCGTGCCGGGGCAACCGTGCGGTACGCGGCGGTCGACGTCACGGACCGTGCCGCCCTCGACGGCGAGCTGGCCCGGACACGCCGGGAGTGGGGCCCCGTCACCGGGCTCGTGCACGGGGCCGGAGTGCTCTCCGACAGCCTCATCGCGGCGAAGACGGACGAACAGTTCGACCGCGTCTACGGCACCAAGGTCGCCGGGCTCAGCACCCTGCTCGATGCGACCGCCGACGATCCGCTGGAACTGCTCTGCCTCTTCTCGTCCGTCGCGGCACGCTACGGCAACGCCGGCCAGTGCGACTATGCCATGGCCAACGAGGTGCTCAACCACGTGGCCCACGCGGAGCAGCGGCGGCGGCCGTCCGGTCTGGTCCGGGCGATCGGCTGGGGACCGTGGGAAGCGGGAATGGTCACCGCGTCGCACGCCGCACGGTTCCGGAGTCTCGGCATCCCGCTCATCCCGCTCGACGCGGGCGCACGCGCCTTCGTTGCCGAGCTGAGCACACCCGGCGATGCGGCGCAGGTGCTTATCACCGGCGGCGACGCCGGCGACGTGGGCCGGCCCCGATTCGCCGCCCTGGCCACACTCGACGCCCGCACGCACAGCTTCCTGGCTGACCACGCACCGGCCGGCGTGCCGGTGCTCCCGCTGGCCATGGCGGTGGAGTGGTTCTCAGCCGCCGGACACGCGCGCCATCCGGGCCGATCGACCGGACTGGCCGACGTCCGTGTGCTCCGCCGGGTCGAACTCCCCGACCTCCTGACGTGCGGTCACCGCTTCACGATCGAGGTCAACCCGGACGACGACATGCGAGTCGGGGACCACTACCGGGCCCGGCTCGTCGCTCCGGAACGGCCGCGAATGTGGACCACGCCGACCGCGATGGAGCCCTTCACCGGATCGTCCGTCTACGAATCGAGCGCGCTTTTCCACGGTCCCTGCTTCCAGGTGCTGCGACGAGTGCAAGGGTTGTCCCAGCATGGCGCCGAGGCGCAAGTCGTCGGCGTGCGGGCCGCCGGCTGGCCCGAGGCGCCCTGGTGGACGGACCCGGCGGCGGTCGACGGATCCCTGCAGGCCGCGGTCCTGTGGGCCAGGCACGCCACCGGCGACGCGACATTGCCGATGAGCATCGAAGCGGTGCGCGTTCACCGCCCGGGACCGGCGCGGGCGGTGCTGCGATGCCTGGTGCGCGCCACGGCCGTCGCCATCGACAAGGCGCGCTGCGACATCGCGCTGCTCGACGAGGACGGAGACGTACGGACCGAGTTGCTCGGTGTCAGCCTCATCCGGCGCCCCGACATCCCGGCGGATCGCACGTGACCGGTCGCGCAGAGCCGGGATTCGAGCCGATCGCGATCGTGGGCCGTGGCTGCGTGCTCCCCGGAGCGCTGGACCCCGAGCAGTTCTGGAACAACCTCGCGTCCGGCCGGGTCGACCTGGATGCGGTGCGGCCGGAGGACTGGCGGCTGCCGCCGGACGCGCTCGGCGCCGGCGCGACGGCCGGTCTGGTCCGGGGCTTTCCCGAGGTCTTCGATCCGGAGGACTTCGCCGCCGGGACCGGAGAGGTCGCCGCATACGACCCGGCGCTGCAGTGGGTGCTGCACGCCGGCCGTGCCGCACTGCGCGAGGCCGGCGACCGGGCACGCCCAGCGCGTACCGGTCTTGTCCTCGGCAACCTGGGGTATCCCAGCCGGGGCCTGGCCGCGTACGCCGAACGAATCTGGCTGGCGGACTACCCGGAGCTGCTGTCGGCCCTCCCCGAAGGACCCGGCGGGGCAGACCCGCGGGCCCGCTTCTGCTCGGGTCTGTGGGCGCACACGGCGGCGAACGCCCTAGGGCTGGAAGGCGGATCTCTCGCCCTCGACGCCGCCTGCGCCTCAGCGCTGTACGCCATCAAGATCGCGTGTGACCGGCTGCACGACGACACGGCGGACCTCATGCTAGCCGGCGCGGTGAGCGGCTGCGACGGGCTGATCATCAACGCCGGGTTCGAGGCCCTCGGCGCACTCAGCCCGTCCGGCCGCAGCCGGCCGTTTCATCGCGGGGCCGACGGGCTGATCCCGGCCGAGGGCGCGGCCCTGCTCGCGTTCATGCGGCTGCGCGACGCGGTGGCCGCGCACGTTCCGGTGCTCGGCGTCGTGCGCGGCATCGGACTGTCGAACGACGGGCGGACCGGCGGGTTTCTGGCGCCCGCGGAAGACGGCCAGATCCGAGCCATGCGCCAGGCGTACCGGCTGGCGGGCTTCGGTCCGGAAACGGTGGAGCTGCTGGAATGCCACGCCACGGGTACGCCGGTCGGTGATGCCGTGGAGGCCCGGTCGACCGCCCGGTATTTCGGCGGCCGGCCGGAGCCACTGCCCGTCGGCTCGGCGAAGGGAAACATCGGCCATCTGCTGACCGCGTCCGGCGCGGCCGGGCTGCTGAAGCTCCTCGCCGCGATACACCACGGGACCTTCCCGTCGACGCCCGGTGCCGTCGATCCCATCGACGAGCTGCGCGACGGCCCGCTGCGCCTGCTCCAGGCGAACGAACCGTGGTCGGGATCGCGGCGCCGCGCGGCGATCAGCGCCTTCGGATTCGGCGGCAACAACGCGCACCTGGTCCTCGAAGCCTTCGACGGCCGGCCGTCGTTCAGCGTCGCGGTACCTGGCTTCGCGGCGCCGGCCGAGGTCGCGATCGACGCTATCGGCGCCCGCATCGGGGATGTCGGCGCCGACGGGCTCCGGGACGCCGTTCTGAGCGGGCAGGCGCCGGGTGCGGCACCGGACACCATCGAGGTCGCGCTCGACGGCCTGCGCTACCCGCCGCGCGATCTCGGTGAGACGCTGGGCCAGCAGATCCTCGTGCTGGAGGCCGCCCGCGAAGCCGCCCGCGGCATCCTCCTTCCGCCGCGGAGCACGGCCGTTCTCATCGGCATGGGCTGCGACCCCGAGATCGCCCGCGCGCATGCCCGCCGACGCATCGAGGCCGCGGGTCAGGTCGGCGATGAGTTCAGTCCGCCCCTCACCGCCGCCCGCGTCCTGGGCGCCATGGCGAACATCGCGGCCAACCGCATCAGCGGGCAGTTGGGACTCTCGGGACCGGGATTCGCCGTCAGCGCCGAGCAGGCCTCCGGAATCGCCGCGCTGCAGCTGGCCACCCGCGCCCTGCGGGCCGGGGAGATCGATGCCGCACTTGTCGGCGCCGTCGACCTCTCCGACGAACCCGTGCACCGCGCCGCCGTCACCCGGGTCGGCCTGACCGCCGAGCCGGCCGACGCGGCCGTCGTCCTCGTGCTCAAGCGCCGCGACGACGCGCGACGGGACGGCGATCCGATCTTCGCCATGATCGATCGCGAAACGCCGGCCGGCGGTGCGGCTGAACGCTTTCCCACCGGCCTGTTCGGCACGCCGCATGCCGCCGCCGGCCTGCTCGAGGTAGCGGTCGCCGCTCTCGCGTTGCGGCACCGTGCCCGGCCGCGCGCGGGACAGCCCGCTCAGCCGCACCTCGGCGCGACGACGGCTGACGTGGTCACGCGCGTGCTCGGCGCTCCACCCGTTCTGACTCGCCTGCGCGCCGCCGACGCCGCGCCGTGGGCACCGGCTCCCCTGCCCCGGCTGCATGTCTACTCGGGCGCCAACCGGTCGGAGGTACTCACCGCGGCCTCGTCCGGCGTCGAGAGCGACACCGGTCCGGCCCGCCTGGCCCTGCTTGCCCGCGACCCCGCCGAACTGGCCGGCCGGCTGGACGGCGCTCGCGCCTGGCTCGGCGGCGAGGGGCTGCGCCCGTCCGGCGCGGCCTTCCGCGAGACGCCGATCGGCGGGGAGACGGCATTCGTCTACACCCAGGGCTCGTCCTTCTACCCGCGCATGGGCGCCGACCTCGCGCTCGCGTTCGCCCCGCTG
>DASSAL010000276.1:0-4144 GCA_035685405.1 Actinoplanes sp. | reverse complement strand
CCGTCCCCCATGACGAGGAGAGCTTCATGAGACCAAGAGTCAGACGCCGAGTCGCCCTCCCGATCCTGACCGTTCTCGCGGTCCTGACCACGTTGTTGGTCGGCGTGCAGCCGGCCTCCGCGCACGGCTACATCTCGTCACCGCCGAGCCGGCAGGCCAACTGCGCCCGGGGCGCCGTCGCCAACTGCGGCGACATCATCTACGAGCCGCAGAGCGTCGAGGCGCCGAAGGGCTCCATGCAGTGCAACGGCGGCGGCAGCCGGTTCGCCGTGCTCAACGACAACAGCCGGAACTGGCCGGCCGCGTCGGTGGGCCAGACGGTGACGTTCACCTGGGTGCTCACCGCCCGGCACGCCACCAGCACCTGGGAGTACTTCATCAACGGGCGCCTGCTGGCCTCGTTCAACGACGGCGGCGCGCAGCCCGGCGCCACCAAGTCCCACACGGTCGGCATGGGCGGCTTCTCCGGACGGCAGACGCTGCTGGCCCGGTGGAACATCGCCGACACCGCGATGGCCTTCTACGCCTGTGTGGACCTGCAGATCGGTGGTGGCGGTGGCAACCCGCCCCCGCCCACCAACCCACCGCCGCCCACCAACCCGCCGCCCACCAACCCGCCGCCGCCCACCAACCCGCCGCCCCCGGCCGGTGGCACCTGGTCCGCGGGCACCTACTACGCGGTCGGCAGCACCGTGACCTACGGTGGCGCCTCGTACCGCTGCCGGCAGGCGCACACCGCGCTGACCGGCTGGGAGCCGCCGAACGTACCGGCGCTCTGGCAACGCATCTGACGATGACCGGTGGTGGGCCCGCTCCGGCGGGCCCACCGTGTCTGCACGGGAGCAGGCCATGGTGCGGCGCCTGACGGTCCTGACCGCCCTGCTGCTGGCGGTGGCCGGCTGCGGCGGCGGGCACCCCGCTGCCTTCAACGAGACGGACGTGATGTTCGCGCAGATGAGCGTGGAGCACATCCGGCAGGGTGACCAGGTGGTTGCGCTGGCCGAGCAGCGGGCCACCGATCCTGAGGTGACCGCGCTCGCCACCGAGTTGCGCGCTCAGTGGCGCGACGAGGCCGAGACCATGATGGGCTGGCTGGCGCAGTGGCAGCAGCCGCTGACCCCGGCACCGGACGCAGGCGCCCACGCGGGGCACGGTGACCTGCACTCGTTGCGCGCCGCGGACATCGCCGAGCTGTCCGCCGCGCAGGGCGAGACCTTCGACCGTACGGCGCTCGGCCTGCTGCTCGGCCACCTGCACAACGGCGTCGAGACGGCCCGGATGGAAACCGCCGGCGGCCGGTACCCGGCGGCGGTCGACCTGGCCGCCGCGACCATCACCAGACGGCAGGCCCAGGTGCAGCGGATGCTGACCCTGATGGCCTGACCGGCGCGGTCAGGAGACCAGGCGGCGCTCCCAGGCCCAGGCGGCGATCTCCACCCGGTTGCGGGCGCCCAGCTTGGTCTGCACGCTGCCCAGATGGGTCTTCACCGTGCCCACCGAGATGAACAGCTGCGCGGCGATCTCGGCGTTGGTCAGGCCCTTGGCGGCCAGCTTGACGACGTCCAGCTCGCGCGGTGACAACCCGCCGTCGTCGCCGCTGGGCGCCGGCGGGCTCAGGTGCTGCAACAGCCGTACGGTGATCGACGGGCTGATCAGCGCATCCCCGGACACCGCCGCGCGGACCGCCTCCACCAGCAGGGCCGGCCCGGAGTCCTTGAGCAGGAAACCCGCCGCGCCGTTGCGCAGCGCGGTGTGCACGTACTCGTCCAGGTCGAACGTGGTCACCACGACCACCTTGACCGGCTCGGCGACGCCCGGGCCGGCCAGCAGCCGCAACGCCTCGAGACCGTCCATCTTGGGCATCCGGATGTCGAACAGCGCCACATCCGGCCGGAGGCGGCGGGCCAGCGCCACCGCCTCGACACCGTCGGCGGCCTCGCCGACCACGTCCATGTCGGGCTGGGCGCCGATGATCATCCCGAAGCCGGTGCGCACCATCGCCTGATCGTCGGCGATCAGCACGCGAATCACCGGGCCATCCCTTCCACCATCAACGGCAGCGCCGCGTCGACCACCCAGCCGCCGGCAACGCCCGGCCCCGCGGTGATGCGGCCGCCCACCGCGCGGACCCGTTCGGTCAGGCCCACGAGACCGTACCCGGGCCGCTCGCGCGGAGTCGGATTCCGCGGCGGCGCGCCGTCGTTGGCCACCCGCACCAGCAGCCACTCCGCGGTACGGCGGATCCACACGTCGGCCACCCGGGCGCCCTCGGCGTGCTGCCGGATGTTGGTCAGCGCCTCCATCACCACCCGGTACGCCGAGGTGGACACCTCTACCGGCAACCCGTGCATGTCGCCGTCCACGTGCAGCCGCGCCAGCGGGCCGCCGGCATGGCTGAACTGCTCCACCAGATCCGGCAGCTCGAGCACGCCGGCGATCGGGGCGAGCGGCGCGTCCGGCCGGGCCTGCGGGTCGCGCAGCACGCCGACCATCCGGCGCATCGAGGCCATCGTCTCGGCGCCGGCCCGCTCGATCTGCTCCAGCGCCAGCAGCACCCGCCGGGGGTCCTGCTCGGCGATGAACCGGGCACCCTGCGCCTGCACCACGATCCCGGTCACGTGATGGGCGATGAAGTCGTGCAGGTCCCGGGCGAACTCGGTGCGCTGCTCGGCGCGGACCGCGTCCATCGCCCGCCGCCGCCCGGATTCGACGGTGCGCAGGTAGACGCCGCCACCGATGGACGCGGCCGCGGCCAGCGCGAGGATCAGGCCGCTGATCACGTACGTGGAGTCGAAGCCGCCGCGGACCGGCAACAGGCCGACCGCCGCCACCGTGGCGATCACCGCGATCACCGCCCAGTGCGGGTCGGCGCGGCGGCTCACCACGAACAGCACACCGAGCAGACCGAGCGCTTCCGCGGTCCCGAAGCTGCCGTTCGTCGGCCCGGTCACCGCCACCACGACGGTGAGCAGCAGCGAGCCCAGTGCCAGGGCCAGGGCCAGCTTCGGCAGGCGCACCGAACCCGGCGGGTGTCGGGGCAGCCAGACCGCGGCGGTGGCGATCGCGGACAGCACCTGCAGCACCGCCAGCGGGCTGCGGTCCAGGCCGCCGGCCAGGTCGGCGACGCCCAGCATCGCCATCAGCACCAGGGCGGCGAGCTGGCCGAGGCGGAACGGCCAGCTCCGGTTCGGTTGCCTCAACATCGTGACCCAGCGTATGCGGTGCCCCACGCCGCCCCATCGGCCGAAAGACAGATCGGCGCGCATAGGCTGCCCGGTGTGACCGACTGGCCGTTGTTCGACCTCCGGCTGCGCTGTCGCGGCGTGACGCTTGCCCCGGTCCGCGAGAGCGACCTGCCGCGGCTGGCCGCGCTCGAACCCGAGGACTACGAGCTGGACCCCCGCCTGGAGCACTGGCCGGCGCTGACCGCCCGGCAGAACCGCCAGCGGCTGTTCTGGATGGGGTACTGGCGGGCGCTGGGCACCTGGTCGCCGTCGTCCTGGGTGCTGCATCTGGCGGTGCGGCACGGCGGCGAGCTGGTCGGCGTGCAGACCGTGGAGGGCGCGGACTTCCCGGAGCTGCGTACCGTCGACACCGCCTCCTGGCTGGTCCCGGAGGTGCGCGGCCGGGGTGTCGGAGTGGCCATGCGGATGGCCGTGCTGGGACTGGCCTTCGATCATCTCGGCGCGGTCGCGGCGGTCAGCTCGGCCCGGCTCGACAACGCGGCATCGCTCGGCGTGTCGCGGCGGATCGGTTACGCCGACAACGGTGTCGGGTTCGTCGCCGAAGCCCACGGCCGGGTGTTGCTGCAGCACCTGCGCCTGCCGGTCGAGCGCTGGCGGCACGGCGCCGAGGTCACCGTCGATGGCCTGGCCCCGTGCCTGCCGTGGTTCACCTCCGCCGGCCCGTCCGGCGGCGCCTGATCCGCTACGCTCTCCCGCGGTCCGGCCGGCTGGGCGGCCGAACGGGGCGGGAGGAACGGATGCGGCAGCGGGTCATCGGTGTGCTGGCGGGTGCGGCGGTGGCGCTGGCCGGCGGCACCCTGGTCGTGGCGGCGGCACGACCGGACGGCGCCGAGGCCCCGGTCGCCCGGTTCGCCGAAGCCGCGCCCGCGGTGGTCGACGTGGCCGCCGCGCCGGAGTCG
>DASSAL010000275.1:0-3175 GCA_035685405.1 Actinoplanes sp. | reverse complement strand
CCTTCAACGGCTTCGCCGCCACCATGACCACCGCGGACGCGGCCAAGCTGGCCCGCACCGCCGGGGTCAAGGCCGTCATCAAGGACGAGCGGCGCAAGCTCGACACCACCCGGACGCCGGAGTTCCTCGGCCTGACCAAGCCGATCGTCGGCCTGTGGGCGCAGAACGGCGGGCCCGGCCGCGCCGGTGAGGGCGTCGTGGTCGGCAGCCTGGACACCGGGCTGTGGCCGGAGTCGCCGTCGGTGGCGCCGCTGGCCGGCCCGCGGCCGGTGCCGCAGTTCAACGGCATCTGCCAGACCGGCGAGCAGTGGGACGCCTCCGACTGCACCACCAAGGTCGTCGGCGCCCGCTACTACACCGCCGGCGTCACCGCCGGGGTGGGCGACATCAAGACCGTCTTCCCGTACGAGTACCTGTCCGCCCGCGACGCGGACGGCCACGGCACCCACACCGCCACCACCGCCGCGGGCAACCACGGCGTGCCCGTGGTGGTCGAGGGCACCGACTTCGGCCGGGCCAGCGGCATGGCGCCGCGCGCCCGCATCGCCACCTACAAGGTGTGCTGGGGCCGCGACGAGGCGGAGGCCGGCTGCTACAACTCCGACAGCGTGCAGGCGATCGAGGACGCGACCACCGACGGCGTGGACGTGATCAACTTCTCGATCGGCGGCAGCCGGACCAGCTCGGTCGACCCGGTGGAGCTCGCCTTCTTCGGCGCCGCCGAGGCCGGCGTCTTCGTCGCCACCTCGGCCGGCAACAGCGGCCCGGGCGCGAGCACGGTCGCGCACAACAGCCCGTGGGTGACCACCACCGCGGCCGGCACGGTCGACCGCACCGGCACAAAGTCGGTGACCCTCGGCAACGGCACCACCTACCAGGGCGTGGGCCTCGGTCCGGCGGTGCCCAGCTCGCCGCTGATCCTGTCCACCGCGGCCGCCGCGGCCGGGGCGGACCCGAACGAGGCACGGCTGTGCTTCATCGGCACGCTCGACCCGGCGAAGGTGACCGGCAAGATCGTGGTCTGCGACCGCGGCGTCAACCCGCGCACCGACAAGAGCCTCGCGGTCCGGGACGCCGGCGGCGTCGGCATGGTGCTGACCAACACGGCGCCGAGCTCGCTCAACGCCGACATCCACTTCGTGCCGACCGTGCACGTGGACGAGACCGCCGGCGCGGCGATCAAGGCGTACGCCGCCACCGCCGGCGCGACCGCCTCGCTGTCCGTCGGCACCCTGCAGTTCGGGGTGAAGGCGCCGCAGGTGGCGGCGTTCTCCTCGCGCGGTCCGGCCTTGTCCGGCGCCGGCGACCTGCTCAAGCCCGACATCATGGCGCCGGGCGTCGACATCCTCGCCGGGGTGTCGCCGGCCGGCCACTACGGCCGGCTGTACGACTTCGTCTCCGGCACGTCGATGTCCAGCCCGCACATCGCCGGGCTCGCCGCGCTGGTGATCCAGAAGCACCCGGACTGGTCGCCGATGGCGGTCAAGTCCGCGCTGATGACCACCGCCAGCCAGAAGGACAACAAGGGCGCCGCCATCACCACCGACACCGGCGGCCCGGCCGGCCCGTTCGACTACGGCTCGGGGCACGTGGCGCCCAACTCGGCCGCGAACCCCGGCCTCGTCTACGACAGCACCTCGCTGGACTGGGTCCGCTACCTGTGCGGCGCCGGGCAGCTCTCGCCGACCGGCAGCACCTGCACCACGTACGGCCGGATCGACCCGAGCGACCTCAACCAGCCCAACATCGCGATCGGCGCGCTGGCCGGCCGGCAGACGGTGACCCGGACGGTCACCAACGTCACCCGGCTGCCGGGGGTCTACGTCCCGCAGGTGCAGGCGCCGGCCGGCCTGTCGGTCACCGTCTCGCCGAAGGTGCTGCTGGTGCCGGCCGGCGGCACGGCCAGCTACCGGGTCACCTTCACCCGGACCAGCGCGGCCTTCGGGCAGTACGTGTTCGGGTCGCTGACCTGGACCAACGGGCTGTTCAAGGTGCGCAGCCAGCTGGTGGTCCGGCCGGTCGCGGCCGCGGCCCCGGCCGAGGTGACCGGGACCGGCACGTCCGGCTCGGCCGCCATCGAGGTCACCCCCGGCTTCGCCGGCACGCTGACCACCGCGGTCGACGGGCTGGTCCCGGCCGACCGGCGGGCGCCGACGCTGCAGGCGACCGGCCCGGGCTTCGACCCGGCCGCGCCGGCGGTGAGCGCGCGGACGGCGAAGGAGACGGTGACGATCCCGGCCGGCACCACGGTCGCCCGGCACGCCACCTTCGACGCCGACTTCCCGGCCGGCACGGACGTCGACCTCTACCTCTACCGGGCGGGGACCGGCGAGCTCGTGGCCCTCAGCGGCGGCGCCACCTCCGAGGAGCGGATCCAGCTGCTGAGCCCGCCGGCCGGGACGTACGACCTGTACGTCGTGCTCTTCGGCGCGGCGCCGGGCCAGACGTCGGCGACGGTGCCCACGTACCTGTGGGCGCTCGACGGCACCGCGAAGGGCAACCTCACCGCCACGCCGGCCAGCCAGGCCGTGCAGGCAGGGGTGCCGGTCACGGTCACCGCGACCTGGAGCGGGCTGACCGCGGGCCAGCGGTACCTGGGCCGGATCTCCTTCGGTGACGGCTCGGCCACCGCGGGCGGCACGTTCGTCCAGATCGCCGCGTAACACCGGCACGACCCCGAGGTGCCCCACCGGTCCGCCGGTGGGGCACCTCGCTGTAAGGTCTGCGGGTCTCCGGCCCGGCTGGGTCGCATCGGTGAAGGGGAGTCGCGTGTCCGGTGGGGAGTGGGCCGCGCTCATCGCGGCGCTCGCGTTCGTGCTGCTGGTGCTGCTGCTGGCGGTCCCGATCCTCAAGCTGGGCCGGACCCTGGACGAGGCGACGCTGGCCATCCGCAAGGCGCACGAGGGGGCCCAGCCGCTGCTGGTCGGCGCGCAGACCACGATGGAGCAGGTCAACAAGGAGCTGGAGCGGGTCGAGGGCATCACGCAGAATGCGCAGGCCGTGACGAGCAACGCGGCCGCGCTGTCGTCGGTCTTCGCCACCACCCTGGGCGGTCCGGCGATCAAGGTCGCCGCCTTCTCGTACGGGATCCGCCGCGCCGCGCAGAACCGGCGCCGCGCCGAGGCGGAGCGGGCGGCGAAGGACGCCGCGAAGGCCGGCCGGCGGGCCCGGCGCG
>DASSAL010000274.1:0-53762 GCA_035685405.1 Actinoplanes sp. | reverse complement strand
GATCCTCACGCCACGCCACCGTCGGCCGGCCCGGCGAGGGAATCTGACCCCGATACAGCCGAACCCGCTTCTGCTCCGGCCCATAGCCCATCGCTTCACCTTCCCGACGAGGTGTTGCGACGACCGGTTGAATGCAGGTTGCATGCCGGGATCGATGTGAACGAGCCGTACCACGCGTTCGCCGCCACGTTCTTCAAGTCGGCCGCCGAACCGTCGTCGCCGCTCAGCCCGTTCTCCGCGGAGTCGTCGCCGGCCCGGGATGCGGCGGTGGCGATGTTCCGCGAGGTGGTCGAGGGATCGTCGGTCAAGCTCGATCCGGAGCTGCGCCGGGAACTGCCGGAGCTGCTGTGGCTGAGCTGGATGGGTGTGGTGCTGTTCTGGGTGTACGACCGGTCGCCCGGCCGGCGGCGGACCCGGCGGCTGATCGACGGCGCGGTGCCGCTGATCGACCGCCTGGTCTCGTTGTCGAGCCTGCGCGTCTTACGCCCGGCGCTGCGTCAGGTGCTGGCTCTGATCGCGGCCATGCGACGCGACTGATCACGCTGCGCATCAGCACTTCAATGACAATCAGTTGACCATTGAAGCGCCGACCGGTGGCCGAACGGCCAATTCAGTTACCGAGTGCTTCCTACCCCACCGTATCGCCACGTAGCGTAATCGTGGCAGGTGGATCTGGGGACGTCACGGGACATCGAACGCCGGGACCCGTTCGAGGTTCCGTGGCACGTGAGCCGGGCACGTGATCGATCTCGGGAGCGATCACCACGTGCCCGGCTCACACTTTGCTCCCGCCCACGCTTTGCTCTGAACACCAGGGGTCATCACCACATGCCGGGCCCACGCTTTGCTCTGAACACCAGGGCGCATCACCACACTCCCGGCCCACGCTTTGCTCTGAACACCAGGGCGCATCACCCGCGCGGCCCGGTCGGGCGGCCGGATGTCGGGCCGGCCGGAAACGGCGCAGGCGCAGGCTGTTCAGCACCACAAACACCGAGCTCAACGCGCGTGCCGGTTTGGCCAGCACGACGGTGTCCGCCGGCCGGATGGACTCGAGCGCCTCGACGCCGCGGATGAGGAGACCCATGAGCGCGCCCCGGCCCGGTCTTGCGTACCACCGCGATCGGTCGTCGGCGGTCACCGTCGCCGGAACGTCAGCCCGCCGCCGAGGTCTTCACCAGGGTGCGGATCTGGCGGAGCAGCACGGACAGCACGGCCAGATCCGCCGGAGAGTCCTCCAGGTTGCCCATCGCGTTGCCGGCCCGGGCGATCGACGCCGCGTTCATCTGCTCCCACTCGGCCACCCGGTCATCCGGGGACTTGTCCGCCGGCGTGGACTGCAGCACCTCGGCGGTGAGGCCGGCCAGCGCCGAGTACAGGTCGTACCGCAGCGCCATCCGGGCCAGCGTCTGCCACCGGTCGTTGCGCGGCAACCGGGAGATGTGCGAGAGCAGCATGTCGATCTGGAACCGCTCGGACAGAACGAAGTACACCCGGGCCACCTCGAGGATGTCCCGGTCGATGCTCTTCGCCGTCTCCAGGATGTCGAGCAGGCCGAAGCCGTACACCACCCGGCTCACCCACTCGGCGATCTCTCCGGGCACGCCCTGCTCGACCAGTTCGGCGGCGGTGCCGTCCATCGAACGGCGCTCGGTGCCGACCAGCACGGACGGCAGCTGCCGCAGCAGCGTCCCGACGCCGGGGCCGAGCCGGTCGATCTCGGCGGCCACGTCGATCGGCGAGCGGCGGTTGCTGACCATCCAGCGCACCGCCCGGTCGAGCAGCCGCCGAGCGTTCAGGTAGACCCGGATCTGGGCCGGCGTAGACACCTGGTTGTCCAGCTTCTCCGTCGCCGCCCACAGCTCCCGCAGGCCGTAGACGTCCCGGATCACCACGTAGGCGCGGAGCACGTCGGCCGCCGATGCGCCGGTCTCCTCCATCGCCCGGAAGACGAACGACGTGCCGCCCCGGTTCACCACCTCGTTGACCAGGACCGTCGAGATGATCTCGCGGCGCAGCCGATGGCCGGCCATCCGCCCGGCGAACCGCTCCCGCAACGGGGTGGGGAAATACCGGGTCAGCACGCCGGTGGTCCAGCTTTCGTCGACCAGTTCGTCGGCGAGGATGTCGCGCTCCAGACCGATCTTGACGTACGCCAGGAGCACGGCGAATTCCGGCGCGGTCAGCCCTTCGCCCGCTTCGTACCGGGCGGCCAGTTCCTTGTCGGTGGGCAGCGCCTCCAGCTCGCGGTTGAGCTGGCCGGAGCGTTCCATCTCGTCGAGCATCCGGCGGTGCACCGGCAGCAGCGAGTGGGCCTGCGCCGCCGCGTTGCCGAGCGCGGTGGCCTGCTCGTAATTGTCCCGCAGCACCAGCGCGGCGACCTCGTCGGTCATCGCGGCCAGCAGTTCGTCGCGCTCGGGCACGGTCAGCTCGCCGTCGGCCACCGCGCCGCCCAGCAGGATCTTGATGTTCACCTCGTGGTCCGAGCAGTCCACGCCGGCCGAGTTGTCGATGAAGTCAGTGAAAATTCGGCCAGCGGCGCGGGCGAACTCGATCCGGCCGCGCTGGGTCAGGCCCAGGTTGCCACCCTCACCGACCACCTTGACCCGCAGATCCCGGCCGTTCACCCGGATCGCGTCGTTGGCCTTGTCGCCGACCTCGGCGTGCGATTCGCCGGACGACTTCACGTAGGTCCCGATCCCGCCGTTCCACAGCAGATCGACCGGCGCGGTGAGGATCGACCGCATCAGCTCGGCCGGGCTGACCGCCGGCCGCTCACCGAGGTCCAGCGCGGCCCGGACCTGCGGCGAGATCGGGATGGACTTCGCGGTTCGCGGATAGATCCCGCCACCGGCGCTGATCAGCGCGGTGTCGTAGTCGGCCCAGGACGAGCGCGGCAGGTCGAACAGGCGCCGGCGTTCGGCGTACGACGTGGCCGGGTCCGGATCCGGGTCGAGGAAGATGTGCCGGTGGTCGAACGCGGCCACCAGCCGGATGTGCTCGGACAGCAGCATGCCGTTGCCGAACACGTCGCCGGACATGTCACCGATGCCGACCACGGTGAAGTCCTGTGACTGGGTGTCCAGGCCCATGTCGCGGAAGTGCTTCTTCACCGACTCCCACGCGCCCCGGGCGGTGATGCCCATCTTCTTGTGGTCGTAGCCGGCCGAGCCGCCGGAGGCGAACGCGTCGCCCATCCAGAAGTCCTTGCGGACCGAGATCTCGTTGGCGATGTCGGAGAACGTGGCAGTGCCCTTGTCCGCCGCCACCACCAGGTACGGGTCGTCGCCGTCGTGCCGCACCACGTCCAGCGGCGGCACGATCTTGCCGCCCCGGATGTTGTCGGTGACGTCGAGCAGGGCGGTGATGAACCGGCGGTAGCAGGCCACCGCCTCGTCTCGGTCACCGGGCTTCTGCTTGAGCACGAAGCCACCCTTGGCGCCCACCGGCACGATCACCGCGTTCTTGACCATCTGCGCCTTGACCAGGCCGAGGATCTCGGTCCGGAAGTCCTCCCGGCGGTCCGACCAGCGCAGGCCACCCCGGGCCACCGCGCCGAACCGCAGGTGCACCCCCTCGAACCGGGGCGAGTAGACGAAGATCTCGTACTTCGGGCGCGGCTGCGGCAGGTCCGGGATGGCCTGCGGGTCGAGCTTGAACGCCACGTACGACTTGGGCCGCTGGTCCGGGCCGCGCTGGAAGAAGCTGGTCCGCAGGGTGGCCTGGATCAGCGTCAGGTACGACCGCAGGATCCGGTCCTGGTCCAGGCTCTCCACCGCGTCCAGCAGCACGGTGATCTTGTCGGCCAGGTCCGCGGTGCGGCGGGCGCGTTCCTGCTCACCGATCTGCAGCCGCGGGGAGAACCGGGCCTCGAACAGGTCGACCAGGCAGCGGGCGATCTCCGGGTAGGCGATGAAGGTCGACTCCACGTACCGCTGGCTGAACATGCCGCCGGCCTGCCGCTGGAAATTGGCGTACGCCCGCAGCACGACCACCTGCCGCCAGGTCAGCCCGGCCCGCAACACCAGCTCGTTGAAGCCGTCCACCTCGGCCTCGCCACGCCAGGCCGCCGCGAACGCGTTCTCCACCTGCGGGCGAACCTCGGCCAGCTCGCGGTGCTCGGTGGGCGGCTGCAGGCCGAAGTCGTAGAGGTACACGGTGCCGTCCGGGCGGCGCACCTCGTACGGGCGCTCGTCGATCACCTTGACGCCCAGCGAGTGCAGCACCGGCAGCACCGCGGACAGCATCATCGGCTCGCCGTACCGGTAGACCTTGAACCGCACGTCCAGGTCGTCCGGCTCGGCGGTGCCCGTGATGGTCACGTGCCGTTTCCGGTACAGGTGCATCTCCAGCTGGCCGGGCTCCTCCAGCAGTTCCAGCTTGGCCAGGTCCTGCACCGCCTCGTACGGGGTGTGCGCGTCCTTGTAGCTCTCCGGGAAGGCGGCCGCATACCGGTGGAACAGCTCCTTGGCCGGCTCCTCGCCCAGCTTGCGTTCCAGCACCAGGTCGAAGTCGTCGTCCCACATCCGGGTGGCGTCGGCGAGCATCTCGGCCAGCGAGTTCGGGTCCACCGCGCCGGGTGGGTCGTGCGGATCGGTACGCACCACGAAGTGCACCCGGGCCAGCATCCGCTCGGTCACCCGGGTGGTGTAGTCGACGCCGATGCCGTTCAGCTCGCGCAGCAGGATCTCCTGCATGGACAGCCGGTTGGCGGTGGTGAACCGGTCCCGCGGCAGGTAGATCAGGCAGGAGATGAACCGGCCGTAGCCGTCGCGCCGCAGGAACAGCCGCAACTGCCGGCGCCCGGCCATCCGCAGGACGCCGATCACCGCCTCGTACAGATCATCGGTCTTGATCTGGAACAGCTCGTCGCGCGGGTAGGTCTCGAGGATCTGCAGCAGGTCCTTGCCGGAGTGACCGCGCGGGGACAGGCCGGAGCGGTCCAGCACCTCCATCACCTTGCGCCGAACCACCGGCAGCTCGCGCACGCTGGTCCGGTATGCCGACGAGGAGAACAAGCCGAGGAAGCGGCGCTCGCCGATCACCTCGCCGTGCTGGTCGAACACCTTGACGCCGATGTAGTCCAGATATGCCGACCGGTGCACGGTGGCCCGCGAGTTGGCCTTCGTGATCACCAGCAGCCGCTTCTCCAGGGCCCGCTGGTATGCCTCCGGGGCCATCGAGGACAGCTTCCGCGGCGTACCGGTGCCGCGCAGGATGCCCAGCCCGGTGCCCTCCACAACGGTCAGGACGTCGCCGTGCAGCCGGTACTCGCGGTAGCCGAGGACCGTGAAGTGGTCGTGGGCCAGCCACTTGAGCAGCTCGATGGAGTCGGTGACGTCCTTGTCGGGCACCGGCAGCTTGGTATCCGAGCCGCGGGCGGCGGCCAGCTCGTCGGCGATCACCACGGCTCGCTGGCGCATCCGGGTCCAGTCCTCCACCGCGTCCCGGACGTCGGTCAGCACCCGCCGCACCTCGTTGTGCAGCTGCTCGCGGGCCTCCGCCTCGCGCACCGGATCGATCTCGATCCGGATCCAGCTCTCCACGATGTCGCCGTCGATCGCGTCGTCCGGCTCCACGTCCGCCTCGATCTCGTCGAGCGCGCCGAGCGGCGCCCGGCGCACCACGATCAGCGGGTGCACCAGCAGGTGGATCTCCAGCTGGTGGGCGGTCAGCAGGGCGGTCACCGAGTCGACCAGGAACGGCATGTCGTCGGTGACGATCGAGACCACGGTGTGCGGTTCGTCCGGGTGCGGGGCGCTGATCTGCAGCTGGAGCTGGCCCGGCAGGCGGTTCGCGGCCAGGTCGCGGTGCGCGATCGCGGCCGCGTACATCTCCTCCGCGGTGAAGCCGACCAGTTCCTCGTCGGGCGCGAACCGCCAGAACCGGTCCACCAGCGCGGCCGTGGTGTGGTCGTCGCCGGCCAGCGCCACCGCCTGCGCCACCAGCCGCTCGGCGTTGGGCAACGGCTCGTCCAGCTCGCCGTCCTCGGACGCACCGAGCCGGCCGGTCAGGGCCAGCCCGGGACCTGGAACGAAATCCAGCTCGGAGTCGGATTCGGTCGCTGCCTCATCGGCCACAGGCATGCCTGGCACTCCCCTCAACCCACCACTCTGTGGGCTAACGCCTCGAGCACAGCCTACGGCGTGGCGGGTCGGTCACGCGAAGGTCGCGAATGTGCCGATCCGCGAGAGAATATGCCGCAAGTCACCCAGCCCGGGACAACAACGTGAACCATCTGCGGTTACCGTTCCGTAAGTTCCCGTCAAGACCATGTACCCCGGGAGGGAGGCCTCATGCGCCGCTCACCGCTACCCGCACGCGGCCGGTTCAGGGCCCGGCGGCGCGCCGCCGCGGCGTTGGCGACCGTGGTGTTGCTGAGCGGCGGACTGGTGGCCTGCGGCAAGGAGGGGCCCAGCGAAACCCTGGACGCGTTCCTGACCGGCTGGAAGAGCGGGGACTTCTCCGAGGTCGGCTTCGTCACCCCGGACGGCGGGACGCTCTCGGCCGCCCGGGTGGCCGAAGAGATCGCCGCCCTCTCCGGTGACCTGCCGCAGGCGTCGCTGCTGGTCAGCGCGGTCGGCGAGCCGAAGGTGACCGGCGAGATCGCGTCCAGCGAGGTGAAGCTGGACTGGACGCTGCCCGGCGGGGCGCCCTGGTCTTACCAGAGCACGGTCCGGATGACCGAGCGGGGCAGCGACGGCTGGCGGGTGGTCTGGGAGCCGGCCGTGGTGCACAGCGAGCTGAGCGCCGGCGACCGCCTGGCGTTGCGCCGGGTGCCGTCCGAGCGGGCCGGCATCCTGGACAGCGCCGGCCAGCCGATTGTCATCCCGCGCCCGGTGGTCACCGTCGCGCTCGACCCTCAGCGCATCACCGACCTGCCGAAACTGCTCACCGCGCTGGACAAGGCGTTGAAGAAGGTCGGCGTGGACGTCGACCTGGCGGATCTGCGGTCACGCGTGGAGAGCGCGCAGCCCGGCGCCCGGGTGGACGTGGTGACCTTGCGCCGCGAGGACTACGCCCGGGTCCGCGACGAGATCCGGCCGCTGCCCGGCACGCAGTTCCCGACCGGCACCAGAGACCTCGCGCCCACCCGGCAGTTCGCCCGGGCCCTGCTCGGCACCGTCGACCCGGCCACCCGGGAGGACATCGACGCCAGCCCGGAGACCATCGCGCAGGGCGACCAGGTCGGCCACGGCGGTCTGCAGCAGCGGTACGACAGCAAGCTGCGCGGCACCGCCGGTCAGTCCGTGGTGATCGCCCGCAAGGCGCCGGACGACACGGTCACCGAAACCCAGATCTTCAGCACCCGCCCGGTGGCCGGCACGCCGGTGAAGACCACCCTGGACGTCCGGGTGCAGACCGCGGCGGACCGGGCGGTGGCCACTCAGAAGCAACCGAGCGCCCTCGTCGCGATCCGGATCAAGGACTCCTCGGTGCTGGCCGTGGCCAACGGCCCGGACGGCGGCACGGTGAACAACGCGCTCACCGGTCAGGTACCGCCGGGCTCGACGTTCAAGGTGGTTTCCACGCTGGGCCTGCTGCAGAAGAAGGTGGTCACCGCGAACACCGCGGTGGACTGCCCGCGCACCAGGACGGTGAACGGCCGGGAGTTCCGCAACTCGAACAACCGGGCGCTGGGCCGGGTGCCGTTCCACGTCGACTTCGCCGAGTCGTGCAACACCGCCTTCGTCACGCTCGCGCCGGACCTGGGTGCGGACGGCCTGACGAACGCGGCTGCCGCTCTCGGCCTGGGCGCCGACTGGGACCTGGGCATCGAGGCGTTCAGCGGCCGGGTGTCCGACGGCGCGGACGCGCCCGAGCTGGCCGCGGCCAGCTTCGGTCAGGGCCGGACCGTGGTCAGCCCGATCGCCATGGCCAGCGCCACCGCCGCGGTGGCCCGCGGTCAGTTCCAGCAGCCGAAGCTGGTGCTCGACCCGGTTCCGCCGAACCCGGCCGCGGCCGGCCCGGCGCTGGACGCCGCCGCCGTCGAGCCGCTGCGCACGATGATGCGTGAGGTGATCACGGACGGCACCGGCACGGCGCTGCGGCGGGTGCCGGGCGGGCCGGTGCACGGCAAGACCGGCACGGCCGAATTCGAGACCGGGTCGAAGGAGACGCACGCCTGGTTCGTCGGCTGGCAGGGCGACATCGCGTTCGCGGTGATGGTGCAGAAGGGCGGCGCCGGCGCGGACACCGCGGTGCCGATCGTCCGGCGCTTTCTGGAGGAGCTGAACGACTGACCCGGCCGGATGATCAGGCGATGTCGGCGGGTTCGCCGTCGCCGAGGTCGAACGCCGGGCGCTGCGCGGGCAGCGAGAACCCGCCGTCGCCGGCCGGGCGCGGCCGCAGCATGCCGGGCCGGGTGGCCGGCAGCGGCTCCGAGTCGAGCAGCGGCGCCGAGCCGAGCGGCCGCGGCACGCGCGGCCGTTGCTCGTCCGCCGATGGCTCGGTGCCAGCCGGTTCGGCGTCCGGCACGCCGTCGTCCGGGGAAACCTCCGGCTCCGGATCGACCTGCTGGCGCGGCGCAGCCGGCTGCTGGTGCGCTGCGGCCGGCTCCTCCGGGGTGGGCGTTTCCTCCGGCCGGCCGGACAGGTCGCGGCGGGCCGCGACCAGATCCGGCCGGGGCGCCACCGTCCGGGCCGGCAGCAGACCGGCCACCACGGCCGCGGTGATCTCCTCGGCGTACCCGCCGTCCGGGTCGTAGTCCGGGTCGAAGACGGTCAGCTCCACGCCCAGGCAGTGCGGCGACTCCACCAGCCCGGCGAGCAGGATCTCCAGCTCCGGAAAGGCGATCCCACCCGGTGACGGCGCGTCCACCGCCGGCATCACCGCCGGATCGAGCACGTCCACGTCCACGTGCACCCAGTAGCCGGCGCAGTCCACCAGCTGGTCGCGGGCCCACTGCGCGCTGCGGGCGGCACCCTCCGCGCGCAGCGCCGGCACCGGCCGGGTGACGATGCCCGCGGCCTGCAGGTCGAGGCGGTATTCGTCCTGCGCCCGGATGCCCATCACCACCACGTCGACGTCGCGGAAGTACGGCCGGCGCCCCTCGATCGCGGCCAGGTCGGCCTGCCCGCGCCCGGTCACCAGGGCCAGGTCCTCACCGGCGGCGGCGCCCACGTACGAGGCGTTGCCGGGATGCCGGAAATCCGAGTGACCGTCCACGAACACCAGGCCGATCCGGCCGCCGATGTCCTCACCGAGCCGGTTCATCGCCAGCCCGGAGCCGAGCACGATCGAGCAGTCACCGCCCAGCACCACCGGGAACTCCCCGGCGTCGATGATCGCGCCGATCCGGTCGGCCAGCCGGCGGGAGTACGCCGCGATCTCCTCGGCGTGGCACACCCCGTCGCCCGGCCGCCACTCGCCCGGGTCGTACCGCGGCGGGGTGAGGCAGCCGGCGTCCCGGGCGTGCAGGCGGTCCAGCAGGCGGTGGTCACGCAGGGCCCCCGGCGCCTTGGCGCACCCCGGCACCGACGTCGCGGTCGGCGGGCGCAGACCGAGATTGGACGGCGCGTCCAGGATGGCGATGCGGCGCATGGGGACCCCGAGCTGTCAGAAGAGCGCGCTGGCGAGGGCGCGGCGGGCGGATGCCACGGCCGGGTCGTCCGGACCGGCCACGGTGAACAGGGACAGCAGGTGCTGGCGTACGGCGTCGCGGTCGTCCCCGCTGGTCCGCTTGACCAGGTCGACCAGCCGCGCGTACGCCGCCTCCGCCTGGCCGCTGAGCACCTCGACGTCCGCGGCCAGCCGCTGGGCATCCAGGTCGCCGGGGTCGGCGGCCGCCTTGGCCAGCGCCGCCACCGGGTCCGCCCCGACCACCCGCCGGTACAACTCGACCTGGGCCAGCCCGGACTCGGCAGCGCGGTCCTGGGGCGACTCGGCGAGGATCTTCCGGTACGCCGCCTCGGCCTCGTCCAGGTCACCGGTCATCAGCGCGTCGTCGGCCGCGTCCAGGCGCGGATCGTCGGCCGGGGCGACGGCCACCCCGCCGGCCTTGAGCACCGCGTCCACGTACTGCCGGACCTGCGCCTCGGGCAGCACGCCGGTGAACCCCTCGACCAGCTGGCCGCCGACCACCGCGACCACCATCGGGATGCCCTGCACGCGCAGCGCCTGGGCCAGCCGCGGGTTGGCGTCCACGTCCACCTTGCCCAGCACCCAGCCGCCGCCGCCCTCGGTGGCGAGCTTCTCCAGCACCGGGGAGAGCTGCTTGCACGGCTCGCACCAGTCGGCCCAGAAGTCCAGGATCACCGGGGTGGTCAGCGAGCGCTCGAGCACCGCCGCCTGGAAGTTCGCCTCGGTGACGTCGACGATCGTCTCGGGTCCGCCACCACCACCGGCGGCTCCCGGCACCGGGGCAGCACCGGGCCGGTCCGGGCCGGATCCGGTCGGCGCCGATGTCGCCGGGCCGGGGCCGGACGGGCCGGCGGGGGCGGGCCGGGCCGGAGCGGAGCGCAGCGCGCTGAGATCGACCGCGCCGCGGGTGAAGATCGACGGGGTGCTCCGTGGGTCGCTCATGGTTACCTAGTCTGCACCCTAGAAGCGGGCCGGTTCCCGGTAGGTGCCCCACTCCTCCTTCAGCGCGCCGCAGATCTCGCCCAGGGTGGCTTCGGCCCGGGCCGCGTCGAGCATGGCCGGGATCATGTTGTCCCCGGTTCGGGCCATCTCGACCATGCGCCGCAGCGCTGCCTTCACCCGTACGCCGTCGCGCTGCTCCCGCCGCGCGGCCAGGTCCCGCCGCTGCTCCACCTCGACCTCGTGGGAGACGCGGAGGATCTCCAGCTCCTTGGCCACCGTACCGGTGTGCACGTTGACCCCGACGATCTTCTTCTCGCCCTTCTCCAGCGCCTGCTGATAAACGAAGGCCGCCTCGGCGATGTTCGCGGTGAACCACCCGTCCTCGATGCCGCGCAGAATCCCGGCGGTCATGCTGCCGTCGTGGCCCAGGTCGCGGATCCGGGCGAATATCTCCTCCGCCTCGGCCTCGATGCGGTCGGTGAGCTCCTCCAGATACCACGAGCCGCCGAGCGGATCGGCCACATTGGTCACCCCGGTCTCCTCCATCAGCACCTGCTGGGTGCGCAGCGCGATCTCGGCGGACTCGTCGGTGGGCAGCGCGAGGGTTTCGTCGAGCGCGTTGGTGTGCAGCGAGTTGGTGCCGCCGAGCACCGCGGCGAGCGCCTCGACGGCCGTGCGCACCACGTTGTTCACCGGCTGCTGCGCGGTCAGCGACACCCCCGCGGTCTGCGTGTGGAACTTCAGCCAGAGCGCCTTCTCGCTGGTCGCGCCGTACTCCTCGCGCAGGTGCCGGGCCCAGATCCGGCGGGCCGCCCGGAACTTGGCGATCTCCTCGAAGAAGTCGATGTGGGCGTCGAAGAAGAAGCTCAGGCCGGGCGCGAACTGGTTCACGTCCAGACCGCGGGACAGGCCGAGTTCGACGTACCCGAAACCGTCCGCCAGCGTGTACGCGAGCTCCTGCGCGGCCGTCGATCCGGCCTCCCGGATGTGGTAGCCGCTCACCGACAGCGGCTTGTACCTCGGGATCTCCCGGGCGCAGTACTCCATCAGGTCGCCGATCAGGCGCAGGTGCGGCTCCGGGGCGAAGAGCCACTCCTTCTGCGCGATGTACTCCTTGAAGATGTCGGTCTGCAGCGTGCCGTCCAGCCGGCTCAGGTCGGCGCCCTGCCGTTCCCCGGCGACCAGATACATGCAGAAGATCGGCACGGCCGGCCCGGAGATCGTCATGCTGGTCGTGACGTCCTGCAACCGGATGCCGTCGAACAGCAGGTCCATGTCGACGGCCGAGTCGATCGCCACACCACAGTGGCCGACCTCACCCAGCGACTGCGGATCGTCCGAGTCGCGGCCCATCAGCGTGGGCATGTCGAACGCGACGCTGAGCCCGCCGCCGCCGGCGGCCAGGATCATCCGGTAGCGCTCGTTGGTCTGCCGGGCGTTGCCGAACCCGGCGAACTGCCGGATGGTCCAGGTCCGTCCGCGATAGCCGGTCGGATACAACCCGCGGGTGTAAGGGAACTCGCCCGGCCAGCCGATCCGCTCGAAACCGTCGTAGCCGCCGCGGGGGCCGTACACCGGATCGACGGTCATCCCGGACAGCGTGGTGAAGTCGGCATTCCGCTTGCGCGCGGCGTCGTAGCGCTGTTGCCAGCGTTCCCGCCCGGCGGCGATCTCGGCTGCATCCATGCCAGCCATCCTAGAGGTAGCGCCTGAACGATCGCTAAGGGTGATTGGATTCAGCGGTGGGGCTGGGTCGCCTTCCTGATCCGCAACGCGACCTAAGCGGCGCAGAACTCGTTGCCCTCCGGGTCCTGCATGACCCACCAGTGCCCGGCCGGGCCCTGGTCGACCTCCCGGACCCGGGTCGCCCCCAGCTCCTCCAGCCGGGCGACCAGCTTGTCCAGGCCGCCGGGTGTGCTGTGCACGTCGATGTGCAGGCGGTTCTTGCCGGACTTGGGCTCCGGGACGTCCTGGAAGAGCAGTCGCCGGCCCTTGCCGACGCCACTGGCCGGGTCGAACGGGTCCTCCGGGTGGCGGATCCCGGCGAAGCCACGGAACGTCTTGCGGCCACGGTGCTCGACCACCGCGTCCGGGCCGAGATGGCCGGCCGCGAGCAGTTGCTCGATGAGCGCGCTGGGGTCCTCGACCTCGTACTCCAGGGCCGCGGCCCAGAAGTCCGCGATGACCGGCGCGTTCCGGGCGTCGATGACGAGCTTCCAGTTGAGTGCCATGTAACCGGTTATATTAGTTACCGGGCCTCACCGCAACCCGGTCAGACCCGGTGATCGAAGATCCACGCCTGCGGGTCGCCGTTGCGGTAGAGCAGGCGCATCACCAGCGGGGTGGTCCGGTCCCGGATCCACGCGCCCACCGGACCGGCGGTCTTGCCGCTGCTGCTCCGGTGCCCGAAGGCCACCACCTTCTCCACCCGGGCCCGGCGCCGCGACTCGTAGTCGGCCAGGGCGGCCGGCACGTCCGCGCCGGTCAGGCAGCGGCCCAGCGTGACCGCGTCCTCGATGGCCATCGACGCGCCCTGGCCGGAGGACGGCGCCACCGCGTGGGCCGCGTCGCCGATCAGCACGGCGCGGGCGGTCCGCCAGACCGGCACCCGCGGCAGGTCGAAGGTATCCCACGGGCCGAGCACGTCGTCGGTGGCCCGGATGATCGCCGCCGCCGGTCCGGAATCCCCGGCGACCAGGTCGATCAGGTGAGCCCGCCAGGCGTCCGGAGCGAATCCACCGTGCGGCCGCTTCGACGGCGGGTTGGCGAACCACCAGACCGAGCCGTCCGGCGCCGGGCTCCACCCGAAGAAACACCGCCGCCCGAAGGCCATGTGCATGAGCCCCGGCGTCCGGTCCAGGTCGGCCGACACCGGCCGGGTGGTGAAACCGCCGGCGTTGAGCAGGCCCAGATACCGCGGCTCGGGCGCCGCCGGGTCGACCAGTCGCCGGGTGCGGGAGTGCAGGCCGTCGGCGCCGACCAGCAGGTGCCCGGTGACCGAGGTCCGATCGGCGAATCTGGCGGTCACCCGGTCGGCGCGCTCGGTCAGGGTGACCAGGCGCTTGCCGTACCGGATCTCGATCCCGTCCCGGGTCGCCGCGGCGCGCAGGGCGGCGTACAGATCGGCCCGTTTGATCGTCGTGGTGACCGTGCCGTCCGCGGTCGGCCCGCCCAGCGGCAGATCGGCCAGCCGCCGGCCGGCGCCGTTGCTCAGCGCCAGCCGGGGTGTCGGATAACCGGCCGCCAGCACCTGGGCCGGGTCGAGGCCGAGCGAGCGCAGGGCGGCCAGACCGTTGACCGCGACGGTGAGGAAGGCGCCGCGGTCGTCTGTATCCGCTGGAAGGGCCTCGTGCACCAGCGGGGTGAACCCGGCCCGGTGCAGGGCGATGGCGGCGACGGTGCCGGCGATCCCGCCGCCGGCCACGATGGCGGTTTTAGTCATGAACTGACTATGCATTCCATGACTATGACCGGCAACCCTGATTTCCACCCCTAGGGTGGTGGTCATGACGAACGCCGAGCCGCGCCGGTCCACGTTGGCGATGGTGCTGCTCGCCCTGCTCAGCGAAGCGCCGATGCACCCCTACCGGATGCAGCAGGTGATCAGGGAGAGAGGCCAGGACCAGTTGGTCAACGTGGCCCAGCGCAACAGCGTGTATCAGGCCCTGGACCGGCTGGTGCGGGAGGGCCTGGCGCGGCCGGCGGGCACCACGCGCGACCGGGGCCGGCCGGAGCGCACTACCTACGAGATCACCGACGCCGGTGCGGTCGCCCTGCGCCGATGGGTGACCGCGATGCTCCCGGCCCCGGCGCGGGAGTTCCCGGAGTTTCCGGCCGCGCTGGCGTTCGTCGCCATCCTGGCGCCGGCGGAGCTCCACGACCTGCTCGCACGGCGGATCGACGAGCAGGAGAAGCGGCTGGCCGCGATCGAGGGTCAGGCGCCGCCCGGGCTGGCCCGGGTGTTCCTGATCGAGGACGAATACCGGATCGCCATGCTGCGGGCCGAACTGAGCTGGTTGCGCGGCGTGGTCGACGACCTGGCGGCCGGCCGGTTCCGATGGGACGAGGAGCTGATCCGGCAGACCCTCGCCGAGTTCGGTTAGAGCCCTTTGATCAGCTCGTCGGCGGCGGCGTACGGATCGATCTCCCCCGCGGCCACCCGGGCGGCGAGCGCGTACAGGCCGGTACCGTCACGCACCGATCCCATCCGCGCCCGCAGCGTCCCCAGCGCAATCGCCTCGACCTCGACGGCGGCCCGCCGTTCGTGCCGTTTCGGCAGCTCACCGGTCTTGGTCAGCCAGCCGCGATGCTTGTCGATCGCGGCCACCACGTCGTCGATGCCCTCGCCCTTGACCGCCACCGCGCGGACCACCTGCGGCCGCCACTCGCCCGGTCCGCGCTCACCCAGCGCCAGCATGCCCTGAATGTCGCGGTAGGTGGCGTCGGCGCCGGGCCGGTCCGCCTTGTTCACCACGAACACGTCGGCGACCTCGAGGATGCCCGCCTTCACCGCCTGGATCGCGTCGCCCATACCCGGCGCCAGCAGCACCAGCGTGGTGTCGGCCAGCGAGGCGATCTCCACCTCGGCCTGGCCGACCCCGACCGTCTCGACCACGATCACGTCGCAGCCGGCGCCCTCCAGCACCCGCACCGCCTGTGGGGTGGCCGCGGCCAGCCCGCCGAGGTGGCCGCGGCTGGACATCGACCGGATGTACACCCCGCTGTCGGTGGAGTGCTCCTGCATGCGGATCCGGTCGCCCAGGATGGCGCCGCCGGTGAACGGGCTGGACGGGTCCACGGCCAGCACGCCGACCCGGTGCCCGGCCGAGCGCAACGACCTGACCAGCTCGTTGGTGGTGGTCGACTTGCCCACGCCGGGCGATCCGGTCAGCCCCACCACCTGCGCCTGCCCGGCGTACGGCGCCAGCGCCGCGGCCACCTCGGGCAGTTCCGGCGCGCCGTCCTCCACCAGGCTGATCAGCCGCGCCACCGACCGCGGATCTCCCTCACGGGCCCGGGCCACCAGCGTGGACACATCACGACCGCCCCTCACGCGTTGCTCCCCGGGGAGCGAAGCGAGGCCATCAAGCGGGCACCTGGAGAATCAGCGCGTCCCCTTGGCCGCCGCCACCGCACAGGCCGGCCGCGCCCCGGCCGCCGCCGCGCCGCTTCAGCTCCAGCGCCAGGGTGAGCGTCAGCCGCGCGCCGGACATGCCGATCGGATGCCCGAGGGCGATCGCACCGCCGTTCACGTTGACGATGCTCTCATCGACCTTGAGCTCGCGCATGGATTGGATGACCACCTGGGCGAACGCCTCGTTCATCTCGATCAGGTCCAGGTCGGCGACGGTCAAGCCGGCCTTGGCCAGCGCGTGCCGGATGGCGTTGGCCGGCTGGGACTGCAGCGAGCTGTCCGGGCCGGCCACGTTGCCGTGCGCGACGATCTCGGCCAGCCAGCTCAGCCCCAGCTCCTCGGCCTTGGCCCGGCTCATCACCACGACCGCGGCGGCACCGTCGGAGATCGGCGACGAACTGCCCGCGGTGATCGTGCCGTCCTTGGCGAACGCCGGGCGCAGCTTGGCCAGCGACTCAGCGGTGGCGTCCGGGCGTACCCCCTCGTCGGTGTCGATCACCTCGTCGGTCTCCCGCAGCCCGGCCGGGACCGGCACGATCTCCTCGGCGAAGTGCCCGTTGCGCTGGGCCGCGGCGGCCCGCTGGTGGCTGAGCGCGGCGAACGCGTCCTGCTCGGCCCGGCTGATCCCGAGGGCGCGGCCACTGCGCTCGGTGGACTCGCCCATCGAGATGCCGTCCCACGGATCCACCAGGCCGTCGAACGCGGTGTGGTCGCGCACCAGCACGTCGCCGAACTTGTTGCCCTGGCGGTAGTTCATCAGCAGGTGCGGCGCGCTGGTCATGGACTCCATGCCGCCGGCCACCACGATGTCGAACTCGCCGGCCCGGATCAGCTGATCGGCCAGCGCGATCGCGTCCATGCCGGACAGACACACCTTGTTCACCGTCAGGGCGGGGGTGGTCATCGGGATGCCGGCCGCCACCGCGGCCTGCCGGGCGGTGATCTGCCCGGTGCCGGCCTGCAGCACCTGGCCCATGATCACGTATTGCACCCGGTCGGGCGCCACACCGGCCCGGTCCAGGGCGGCCTTGATGGCGTACCCACCGAGGGCGGTGGCCGGGACGTTCTTGAGGTTGCCGAGCAGGCGGCCCATGGGGGTGCGGGCGCCGTTGACGATCACCGAGGTGGTCACGGGAGTTCCTGTCGCCGACTGAACGATGGTTAGGCAAGACTATCGGTATGCCGGGGGCTTCCGCCCGCGGTGGAGGACCGGGCGAATTGGCAGAACTGCCAGATTTTGTCCGTCTTGCGGGTGAATGCTCATGACGGCGCCCGCCCCGACTGGCAGGATCGTCGCCATAGAACAGCACCGAACGGCGTTCCCGTGCGGACGATCCACACCTAACCATGACACAGCAGGTGACGGCGGCCCGCAGCCGATGAACGGGTGGCCCGGACCGACCCGTCCGAACGGCCGACGCCCACCCTCGACACGCGGCCGAAGCTGCCCTGGTTTGCCATTTCGACGCTTCTCTGCCCCTTGCGTGGCCTAGGCCGGTTCGCAAGGATGGCGCAATGCCCCAGCAGCAGGACCAGAACCACGCGTTCTTCGAGACCGCCAACTCCCAGCACGACTTCACCGTCGTCCTGCGTGGATACGACCGCGGGCAGGTGGATGCGCACCTCGGCCGCCTGGTCGCCGCACTGAACCAGTCCGAGCAGGCCCGCGCCGAGGCCGAGCAGCGGATGAACGACGCGCAGCGCCGGCTTCGACAGGCGGAGCAGCGGCTGAACGCGCTCGAGCAGAAGCTGGCCGACAGCAACAAGCTGCTCGAGGAGAACAACCGGCCGACGCTCTCCGGGCTGGGCACCCGGGTCGAGCAGATCCTGCGGCTGGCCGAGGAGCAGGCGAACGACCATCGCAGCGAGGCGAAGCGGGAGTCCGAGGGCATTCTCTCCGCGGCTCGTCTCGAGGCCCGGGAGATTACCGACAAGGCCCGGGCCGAGGCCGCGGCGATGAAGGCGACCGCCGAGCGGGAGGCCGGCCAGCTGCGCACGCACGCCGAGCGGGAGGCCGCGGAGGCGCGGGTGCAGGCCCGCCGCGAGGCGGACATGCTGCGCTCGGACGCCGACCGCGAGACCAAGCAGCTGCGTACGGTGACCGCACACGAGGTCGCCGAGCTCAAGTCGACCGTCGAGCGTGAGGTGAACTCGCTGCGGGCCACCGCCGAGCGGGAGATCACCCAGCTGCGGGCCAAGGCGTCCCGGGACGCCGAGGAGAAGCGCGCCGAGGCGACCAAGCTGCTCACCGACGCCCGCGACAAGCGTGACAAGGACCTGCAGTCGCTGGCCCTGGAGATCGCCGAGCGCCGGGAGAAGGCCGAGCGCGAGGAGTCCCAGCGGCACGCCGCGCAGGTCGCCGCCACCCAGAAGATGGTGGCCGAGGCCGAGGAACGCGCCCGCGCCGCCGAAGACCGGGCCAAGGAGATCCAGCAGCGCGCCGAGAGCCGCCGCCAGGAGGCCGAGCGCAGCGCCACCGAGGCGGTGGAAAAGTCGCGCGCGCTGGCCGACAAGACCGTCACCGAAGCGCGATCCGAGGCCAACCGCATGCTCAGCGAGGCGCGCACCGAGGCCGAGCTCACCACGCAGGCGGCGCGTCGCGAGGTCGACGACCTGACCCGGCAGAAGGACGCCGTCACCAACCAGCTCGGCCAGATGCTCTCCGGTCTGTCCGGCCTGGTGCCGTCGGTCGGCGCGGCGGCCAAGGCCGCGGCGGACAACGCCGGCAAGCCCGAGGCCGCGCCGGCCCAGCGGTCCGGCAACGAGCCGGCCGAGAACGCCGACAAGCCGGTGGCCGCCAAGACGAACTCCTGAGTTCTTCGACACCCTTGCGGACCCTCGCCGGGTGCGCGACGGTGGATCGGTGATGTAAATCGATTCGGGCCGTATCGGAGGATCTTCCGGTGCGGCCCGCTCGTTTTACCGGCCCGGTGTGTATCGGCATGTCCCCGGACAAGGCATATGTGAGGATGGACAACATGTCGCACGGCGGTGAGATCTTCGGCCTCGGTGGGGAAGGGGCGTCCGAGCCCAGCTTCGAAACCGCCCTGCGGGGGTACGAGAAACGGCAGGTCGAGCGGTACGTCGCCCGGGCGGAGAAGGAGATCGCCGACCTGGCCGGCGAGCGGGACGCGGCATACCTGCAGCTGAACGCGATGCAGCAACAGATCGACCGGCTCCAGCAG
Source organism: Actinoplanes sp. (assembly GCA_035685405.1). GTDB lineage: Bacteria > Actinomycetota > Actinomycetes > Mycobacteriales > Micromonosporaceae > Actinoplanes. Next base: position 34,919 of record DASSAL010000274.1, on the reverse strand, counting down.
GAGATCGTCCAGGCCCGCCGCCAGCCCGGCGCCGGTGCCGAGGTCTCGTTCCGCCACCTCGGACCGAAGGTCGAGGAGATCCTGGCCAAGGCCGAAGAGGTGGCCGCGGACATCAGGAACTCGGCCACCGACGACATCGCCGCCCGGCTGGCCGAGGCGGAACGGATGCGGGCCGAGGCCGAGGCGCACGCCCACGACGCCGTCCGCGACTTCGAAATCGCCCTCGCCGCCCGCCGCGCGGAGGAGGAGAAGGCGGACTCCGCCCGCCGGGCCGCGGTGGACAAGGCGCTGGCCGACTCCCGGCGCGCCGCCGAGCAGCTGCGCGCCGAGGCGGAGGCCACGCTCGCCCGGGCGCGGGCCGAGGCCCAGCAGCTGAGCGAGAAGACCGCGCAGGAGGCGCAGCGGATGCGCGCCGAGGCGGACGGGTACGCCAGGTCCACCCGGGTGCAGGCCGACCAGGAGATCAAGGCGCAGCGCGACAAGGCCCAGATGGAGATCGCCGCGCAGCGGGCCAACGCCGAGCGCGAGCGCGGCGAACAGAAGGCGCACCTGGACCACGAGCTGGCGCAGCGCCGGCAGGCCGTGGTGCAGGAGCTGGGCCAGCTGCGGTCCGGCGTCGAGAAGCAATGTGCCGACCTGCGCAGCGAGGCGGACAAGTACGCCGAAGAGGTGCTCCGCAAGTCCGACGAGCAGGCCACCGGGATCCGGCAGGAGATCGCCACCCAGCAGGAGCGGATGGGGCAGGCCGCTCGTGACCTGGAGGCCGCGCAGGCCAAGGTGGCCGAGGCCGAGCAGCGGCTGGCCGCCGCCAACGACCGGGCGCAGGCCGCCGAGCGGGAGACCGAACGGGTGCAGCAGCGCCTGACCGGCGTGCAGCAGGAGCTGGAGGCCGAGCTCAAGCGGGTGGCCGAGGCCAAGCGGGCCGGTGAGGCCGCCGAACGGCACGCCGTCGACGTCCGGCGTCAGGTGCAGAAGGAGGCGAAGCGGGTGGCCGAGCTGGCCGCCGCTGCGGTGCTGGCCGCCGCCGCCGCACCGGACGACGACGAGACGGACGACAGCGACCCGGACGCCCGGGGCCCGGATCCGGCCGCCCAGCACGCGTCACCGGCGGCGCCCGGCAAGGTGACCGCGTCCGCTAAGGTGACGGTCCCGCCCGCGGCGAGCCGGGTCGGGGCGGACGCCGATTGATGTTCCGCAGTGGAGGCACCGGTGACGGAGGACGCGAGGGCAGCCGCACCGGACACCGCTGAGGCCGCCGAGGACGAGCCGCCCGCAGACGGCGCCGCCGCCGAGCCGGACGACCACGACGAGAACCGTTTCGGCACACCCGGTCCGCCGCTGGACCGCCGCAACCCGTTGATGATCGGGTTTCTCGGCGGTGTCGGCGTGCTGCTGGCGTACGCCGCTTTCCAGGGCATCCGTAACGCCGGCTCGATCCTCGTGCTGATCTTCATAGCGATGTTCCTGGCCATCGGCCTCAACCCGGCGGTCACCCGGCTGGGCGGGTGGGGACTCCCCCGGGCCGGCGCCGTCGCGCTGGTCGCGCTGCTCGGGCTGGCGGTGCTCGGCGGTGCGGTGTACGCCCTGGTGCCTCCGCTGGTCTCCCAGACCGCCGAGCTGATCGACAACATTCCCGACTACATCCAGAGCATGCAGCGCAACCCGACGGTCAACGAGTTCGTACAGCGGTACGACCTGGTCAACCGGGTGCAGAGCGCGATCAACGCCAGCACCGTCGGCAACACGCTCGGCGGGGTGCTGGGTGCGGCCGGCCTGATCTTCGGCACCATTCTCAACGTGCTGGCCGTGCTGGTGCTGACGATCTACTTCATGGCGGCGTTCGAGCGGATCAAGCGGGGCGCGTACCGGCTGGTCCCCACCTCCCGCCGGGAACGGGTCAGCCTGCTCACCGACGAGATCCTCACCAAGGTGGGCGCGTACATGGCCGGCGCGCTGGCGATCGCGATCCTGGCCGGGTTGAGCACCTGGGTGCTGGTGATGATCCTCGGGCTGGCGTACCCGTTCGCCCTGGCCGTGGTGGTCGCCGTCTTCGACCTGATCCCGCAGATCGGCGCCACCCTCGGCGCGGTGGTGGTCAGCCTGGTCGGGCTGGCGTCATCGCTGACCGCGGGCATCGTCTGCGCGATCTTCTTCGTGGTCTACCAGCAGGTGGAGAACTACCTGATCTATCCGCGGGTGATGCGGCGTTCGGTCAAGGTCAGCGACGTGGCCGCGGTGGTGGCCGCGCTGCTCGGTGCCGCGCTGTTCGGGGTGATCGGCGCGCTGGCCGCGATCCCGATGGTGGCCGCGATTCAGCTGATCGGCCGCGAGGTGGTGCTGCCCGCCGCCGAACGCCGTTAGTCGCGCAGCGGTTTCGGGACGGGGACGTCGGCGAAGGCGGCGACGGTGCGGTCGGCGTACGCGTTGCTGTCCCCGGTCTCCATCGGACCGTCCCAGGCCGTCGGCAGCGGCACCGGCGTGTCCGGCGACACCCGGCGGACGATCTCGTCCAGCACCTTCTCGGCGTCACCTACCCACAGGTGCTTCGCGCCCGGTACGCCGATCACCTCGGCCTGCGGGATCGCCGCGAACCGCCGCTCGGCCTCCGCCGGGCGCAGGTAGTCGTCGAACTCGGGAACCAGGGCGGTCACCGGTTTGCCGGACTCCGCCCAGGCGGTCAGGTGCGCCGGCTGGGCGAAGCGCAGCGGCGGCGACAGCAGGATCGCGCCGTGGACGGCCGGGTCCAGGCCGTGCATCAAGGTCAGGTCGGTGCCGAACGACCAGCCGAGCAGCCAGATGTCCGGCAGGTCGTGGAACTCGGCGTACTCGATCGCCGCGGCCACGTCGTACTTCTCGTCCTCCGCGCCGGAGAACCGGCCCTCGCTGGTGCCGCGCACGCTGCTCGTACCGCGGGTGTTGAACCGCAACACCCCGACGCCGGCCAGCGCGGGCAGACGCCAGGCCGCCTTGCGGAACACGTGGCTGTCCATCATGCCGCCGTGGGTGGGCAGCGGATGCAGGCAGACCAGCGTGGCGACCGGGTCGCGGTCGGCCGGCACCGCGAGTTCGCCGACCAGGGTGAGGCCGTCGGCGGTGTGCAGTTCGATGTCCTCCCGCTTGGCGGGCAGGATGGAGTTGGCGCGGATCGGCTGGCTCACGATCCCATCCTTACCCATACCTGGGGGCATTTCGCGACCGCTCGACCACCGGGCCGCGCCGGTCCCGGGCCCGCCAGCACCCGGTGTGCCAGTGCCGGCGGTCACCCTCGTCGCCGCGGCCGTCCACCGGCCAGGCCACCACGTGCGCCACCCCCGGGCGGATCTCCTGCAGGCAGCCCGGGCAGCGGTACGTCTTGGCGGCCGCCCCGCCGAAGACCGACCGGACCATCCACTCGCCGTCCTGGAACTCCTGGACGCCCTCGACACCCTTGCGGACGCGCTCGTCGGTCAGCGGCTTGGGCACCGCCGTGGCGCGACGCGGGCGATTTCGTCGAGGGCTCACAGCTCTCCAGAGTACGTATGCTCACGTTCATGACGGCGACGCAGACCCCCGGCCTCCCCCGGATAGAGAACGGCCTGCTCATCTCCACCAACCCGGCCACCGGAGCGGAGGCCGGCCGGTTTCCGGTCGCGGACCCCACCGTGGTGACCACCGCGGTGGAGAAGGCCTGCGACGCGGCCGCCTGGTGGGCCGGGCTCGGCTTCGACGGCCGCAAGCAGCGGCTGCTGCGGTGGCGGGCCGACCTCGTCCAGCGGATCGAGGAACTCGCCGAGCTAACCCACCTGGAGACCGGCAAGCCGGAGGCTGAGGCGGTCGTCGAGGCCGGCGTCGCGATCGAGCACATCGACTGGGCCGCCCGCAACGCGAGGCGGGTGCTGGGCCCGCGCCGGGTCCGGAGCCGGCTCGTGTTGCTCGAGCACTCCGGGCACCTGGAGTACCAGCCGTACGGGGTGGTCGGCGTGATCGGGCCGTGGAACTATCCGATCGTCACGCCGATCGGATCGATCTCCGGGGCACTCGCGGCCGGGAACGCGGTGGTGTACAAACCCAGCGAATACACACCCGCCGTCGGGCAGTGGCTGGCCGACATGTTCGCCGAGGTGGTACCGGAACACCCGGTCCTGCAGGCGGTGCACGGCTTCGGCGACGTCGGGGCGGCGCTGTGCCGGGCCGGCGTCGGCAAGGTGGCGTTCACCGGCTCCACGGCGACCGGCAAGAAGGTGATGGCCGCCTGCGCGGAGACGCTGACCCCGGTGGTGATCGAGGCGGGCGGCAAGGACGCGATGATCGTGGACGCCGACGCGGACGTCGACGCGGCCGCCGAGGCCGCTGTCTGGGGCGGGTTGACCAACGCCGGGCAGACCTGCATCGGCGTCGAGCGGGTGTACGCGGTGGCGCCGGTCTACGACGCGTTCGTGGCGGCGGTGACCGAGAAGGCGCGGGTGTTGCGGACCGGCGCCGACATCGGGCCGATCACCATGCCCGGCCAGGTGGACGTCATCCGCCGGCACATCGACGACGCGCTGGAGCACGGCGGCCGGGCGGTGCTCGGCGGGCGGGACGCCGTGCAGCCGCCGTACGTGGCCCCGACCGTGCTGCTGGACGTGTCCGACGACTCGGCCGCGATCCGCGAGGAGACGTTCGGGCCGACCCTGACGATCACCAAGGTGGCCGACGCCGACGAGGCGGTGGCCAAGGCCAATGCGATCGCGTACGGGCTGGGCGGCGCCGTGTTCGGCAAGGCCAACGCCATCCGGATCGCCCGGCGGTTGCGGTCCGGCATGGTCGCGGTGAACTCCACGCTCACCTTCGTCGGCATGGCCACCCTGCCGTTCGGCGGCGTCGGCGACTCCGGTTTCGGCCGGATCCACGGCGACGACGGGCTGCGGGAGTTCACCCACCCGAAGGCGGTGACCGTCCGCCGGGCGCCCTCGATGCTCCCGACGTCGACCTTCGAGCGGACACCGGCCCAGATCAAGCAGATCATCCGGACTCTCAAGCTGATCTACGGACGCCGCCCGTAGGCTGATCGAGTGGATCACCCCGCGGTCGAGGTCGAGGAGCTGGTCGCCGGGTACGGCTCGACGCCCGTCCTGACCGGAGTGAACCTCACCGTCCCGGCCGGCACCGGGATCTGCGTCACCGGGGAGAACGGTATCGGCAAGTCCACCCTGCTGCGCTGCGTCGCCGGGCTGTAGCGGCCGGACGACGGCGAGATCCGGGTCTTCGGCGGACCGCCCGGTTCCACACCGGACTTCTGGCGGGCCGTGGTCACCACCGTCGAGCCGCCCACCTGGTATCCCGGGCTGACCACCCGCGAGCACGCCGAACTGGTCTGCCGCGCGCACGGCCAGGACCCGGCGGCGGCCGGCATCGACGAGGCGCTGGACCGGTTCGGACTGGCCGGCCACGCCGACGCCATCCCGCCGTCGCTGTCGTCCGGGCAGGGGCAGCGCCTCACCCTGGCGTTGACCCTGCTGCGGCCCAGTTCGCTGCTGATTCTGGACGAACCCGAGCAGCGCCTGGACGCCGACGGCCGCGCCCTGGTCGCGGAACTGCTCGCCGGCTATCTGGCGACCGGCGGGTCGATCCTGATGGCCAGCCACGACAACACTTCGCAGCGCGGTCCGGCACCAAGATCGCCACGATGGACTCGCTGGGGGCAGCATGACCGACTGCACCGGGAGCGCGGCGAGACGCTCGGCACGTTCTACTTCGCCGTACTGTTCGTGCTGATCGTCGGCGGCATGGTCCACCGGCAACTTCAGGCGGTGTTCTGGCCGGTGCGGCCGAACGCCTCGGCGCTGGCCGGCGCCTCGCTCGTGCTGGTCCTGCTCGGCCTGTTCTGGCTGGCACTGCGCCGGCTCGGTCCGCTCGCGCTCAGCCGGCCCGCGGTGTCCTGGCTGCTCACCGCACCCGTGGACCGCGGCCGGCTGCTGGCGCCCGCGCTGCGACTGGTCGCCCTCGGCGCGGCGATCGCCGGCGCCCTCGGCGGCATCGCGATCGTCGGCCACGTCTGCCCGCGCCCGGTGCCCGGCCGCGGCCGCCCTGTCGGTGCTGCGGGTGATGGACGCGCTGCCGGCCGGGCCGTGGTGGCTGCTCGGCCTGACGCTGGGCCCGGTCAGCGCGGTGGCCGCGGTCCGCCGGGCGCGGGTGGGGTTCGTAGACAACAGCCTGCTGCCGCTCGACACGCCGATGGGCACGGTCTCCACCGGGCCGGCGATGGCCTCGGTGGTCGGCTTCGACGCGCTGCTCCTCGGCCTGCTGGCCCTGATCGCCATCGCCGCGGGCAGGCCGCTGACCTGGACCGCAGTGCTGGTTCAGGCCGGGGTGTCGGCCGTGGGACTACGCGCCTATCTGGCGGCGACCAGTTCCCCGGACCGCGTGGCGCTGGCCGGCCGCTGAAATCCTCCGGGCCGGAAGCAGGGTGCGGCCTGGCGCCGCACCTGGCCGGCCCGGCAAGGCGGGACCTTCGATGGCTCGTACCGCAAAGGTTCAGAAAAGCGTGAGCTCGTCGCGTTGCATGCCGCGCAGTCCGTCGTAGTCGACCATCACGCAGCGGATGCCGCGGTCGGCGGCCAGCACGCGGGCCTGCGGCTTGATCTCCTGGGCGGCGAAGACGCCCTGCACCGGGGTCAGCAGCGGGTCGCGGTTCATCAGCTCGAGGTATCGGGTCAGCTGCTCGACCCCGTCGATCTCGCCGCGGCGTTTCACCTCGACGGCGACCGCGCCGCCGGAAGCGTCGCGGCACAGCAGGTCGACCGGGCCGATCGCGGTCATGAACTCCCGGCGGACCAGCGTGTAGCCCTCGCCCAGGGTCTCCGGGTGCTCGGCCAGCAACTCCTGCAGGTGCGCCTCCACACCGTCCTTCACCAGGCCGGGGTCGACGCCCAGGTCGTACGACGTGTCCTGGAAGATCTCCTCGAGCGTGATCCGAAGCTCCTCGCCGGCCTTGTTGACCACCTTCCACACCCCGGGCGCCTCCTGCAGCTTGCACGGCGGGCTCATCCAGTTGAGCGGTTTGTACGCCCGGTCCGCGTGAATCGACACCGAGCCGTCCGCCTTGACCATGAGCAGGCGGGTGGCGGGCGGCAGATGCGCGGAGAGCCGGCCGACATAGTCCACGGAACACTTCGCGATGACCAGGCGCACCGGACGACAGTAGCGGACCGCTGACCGGCGGCGGGAGCGCGGCGGTGCGATATTGAAGTGGTGCTCGAAGCGCTCACCGGAACCGGCCTGGCCGCATCGGCCGGGCTCAACGCGTACATCCCGCTGCTCACCATGGGGCTGCTGGCCCGGTACTCCGACCTGATGGACCTGCCGAGCGGCTGGCAGTGGCTGTCCAACGGCTGGGTGATCGGCATCCTGGCGGTGCTGCTGGCGATCGAGGTGGTGGCCGACAAGGTGCCGATCGTCGACCACGTCAACGACGTGGTGCAGACCGTGGTCCGGCCCACCGCCGGCGGCCTCGCGTTCGGGGCCGGCTCGTCGTCGGAGACGGTGACCGTGAGCGATCCGGGCGCGTTCTTCAGCTCGCACCAATGGGTGCCGATCGCGGCCGGCGTGGTGATCGCGCTGGCCGTGCACGGCGTCAAGGCGGCCGCCCGCCCGGTGGTGAACGCCAGCACCGCCGGTGTCGGCGCCCCGGTGGCCAGCACGGCCGAGGACTTCTCCAGTGTGGTCCTGTCGGTGCTGGCCATCGTGCTGCCGGTGCTCGTGTTGATCGGCATCGTCCTGTTCATCGTGGCGGCCGTGGTCATCCTTCGGCGCCGGCGGGAAAAGCGCCGCAACGGGGGTGTGCCGACCGGGCGCCTGTTTGGTTGACTTCCCAGATGCCCGCGATCGCCGTGCCCGCCTTCGCCCTGACCTGGTGGCTGGCGGCCTACCTGATCGGCCGTGACCTCCGCCGCCCGGTGCTCTGGCGCGCGGCCGGCGCGCTGGCCGCGTACGCGGTGGCGGTCGCCGCCTGGACCGTCGACCCGGACGGCGCCGCGGCCCGGATCCTGCTCTGTGTGCCCGCGCTGGTCTGGGCCGGGGTCGCGGTCGGCCTGCTGCCCGACGAGGTGCCGGATCGGCGCCGGCTGGACCGGGGCGCGCTGATCGTGTCGGCTGCCTTCCTGGTCATCGTGGTCCTGCTTCCCGCCGCCGGCCGGCCGGTCGCGCTGGCGCCGCTGGCCGGCGGGCTGGTGCTGCTTTGGCGGTTCTCGGACCGGGTGGTGCCGCGGATGCTGCCCGCCGCGGTCACCGCCGCCGCGGCGCTGTACGCCCTGGGTCTGATGGTCGTGCTGGTGCCCGTCGACCTGGGTGCGCCCGCGCTGGTGCTCGCCGCGATGGGCGTGGACCTGCTGGTGCTGGGTTACCTGGTGGCGGTGGCCGACGCGGTGGACGCGGGCGAGCGGCTGCTGCCCGATCTGCGCCGGTCGGCGGTCAGCGGACTGGCCGCCGCCCTGGTGACGGGTGGGCTGGCCACCCTGACCATGCTCGCCGCACCGGGCCATCGGGCCGTCCTGATCCTTCAGTTCCTGCTGGTCGCGGCCGTCATGTCGTACGCCGGCCTGGTCGGCCCGGCCCGCCGCGGCCTGGACCGGATCGCCTTCCCGCATGACGACCGGCTGCGCCTCGACCGCGCCGCGCTGATGTTGCTGGCCGAGGCCCTGCCGCGGCGCCGGGAACGGCACCACCTGCTCACCGTGAGCGAGGACGAGTTCCGCCGGCTCACCCTGCGGGCGCTGGACAACTTCGGCGACCTGGGCCGGCTGCTGCGGAGCCCGCTGATCGACCTGCCCACGGTGGATCGCCGGCTCACCGGTCAGGGCGCGGAGAAACCGATGGCGCGGGCGATCGAGTTGCGGGCGGTGCTGCAGGAGAGCGTGGCCCGGCTCAAACCCGACGGGCTGTTCGGCACGACCGAGGAATGGCGGCACTACAACGCGCTGTACTACTGCTGCGTGATCGGCATCCGGCCGTACGACCGGCAACTGAACAGCAAGGGCCTGGACCGGGACTCGCGGCGGGCGTACGACTGGTTCCGGCGGTACGTGCCCCGGCGCACGCTGCGGCAATGGCAGCGGGAGGGCGCCACGCTGGTGGCCGATCGACTGTGGGGCGAATTGATGCGGACCGACCCGCGCTGGCTGACCCGCGCGGGGGTGTTGGCCGCTCCGCCGACACGCAGCACATAACGCCCGGGAAATGCCCGAAATGGCTAATATCCCCCCTTATGAGCCACCGGAACGCGCTGGTCGCCGCCGTCCGGCAGGAGCTGGCTGAGGCACGCGGTACCGCGCGGGCGGTGCTGGCGGCGGCCGAGACCGCGCGGGCCGAGGCCCAGCAGCGGCGGCGGCTGGTCCGGGACGCGTACGCCACCTGCCTGACCCAGCTGGCCGAGGCCCGGGACGCCGCCCGGACCCAGATCCAGCGCCGGTTCCAGACCGACGCGGCGTCACTGGCCGGTCGGGCGGGCATCCTGGCCGCCCGGTGCGCACCGGGCGCGGCCGGCTCGTCCTGGCGGATGTGGTCGCCCACCGAGCCGGACCGGGACGGACGCCCGGGACTGCTGCGGATCGGCACCGTCACGTTCGAGTCGGTGACCATGCCCGGCCTGGTGCCGCTGCTGGACGCCGCCCACCTGAACGTGGCCGGCGCGCCGGACGCGGTGGACGGGGTGATCTCCGCCCTGCTGCTGCGGGCGCTGGGCACCACCCGGCCCGGCGAGATCGAGCTGACCGTGTACGACCCGGAGCGCCTGGGCGGGACGATGGCCGCGTTCGCGCCGCTCGGGCTGCGGTTCGTCGGGCCGGGCGGGCTCAGCGGGATGCTGGACGACCTGGTCGAGCACATCTGCCGGGTAAACGAGACGGTGCTGGCCGGCGAGTACGCGTCGCTGGCCGACCTGACCGCCGCCACCGCCGGGCCCCGGCCCGAACCGTGGCGGGTGGTGGTGCTGCTCGCCGAGCCGGCCGCGGTGACCGAGCTGACCGGCGCACAGCGGGCTCAGCTGGACCGGGTGGTCCGCACCGGCGTGGCATGCGGCGTGCACCTGATCGCCCGCGGTCTCGACCTGGCGCCGCACCCGACGGTGCAGCGGATCACCGTACGGGAGCAGACCGCCACCTCCGACTGCACCGGTGACCTGCCGATCCGCCTCGATCCGCCACCACCGGCCGAGCGGATCACGGCGTTCTGCCGCGCCACCGCCGAGCGGCTGCGCGCCGGCCCGCCACCGGCCCGGCTGGCCGATCTGGAGCCGGAGAAGATCTGGACCGAGTCTTCCGCGCACGGGCTGGTGGCGCCGATCGGCGACAGCACGGACGGCACGCTCGTCGAGGTGACGCTCGGTGACGACCCGCCGCACGCGTTGATCGGCGGGCCCTCCGGATCCGGCAAGACCAACCTCATCTACGCCTGGCTGGGCTCGATGGCCGCCCGGTACGGGCCCGCGGAGCTCGCCCTCTACCTGCTGGACTTCAAGGAGGGGGTGTCGTTCGCCCGGTTCACCCCGGGACCGCGCGACCCCAGTTGGCTGCCCCAGGTGCGGCTGGCCGGCATCAACGTCAACGGCGACCGCGAGTTCGGCCTGGCCATGCTCCGGCATCTGGGCGAGGAACTGCGCACCCGGGCGCAGGCGGCCAAACGGCACGAGGCCACCAAGCTCGCCGAACTGCGGGCCGAGGACCCGGCCGGGCACTGGCCGCGGATCGTCGCGGTGATCGACGAGTTCCAGGTGCTGCTGACCGGCCGGGACGCCGTCGCCGGCGAGGCGGTGACGCTGCTCGAGGACCTGGCCCGGCGCGGCCGCTCCCAAGGCATCCACCTGGTGCTCGCCTCCCAGGACGTCTCCGGCATCGAGGCGCTGTGGGGCCGGTCCGGCCTGATCGGGCAGTTCACGCTGCGGATCGCGCTGCCCAAGGCACGCCGGATCCTGGCCGACGACAACCTGGCCGCCGCGGTGATCCCGCGGTTCCACGCGGTGGTGAACGCCGACTCCGGGGTGGCCGGCGCGAACCGGATCGTCCGGCTGCCGGACGCCGGCGACCGGCCGGCCTGGCGGCGGCTGCAGCACACGCTCTGGACCCAGCGGCCGGACGGCTGTGCACCGCCGCGGCTGTTCGACGGCGAGGCGGTGCCGCGGCTGGGCGCGGCGTACCGGCCGGCCGGGCGGGTGCCCGACCCGGCCGGGCCGATCGGCTCCTCACCCGGCGCGGTGCTCGGCGAGCGGATCGACGTCGCCGCGCGACCGGCGCGCCTGCGGCTGGGCCGGATGCCCGGCCGCAACCTGGCGGTCCTCGGCACCCGCGTCGACGAGGCCTGCGACGTCCTGGCCGCGGCGGCATTGTCGCTGGCCGCGCAGGGCCCGGCGCACTTCAGCATCGTCTGCCTGGTGCCGGATGCCGCGCGGCCGGCCGCCCGGCTAATGGCCGAACTGCCCGAGGCCGACTGGTACGACGAGTCCGACCTGCCGGAGCTGTTCGAGGTGGAGCCGGACGGCGTGCCGCACTATGTGCTCGGCTACGCGCTGGACGCCACCGCGCACAAGGCCCGGCTCCGTGACCTCCTCAACGACGGCCCGGCGCAACGGACCCACGTGCTCGGGTGGTGGCGGTCGGTGGCCCGGCTGCGGGAGGACCTCGGTGGTTTCGGCGCCCGGATGGACGCGATCGGCGCCTGGGTGGCCCTCGACGTGCACGGCGGCGACCTGGGCCCGCTGTGCCCGCAGCCCGGCGGCCCGCCGTGGTATCCACGCCCCCGCCGCGCGCTGTTCTTCGACCGTTCCGTGCACCGCGTCCCTGAAGTGATCATCCCGTACGAGGTGAACAGTGACCACACGTGACCGCGACTACCAGCTGATGATGGCCGCGCTGGCCGACGTCGCGCGGCGCCGGGACACCGAGCTGGACAACGCGGAACAGGCCTACCAGGACAGCGCCGCGCGGGCCGCCGGCGAACTGGCCCGGGCGGAGAGCGAGGCGGCGTCGGCGGACCGCTGGGCCGGCGCGGCCGCCGCCCAGGTGCTCGACGTGGACCGGGAGGCGGCCCGGCTGTGGGACCAACTGCGGCGGGCCCGCGGCATCCGGGTGCGGGCGCTGGGTGAACTGCCGGAACCGCTGGCGGTCGAGTCGCTGCCGCGAGTGGCGCTGCAGCGCCGCCCGTCGGACGGCGAGACCTCCGGCCGGGAATCGCCCCGGGCGCTGCTGGCGCGCGCGGCCGGGCGGATCGACGACACCGTACGGCCGGCCCACCGCCGTGCGCTCCCCCGCTGGACGCTGGCCCTGCTGCCGATGTTCGGCGCGCTGGTCGCCGGTGCCACCGGACTGGTCGCCGCCGGCCTGGTCACGCTGGGCGACGCCGGCGTACCGGGCGGCACCCTGATCCGCGGCCTGGGCTGGCTGTGTTTCCTGGTGGCCCCCTCGGCCGGAGTGCCGGTGGCGGCGTTGCTGGCACACCGCCAGTTGCAGGCCCGGCTCGACATCGGCGGCATCGGCCTGACCCTGCTAGGCGGCATGATCGCCGCGACCCTCCTCTCCCTCTCCTTCGCCACCGCGCGCTGACCTCACCTACGCGTCGATCTTGGACTCGTGGCGGGACAAATCCGGCGACAAATCAGGTCACATGCGCGAACCGGACACCACAAGTCCGAGATCGACGTAGTTCTTGCGTATCGTTCGCGGCATGGACGGGGCTGGGCTCGCGATCGCGGTGCGCGGTCTCCGCAAGGTGTACGGCGGCACCTCCGCCGTGGACGGCATCGACCTGGACGTCGCCACCGGCGAGATCTTCGCTCTGCTGGGCCCGAACGGGGCCGGCAAGACCACCACGGTGGAGATCCTCGAGGGATACCGGAAGCGGGACGCCGGTGAGGTCAGCGTGCTGGGCGTGGACCCCGGCAGGCCCGGCCCCGGCCTTCGCCAACGGGTCGGCATCGTGCTGCAGGGCACCGGCGAGTTCGACGAGCTCACCGTGGGTGAGGTGGTGGGGCACTTCGCCCGGTTCTATCCGGACGCCGACGACCCGGCCGAGGTGATCCGGCGGGTCGGGCTGACCGACAAGGTGGGGTCCCGGACGCACACGCTCTCCGGGGGGCAGAAACGCCGGCTGGACGTGGCGCTGGGCATCATCGGCCGGCCGGAGCTGCTCTTCCTCGACGAGCCGACCACCGGCTTCGACCCGGAGGCCCGCCGCGAGTTCTGGGTGCTGATCAAGACCTTGCAGGCCGCGGGTACGACCATCGTGCTCACCACGCACTACCTGGAGGAGGCCGAAGCCCTGGCGGACCGGGTCGGCGTGATCGCCCGCGGCCGCTTGATCGCCGTGGACACGCCACGCCGGATGGGCCGGCGCGACGCGGCCCTGGCGACGGTTACCTGGCGCACCGCGGACGGATCCTGGGAGCACGCGCAGAGTGCAACCCCGACGGCGCTGATCGCCGACCTGGCCGCCCGCTTCGACGGCGAGGTGCCCGGCCTGACCGTGACCCGACCCACCCTGGAGGACGTGTACCTCGAGATGATCGGGGCAACGTGAGGCTGGGACTGGCTCAGGGCGCGCTGGAGATCAGGCAGTTCCTGCGCAGCCGCGAGCAGGTGATGTTCACGCTGGCCTTCCCGGCCATCCTGATCCTGGTATTCGGCGCCATCTTCTCCGGCGAGATCGGCGACGGGGTGAAGTTCACCCAGTACTTCGTCACCGGCATGATCGCGACCGGCCTGATGACCGCCGGCTTCCAGGCGCTGGCCATCCAGATCCCGATGGAACGCGACCGCGGGGTGCTCAAGCGCCTGCTCGGCACCCCGATGCCGAAGTGGGTCTACTTCGCCGGCAAGGTGCTGATGGTCGCGTTCATCGCCGTGCTCGAGACGGCCATCCTGCTCGCCGTCGCCACCGTGCTGTTCGACCTGAACCTGCCGGACACCGCCGCGAAGTGGCTGACCTTCCTCTGGGTGTCCGTGCTCGGCATCACCGCGTGCACGCTGTGCGGCATCGCCTTCTCGTCGCTGGCCCGCACCGGCCGCAGCGCCCCCGCGGTGGTCACCCCGGTGGCGCTGATCCTGCAGTTCATCTCCGGGGTGTTCTTCGTGTTCACCAGCCTACCGAGCTGGATGCAGAACCTGGCCTCGGTGTTCCCGCTCAAGTGGATGTGCCAGGGTCTGCGGTCGGTCTTCCTGCCCGAGTCGTTCGGCGCCCGCGAGCCCAGCGGCTCGTACGACCTGCCGACCGTCGCGCTGGTGCTGGCGGTGTGGTGCGTGCTGGGCCTGGTGCTGTGCCTGACCACCTTCCACTGGACCACCAAGCGCGACGGCTAGGGTCGGTCCCTAGTAGGTGTAGAAACCCTTGCCGGCCTTCCGCCCCAGATCGCCCGCGGTGACCATGCGCTGCAGCAGCTCCGGCGGGAAGAACTTCGGGTCGCCGGTGTCCCGGTAGATGTTGCCGGCCGCGTGCAGCATGACGTCCAGCCCGGTCAGGTCGACGGTGGCCAGCGGGCCCATGGCGTGCCCGAAGCCGAGCTTCATCACGGTGTCCAGGTCGGCCGGCGTCACCACCTCCGACTCGACCAGCTTGATCGCCTCGACCAGCAGGGCGGCGAACAGCCGGTTCGAGACGAACCCGGCCACGTCCCGCTTGACCTCGACGCAGGTCTTGCCGACCTCCTCGGCGTACATCCGCGCCTGGTTCAGCGTGTCGTCCGACGTCTGGTATCCGCGCACCAACTCGACCAGCTTCATCATCGGCACCGGCGAGAAGAAGTGGATGCCCACCACCGACTCCGGCCGGGAGGTCACCGTGGCGATCTGAGTGATCGGGATGGCCGAGGTGTTCGTGCCGAGCACCGCACCGGCCTTGCAGAGCTTGTCCAGCGCCCGGAACACCTCGTGCTTGGCCTCCACCCGCTCGAAGATCGCCTCGACCACCACGTCGGCGTCCGCCGCGGCTTCCAGTTCGGTGGTGGGGGTGATCCGGGCGAGCGTGGCGTCGACGTCCGCCTCGCTGATCTTGCCCTTGGCGGCGAACCGGCCCAGGGAGTCCCGGATCGCCGCCAGCCCCCGGTTCAGCGACGCCTCGTCGAGGTCGCGCATGGTGACCTGCCAGCCGGCCTGCGCCGACACCTGGGCGATCCCGGAACCCATCAGACCCGAGCCGATGACCGCGAGCCGACCCGCCATGTGCCACTCCTCCTCGATGTGCCGTGGAGCGTCCAGCCTATCGGGATCGCCTTAACGCAGGCTCAGCACCCCGATCGGGGCAATTCTCGGGAAAACGATGATCTCCGGTGCCAGACTGTGCCCATGGCCACGAGCGACGGCTGGTACCTGATCGGGCCGCTGATCGCCCTCGCTGTGGTCGGCTTCCTCGGGATGGTCTTCTGGCGGCTGGGCCTGGACTGGGTGGAGAACGCCGATGACCCGCTGCGCGAGCTGTACGGCCTGTCCATCTTCTCGGACCCGGACGACTTCGGCCTGCTCTGCCCGGCCGCGGTGACCGAGGACCGGGAGGAGGCCGAGGAGATCCGCCTGCTGCTGGCCGACGCCGGCATCCGCGCCACCCAGGCGCTGCGCAGCGACGGCCGATACGCGGTGCTGGTCTTCCTGGAGGAACTCGAGGCGGCGAAACGGATCGTGCTCTAAAAGTCGAAAGTCGGCTCGGGTACCTCGGCCCGTTCCACCTCCACGCCCAGGTTGGCCAGGTCGGCGACGAAGTCCGGGTATCCGCGGTCGATGTGGTGCACGTCGCCCACCTCGCTCACCCCGTCGGCGCACAACCCGGCGATGACCAGCCCGGCGCCGGCCCGGATGTCGGTGGCCCGCACCGGCGCCCCGGACAGCCGCTCGCGCCCGCGGACCACAGCGTGGTGGCCGTCGGTCCGGATGTCCGCACCCAGCCGGACCATCTCGTTCACGAACAGGAACCGGCCGTCGAAGATGTTCTCGGTGATCAGTGAGGACCCGTCGGCCACCGCGGCCAGGCCGATCGCCATCGGCAGCAGGTCGGTGGCGAAGCCCGGGAACGGCAGCGTCACGATGTCGACGGCCGACGGACGATCGTCCATCCGTACGCGGAACCGGTTGTCCCCCGGCTCGACCACCGCTCCGGCGGACACCAGCTTGTCCAGCGCGATGGTCAGGAACTCCGGGCGTACGCCGTGCACGGTGACGTCGCCGCGGGTCATCGCCGCACCGAACGCCCAGGTGCCGCCGACGATCCGGTCGCCGACCGTGGTATGCCGCACCGGCTGCAGCTCATCCACCCCCTCGATCTCGAGGGTGGACGTGCCGGCGCCGTCGATCCGGGCGCCCATCGCGGTCAGCATCTGGCAGATGTCCACGATCTCCGGCTCCCGGGCGGCGTTGTCGATCTCCGTGACGCCCTTGGCCAGCACCGCGGCCATCAGCAGGTTCTCGGTGGCGCCGACGCTGGGGAAGTCCAACCAGATCTTGGCTGCGCGCAGCCCGGCCGGCGCGGCGGCGATGACGAAGCCGTGCTCGCCGGTGATCTCCGCACCCATCCGGGCCAGGCCGGAGACGTGCATGTCCAGACCGCGGGAGCCGATCAGGTCGCCGCCGGGCAGCGCCACCCGGACGTACCCCCGGCGGGCCAGCAGCGGCCCGAGCACGCAGATCGACGCGCGGAGCCGGCGGACCAGGTCGTAGTCGGCCTCGCTGCCCGGCTCGGCGGGCACGTCGATGGTGGCCGTGGTGCCGTCCAGGGTCACGTGGCAGCCGAGCCGGCGCAGCACCTCGGCCATGATGGCGATGTCGGTGATCCGGGGCACGTTGTCGACCACGCTGCGCCCCTCGGCCAGCAGCGCGACCGCCATGAGCTTGAGCGCCGAGTTCTTGGCGCCACCGACCCGGACGTCGCCCGAGAGCCGGGCGCCGCCTTTCACCCTGATCACATCCATGCTGATCCTCCTTGGTCGTGCCCTCCTGGCCCTGCGCCCGCCGGCGCTTCGCTCAGCCGCCGTGCTCGGTGCAGTCGGTCACGACGTGCCATGGTATGGGGCCCGCCAGCGGACACTCCGTAGGGTGGACCCCATGGCCGTGCATCTCACTCGCATCTACACCCGGACCGGCGACGCGGGGCAGACCCGCCTGGGCAACAACGAGGTCGCCGCGAAGACCGATCCGCGGATCGCCGCGTACGCCGACACCGACGAATGCAACGCCGCGCTCGGGGTGGCGCTGGCCCTCGGCAACCTGCCCGAGGACGTCCGCCGGGTCCTCACCGCGGTGCAGAACGACCTGTTCGACGTGGGTGCCGACCTGTGCAACCCGATCGCCGACCACCCGCCCTATCCGCCGCTGCGGATCACCCCGGCGTACGTGACCCGGCTGGAAGGCTGGTGTGACGAGTACAACGCGGCGCTGTCGGCACTGGACTCCTTCGTGCTGCCGGGCGGTACCCCCGGTGCGGCCCTGCTGCACGTGGCCCGGACCGTCGCCCGCCGCGCCGAACGGTCGGCGTGGGCGCTGATCGCGGCGGACGGCAAGCGCACCAGCGATCTGCCGGCCAAGTATCTGAACCGGCTGTCCGACCTACTGTTCATCCTGGCCCGTACGGCCAACCCGAACGGCGACGTGAAGTGGGTGCCGGGCGGCGCCTAGGGTCTGTCCCGTGGGTCACGCGTGTGCGAGGCGACCCTGGCGCTGAGCCGACCGGTCAGGAGGTCGAACTGGCGGCCGGGCCGCCGTGCCGTCGTGGGGACAACCGGCCCGGCTGTCCCGGCGGGCCGGCCTCCAGCCACGACGCGAACCCGGTGACCGTCGACTCCGCCATCGCGATCTCGATGCGGCCGGTGTCGCTGACGCAGGCCAGGATGATCCAGTCGCCGGGCATGGTGAGGCGTTCCGGGCCTTCCGGCAGCCGGCGCTGGTCGACCGTGAGCAGCCGTCGGTCGAGCACCCGTTTGGGCCGGATGCCGAAGCTGAACATGCGGTGGAACTGCAACTGATCGCCGATGAACCGGCCCAGCCCGGCGGACCAGCCGCGGCCCGGAACCATCGTGGTGACCCGCACCTGGAGCCGAATGGTGCCGCCACCGGCCATCAGCAGCCGGCGGCGGAAGAAGAGCGCGAAAAGGACGAGCAGCAGCGCGGCGAAGCAGATTCCGACGACCTCCAGAATCTGCATCGCGGTGTCAGTGCGAGTCGGGATTGCCGGGGGTGGCGCTCTCCGCGAGCACGGTGACCCCGTCGGCGTCGATGGAGAGGAAGCCGCCGGTCACGTCGTACGTCAACTGTTCGCCGCCGGCCAGCTTGACCCGCACCTGCGACGGCTCCTTGAGGAGGCCGAGCAGCGGGGCGTGGCCGGGCAGGACGCCGATCTCGCCCTCGGTGGTGCGGGCGACGACCATCTCGGCCTCGCCGGACCACACGCTCTCCTCGACGGCGACGACCTGGACGTGCAGCTGGTTGGCCACGCTGTCTCCTCACTAGAACCGGGACGGATCGAAGTCTAGTTGGCGTTCGGTGGCTGGGTGTGCCGGGGTGCCGTCACACCTTGTTGATGAAGCTGGGGTTGTCCAGTAGGAAGTTCGCCACGGTGCCGTCCCGGATCGAGCTGAAGAACGTGTCCGCGGTGCTTGCCAGCGCCTCGCCCTGGTAGCGGCCGTTGGAGATGAGCGACCGGCCGGGCAGCTTGATCAACGTCATGTTGTCCGGGCGGACGTTCTTGAGCGCCAGGCCCCAGTCGACCACGTTGTGGCCGTTGCCGTCGAAGATCAGCGACTTGCCGGCCGCCCGCAGCACCCGGTCGAGCTTGCCCGGGTCGGTCACCACGTCCTTGCTCAGCGCCTGCTGGGCCATCGCCCGGATGAACTGCTGCTGGTGTCGCTGGCGGTCGTAGTCGCCGTTCTCCAGGCCGTACCGCTGCCGGACGTAGTCGAGCGCCTCCCAGCCCTCGAGGTGATACTTGCCCTTCTTGTACTGCTTCTGCGGCCCGTAGTACGGGTGGGCACAGCCGCCGCGCTCACAACCGGCCCGCTTGGGCCGCGGCGTGCCGTCCGGCTGCAGGTGCTCGGACTTGACGTCCTGGTCGATCGTCATGGTGACGCCGTCCATCGCGTCCACGATCTTCTTGAAGCCGCCGAAGTTGACGATCGCACCGGCGTCGAACTTCTCGATGCCGGTCAGCTGGCTCACCGTCCTGGCCAGCAGGCTGAAACCCTGGGCCACGTCGTGCTGGCCGTTGCCCACCTCGCTGCCGAACGACATGGCGGCATTGATCTTGGAACGGCCGCCACGGAACCCGGTCTTCTCGAAGGCGGGGATGTCCACCACGAGGTCGCGCGGGATGGAGAACACGTACGCGTCCTGCATGTTCTCCGGCACGTGGACCACGATGATCGAGTCGGACAGCGGAGCTGTCTCCTCGTCCCGCGGGTCGATGCCGACCAGCAGGATGTTGACCGGGCCTTTGATGTCGCTCTTGGCTTCCTTGGTGGCACCGTTGGCGGCGTCGCCGAACAGGTTCTGCGTATCCACCGCGCCGGCGTACCGGGCGACCAGCACCTGGCTGGTGACGAGGGCGCCGCCGCTGACGACCATGAGGATGCAGCCGAAGATCGCGCACAGACGCGCCCAGAGCGGCGCCTTCCGCCCGGTCTTCGGCTTACCCTTCGCCGCCTTCGGCGTGCCCAGTCCGCTTCTTGCCACCCGTTCCCCAACCATGACGGTCGATCCCGCGACGTGGAAATGATCGCCGGCCCGCGCAAGTGTGCACCGCTCAGGCTAGCCGAACAAGATAAGAATGCTTCGGTTTCGGCTACCCCTCACGCCCGATGGTCAAACGGCTACCGCACGCAAGGGAAACGCCGGGATGCAGAAGCCGCGCCGACCCTGCGGTCGGCGCGGCCTCACCTGCGTAGGCGCAGATCAGCTCTTCATCAACTCGTGGGCGTTCTTCTCGAGGTCCTCGAGACCGCCGCACATGAAGAAGGCCTGCTCCGGGAACTGGTCGTAGTCGCCGTCGCTGATCTTCTTGAACGCCTCGATGGTCTCCTTCAGCGGAACCGTCGAGCCGGGCACGCCGGTGAACTGCTCGGCGGCGTACGTGTTCTGCGAGAGGAAGCGCTCGATGCGGCGGGCCCGCTGCACCGTGACCTTGTCCTCTTCGGAGAGCTCGTCCATGCCCAGGATGGCGATGATGTCCTGCAGGTCCTTGTACTTCTGCAGGATCCGCTGCACCTCACGGGCCACCGCGTAGTGCTCGGCGCCGACGTATTCCGGCGCCAGGATCCGCGAGCTGGAGGCCAGCGGGTCCACGGCGGGGGAGATGCCCTTGTCGGAGATCGACCGCTCCAGGTTGGTGGTCGCGTCCAGGTGGGCGAACGTAGTGGCCGGCGCCGGGTCGGTGTAGTCGTCGGCGGGCACGTAGATCGCCTGCAGCGAGGTGATCGCCTTGCCCCGCACCGAGGTGATCCGCTCCTGCAGCTGCCCCATCTCGTCGGCCAGGGTGGGCTGGTAGCCCACCGCGGACGGCATCCGGCCGAGCAGCGTGGACACCTCGGAACCGGCCTGGGTGAACCGGAAGATGTTGTCGATGAAGAGCAGCACCTCCTGGTTCTGCACGTCCCGGAAGTACTCCGCCATGGTCAGCGCGGAGAGGGCGACCCGCAGCCGGGTGCCCGGCGGCTCGTCCATCTGGCCGAAGACCAGCGCGGTCTTGTCGATGACGCCGCCCTCGGCCATCTCCAGGATCAGGTCGTTGCCCTCGCGGGTCCGCTCACCCACGCCGGCGAACACCGAGGTGCCGCCGAAGTTGCGGGCGACCCGGATGATCATCTCCTGGATCAGCACGGTCTTGCCGACGCCCGCGCCGCCGAACAGGCCGATCTTGCCACCGCGGACGTACGGCGCGAGCAGGTCGAGCACCTTGATGCCGGTCTCCAGCATCTCGGTCTTCGGCTCCAGGTCGGCGAACGCCGGGGGCTGGCGGTGGATCGGCCAGCGTTCCTCCACTTTCAGCGATCCCGGGTCGGCGTTGAGCACCTCGCCGAGGGCGTTGAACACGTGCCCCTTGGTCACGTCGCCGACCGGCACCGAGATCGCCGCGCCGGTGTCGCGCACCTCGGTGCCCCGGACCAGGCCGTCGGTGGGCTGCATCGAGATCGCCCGCACCAGGTTGTCGCCGAGGTGCTGTGCGACCTCCAGGGTCAACGTGCGGGTGCCCCCGGACAGCGTCACGTCGACGTGCAACGCGTGGTAGATGTCCGGCATCCGGTCGCGGGGGAACTCGGCGTCGACGACCGGGCCGATGACCCGGACGACGCGGCCGACACCGGTCTCCGCCTTGGTGGGCTCAGCTACAGCAGTCATCATTCATCACTTCCCGCCGCCGCCAGCGCGTTGGCGCCGCCGACGATCTCGCTGATTTCCTGGGTGATCGCAGCCTGCCGCGCGGAGTTCATCTCGCGCGTGTACCGCTTGAGCAGGTCGTCGGCGTTGTCCGACGCGCTCTTCATGGCCCGCCGGCGGGACGCCGACTCGCTGGCCGCCGACTCCAGCAGCGCCGCATAGATGCGCGTGTTGAGGTACTTCGGCAGCAGCGCGTCGAGCAGTTCCTCGGCCTCCGGTTCGAACTCGTACGCCGGCTGAAGCTCGGACTCTTCGACCTCTTTCACCTCGACCTGCAACGGCGCCAGCCAGTGCGCCTCCGCGGACTGGGTCATCAGAGACTTGAACCGGGTGCTGACGATGTGCAGCTCGTCCACGCCGTGAATGTTTTCCGGGCCGTGATTCTGCTCGCTGTCGTCGGCACCCGCCACGAAGGCCTCGAGCAGAGCCTCGCCGACCTGTCGCGCATCCTCGAACGACGGACGCTCGGAGAAGCCGGTCCAGCTGGCCTCGATCGGCCGGTTCCGGAACCGGTAGTAGCCGACACCCTTGCGGCCGACGACGTATAGCGCCACGTCCTTGCCGTCCTCGCGCAGCCGGGAGATCAGCTGCTCGCAGGTGCGGATGGCGTTGGCATTGTAGGCGCCGGCCAGGCCCCGGTCGCTGGTGATGAGCAGGACGCCGGCCCGTCGCACCCGCTCGCGCGAGGTGAGCAGCGGGTTGTCGATGGTCGCGTTGGACGCCAGTGCGGTGAGCACGTCGGTGATCGCCTCGGCGTACGGCTTCGAGGCGGCCACCCGCTCCTGCGCCTTGGCGATCCGGCTGGTGGCGACCAGCTCCTGCGCCTTGGCGATCTTCTTGGTCGACCGCACGGTTCGGATGCGCCGCCGCAGGGCCTGTACCTGACCGGCCATGACTAGCTCGCACCCTTGGCCGGCTTGCGGACCTGCCGGGTCACCTTCTCGCGGGACTCCCTGCCCTCCTCCATCGCCTCGGCGTCCGGCTCGTTGAGGTGAACGCCGGTCTCGCCCTGCTTGAACAGCTCCTTGAACTCGTTCAGTCCGGCCTGAAGGCTCGCCACGTCGTCGTCGGTCAGCTGGCCGGTCGAGTCGATCGAGGTCATGGTGTCGGAGCGGTGCCGCTTGAGCCACTCCAGCATCTCGGCCTCGAACCGCCGTACATCGCCGACCGGCACGTCGTCCAGCTGCCCGGTGGTGCCGGCCCAGATCACGATGGTCTCGTCGACCACCGAGTACGGCGAGTACTGCGGCTGCTTGAGCAGCTCGACCAGCCGGATACCCTTCTCCAGCTGGGCCCGCGACGCCTTGTCCAGATCGGACGCGAACGCCGAGAATGCCTCCAGCTCGCGGTACTGCGCCAGGTCGAGCCGCAGCCGGCCGGAGACCCGCCGCATGCCCTTGACCTGTGCCGAACCACCGACCCGGGACACCGAGGTGCCTACGTTGATGGCCGGACGCACACCGGAGGCGAACAGGTCGGCCTCGAGGAAGATCTGGCCGTCGGTGATCGAGATGACGTTGGTCGGGATGTAGGCCGAGATGTCGTTGGCCTTTGTCTCGATCAACGGCAGGCCGGTCATCGAGCCGCCGCCCAGGTCGTCGGAGAGCTTCGCGCACCGCTCCAGCAGCCGGGAGTGCAGGTAGAAGACGTCACCCGGGTACGCCTCGCGACCCGGCGGGCGGCGCAGCAGCAGCGACACCGCGCGGTAGGCCTCGGCCTGCTTGGTCAGGTCGTCGAAGACGATCAGCACGTGCTTGCCGGCGTACATCCAGTGCTGGCCGATGGACGACCCGGTGTACGGCGCGATGTACTTGAAGCCGGCCGGGTCGGAGGCCGGCGACGCCACGATGGTGGTGTATTCCATCGCGCCGTGCTCCTCCAGCGTCCCGCGGATGCCGGCGATGGTGGTCGCTTTCTGGCCGATCGCCACGTAGATGCAGCGAACCTGCTTCTGCGGGTCGCCGGACGCCCAGTTGGCGCGCTGGTTGATGATCGTGTCCAGGGCGACGGCGGTCTTGCCGGTCTTGCGGTCACCGATGATCAGCTGGCGCTGGCCGCGGCCGATCGGGGTCATCGCGTCGATCGCCTTGATCCCGGTCTGCAGCGGCTCCTTCACCGGCTGCCGGGCCATCACGTTCGGCGCCTGCAGCTCCAGCTCGCGGAAGCCCTCGTTCTCGATCTCGCCGTGGTCGTCGATCGGCCGGCCGAGCGGGTCGACCACGCGACCGAGGAATGCGTCGCCGATCGGCACGGAGAGGACGCGGCCGGTCCGCTTGACCTGCTGCCCCTCCTCGATGCCGGCGAACTCGCCGAGGATCACGACGCCGATCTCGCGGACGTCCAGGTTCAGGGCGACACCCAGCGTGCCGTCGTCGAACTCGAGCAGTTCGTTCGCCATCGTCGAGGGCAGACCCTCGACGTGCGCGATGCCGTCGCCCGCATCGGAGACGATGCCGACCTCCTCACGGGAGACCTCGGGCGTGTAGGACGAGACGTAGCGCTCTAGCGCCCCCCGGATCTCGTCCGAGGAGATGGTCAGCTCGGCCATCCTCTGCCTTCTCTAGTCAGCTCGGTGCGTGTCCGCCGCCGAGGGGGCCTATGGGAGTTACTTGGCGAAGGCCTGCTTGGCTTCGTTCAGACGCCGCAGGATCGTGCCGTCGTAGAGGTCGGAACCGACCCGGACGCTGACACCGCCGATGACCCGAGGGTCCACGTCGACCTTCAGCGACACCGGGCGGCCGTAGATGTCGGACAGTTTGGCGCTCAGTCGCTCTTCCGCGTCGTCGTCGAGCGGCTTGGCCACCGTCACGTACGCCACCTCACGGTCGCGCTTGGCCGCGATCAGCTCGACGAGCCGGGTCAGCGAGAACTCGAAGCCGCGGCCACCGTAGCCCTCGAGTGCCACCTCGACGAGCCGCAGCGTGGCCGGCTTGGCCTTGCCCTTCAGCAAGTCCTGCACCAGCTTAACCCGGCGACTGGTCGGCGCGCCCGGGTCACCGAGCGTGACGGCGAGCGCGGGGTTGCCGGAGACGATCTGGCCGAACCGGAACAGCTCGTCCTCGATGTCGGCCAGGTCGTCCGACGCTGCCGCGCTCCGCAGCACCGCTTCCACGCCGAGCCGCTCGGTCGCGTCCAGCAGCTCGCTCGGCCGGCTCCAGCGACCGCCCGCGAGCTGCGTCATGGCGTCCACCGAGGCCTTCGAGAGCTTGCCGGACAGCAGCGAGCGGACCAGGTCGGCTCGGTCCTTACCGGGCCGCGACGGGTCGGTCAGCGCCCGACGCAGCCGGGGCTCGTCGCGCAGCAGCCGGGCCACTGACAGGATCTCGTCGGCGACCGTCAACAGCTGTGGGGGGGTGGCCCGGGCGGTGGCGGTGGCCAACTGCTCCGCCGCGGCCAGCAGCGACTCGCGTGCGGCGGTCGCGGCCATCAGCGCCGCCCGCCCGTCGCGTCCAGCTCGCTGATGAACCGGTCCACCGTGCCGCGGTTGCGCGCCTCGTCGGCGAGGGACTCACCGACGATCCGGCCGGCCAGGTCGATGGCCAGGCTGCCCACCTCGGTCCGCAGCTCGCGCAGGATGCTCTCGCGCTGCGCGGCCAGCTGTTCCCGGCCGGCCCCGATGATCCGCTCGGACTCCTCCCGTGCCCTGGCCAGGACATCCTGCCGGATGCCCTCGGCGTCGGCCCGGGCCTCGTCGCGGATGCGGGCGGCCTCGGTGCGCGCCTCGGCGAGCTGCGCACGGTACTGCTCGAGCAGCTGGTTCGCCTCGGCCTGTGCCTCCTCGGCCCGCTTGAGGCCGCCCTCGATCGCGTCGACCCGGGCGTGGAAGGTCTCCTCCATGCGCGGGAAGACGAACTTCATCAACACGTAGCAGAGCAGACCGAAGGCGATGGTACCGAGCACGACCTCCTGCCAGAGCGGCACGATCGGGTTGTGCTCGGTGGCGCCGGCCTCGGCAGCCAGATAGGTAGTGATCAACGGACACTCTCCCTAACGAGGCGAGCGGTGCTCAGCCGGCCGGGTTCGCCCAGACGAAACCGAAGACGATGCCCAGCAGGGCGAGCACCTCGACCACGGCGAAACCGATCCAGAGGAATGGCTGGGTGATGCGGGCCGCCTCCGGCTGGCGGGCGGTCGACTGGATGTAGGCGGCGAAGACCAGGCCGACGCCGACGCCGGGCCCGATGGCCGCGAGGCCGTACCCGATGGCGGCGGTACTACCGACTACTTCGGCAAGGTTCATTTCGGATTTCCTCCTGGTATCTCGCATGACTGTCATGCGGGACGACAACGGGGTCTTGCAAAAGGAACTCTGGCGGCGCGGTCAGTGGCCCTCGACGAGCGAGCCCTGGACATAGCTGGCGGTCAGCACCGTGAAGATGTACGCCTGCAGCACGATGATCGCAAAGTCCAGGAACGTCAATGCGATCGTCATCAGCCAGGACAGCACCGACACGGGTGCCAGCCACA
Organism: Actinoplanes sp.; assembly: GCA_035685405.1. Classification (GTDB taxonomy): domain Bacteria; phylum Actinomycetota; class Actinomycetes; order Mycobacteriales; family Micromonosporaceae; genus Actinoplanes. Next base: position 9,102 of record DASSAL010000274.1, on the reverse strand, counting down.
GGTTCTGGTTGATCATCGCGAAGCCGCCCAGGGTGAACACCAGCAGCAGCATGTGGCCGGCGAACATGTTCGCGAACAATCGGATGGCCAGCGAGAAGGGCCGCACGATGAAGTTCGAGAAGAATTCGATCGGCACCAGGATCGGCAGGATGAACCACGGCGCCGGCGGCACCAGGGCCACCTTGAGATAGCCGATCCCGTGCTTGCGGAAGCCCACGTAGATGAACAACACCCAGCTGATCACCGCGAGTACCGCCGGGAAGGCGATGTGCGAGTTCGGGGAGATCTGCGCGAAGGGGATGATGCCCCAGAGGTTCATCAGCAGGATGAAGGAGAAGAGCGTGGTCAGGTACGGCGCGAATCGCACGCCCTCGCGGCCGATCATCTCGACCGCGATGTTGTTGCGCACGAAGCCGTAGACCGACTCGGCCAGCCACTGCTTCTTGCCCGGCACCAGTTGCGGCTTCCGGTACGAGACCAGGAAGAAGATGATCAGGATCGCCACGGAGGCCCAGAGCAACAGCGTGATCTTGGTGAACCAGACCCCGTCGCCACCCCACGGCACGATGCTGGGCAGGAAAAAGTCCTCGACGGTCGGCGGGAAAGGGACATCCGCCGCGAGGACAGTCGTCTGACCGGTCACCACAGCCCTTCCAGGTCAGGCGCCGAGGCGGCGCGCGATGAGGTAGACACCGGCAGCTCCGCCGACCACCGCGCCGATACCCATCGCGATGCCCTTGGTGCCGAGCCACTGGTCCACCAGCCAGCCGATCCCGCCCCACACGACCATCCCCGCGACGAGGTAGCTGATCGCCACGTAGCCGCTCCCGGAATCGGGGGGAGGCGGGGCATCGTCCTTGCGGGGTTCTGCGGGAGGCTGCTGACCGGCCATGACGGGCGAACGATATCAGCCGGAGGGATGAGGCTGGCCGAGACCCCCCGAGCAACGGCGGGTTGCTCGGGCGACGGGTCGGCACTCGGTTCGGCGAAACAGTACCCCTGGGACGCAACCGCGGGCCAGACGCGCCGCGCCGCCGTCACCGGATCGGGCACCGCACCGCCCGCCAGGGCCGCGGAATCGGCCCTGATCAGGGCATTCATGGCAGACGCCGGTGCGCGATCCGGGTCAGCCACCACGCCTGCACGGCGGTGAGCACGACACTCCCGGCGGCCATCGCCCACGCCATCGGGAGCCCGCCGGCCCACTCACTGGCGCCGACGCTGATCATCAACGCGACGATCAACGCGTACTTGATCACATATACCGAGAGGCCGACCGGCATCACCAGCGCCGGCCGGATCACGTCCGCCCAGGCGATCGCCAGCGTGGTCAGGCTGACTCCGACGGTGATCACCAGCATGCCCGCCGCCGCGCCCAGCGCCGCGGTCGGGCCACCGAGGAGGAAGCCCGCCGAGGCGGCGCACAGCACCAGCGCCACGCCGGCGGCGGTGACGAGCGGCAGATGTTCGATCCGCCACCGCGGGTCCTCGGGCAGTGGCGGCAGGTCCGGCAGCGGCCGGTCGTCGTCCTCGTCGTCCTTGCCCAGGATGGTGCGCAGCACACCGGCCCGCGCCGGAGTGGGCTGCGCGGGCACCACCGGACCCGAGGAGCCGCTCGCGGCGACGGGTTCGGTCTCCGGACCGGTCACACCAGCACCTCCGCCGGGGGATAGGCCGGGAAGCGCGCGACCAGCGCGGTCACTTCGTCGGCGACATCGTGCAGCCGGCGGGTGCCGGCGGAGGTCTCCGGATCGGCCCCGACCGCGGTGGCGATCAGCCCGGCGATCTGCCGCATCTCGTCCTCCCGCATGCCCTGGGTGGTCACGCTCGGCGTACCGACCCGGATGCCGGAGGCGACGGCCGGCTTCTCCGGATCGTACGGAACGGCGTTCTTGTTCAGCGTGATCCGGCCCAGGCCGCAGCGGGTCTCGGCGTCCCGGCCGGTCACCCCGGCGGCCCGGAGGTCGATCAGCGCCAGGTGGGTGTCGGTGCCACCGGACACCGGGCGCAGGCCCGCGGCGGCCAGCCCGGCGGCCAGCGCCTGGCTGTTGCGCACCACCTGCCGGGCGTACCGCTGGAACTCCGGTTGGGCCGCCTCCCGCAGCGCCACCGCCTTGGCGGCGATCGCGTGCATCATCGGCCCGCCCTGGGTGAACGGGAAGACCGCCTTGTCGATTCGCTGAGCCAGGTCCGCACGGCAGAGAATCATGCCCCCTCGCGGTCCGCGCAGCACCTTGTGGGTGGTGCAGGTGACCACGTCGGCGTGCTCGACCGGCGACGGCACCGCCCGCCCGGCCACCAGTCCGATGAAGTGCGCGGCGTCGACCAGCAGATATGCGCCCACCTCGTCGGCGATAGCCCGGAACCGGGCGAAGTCGATCAGCCGGGGATAGGCGGTGGCTCCGCAGATGATCATCGTCGGCCGGTGCGCCAGCGCCAGGTCGCGCACCTCGTCGTAGTCGATCGTCTCGGTGTCCTCGCGCACCGCGTACCCGAACGAGTGGAACCACTTGCCGGAGAAGTTCACCTTGCTGCCGTGGGTGAGGTGACCGCCGTGCGCCAGGTCCATCGCCAGCACCACGTCGCCGGGCTGAACCAGCGCGGCGTAGGCAGCCAGGTTCGCCGAGGTGCCGGAATGCGGCTGCAGGTTGGCGTGCTCCGCGCCGAACAGCTCCCGGGCCCGCTGGACGCCCAGGTCCTCGGCCCGGTCGACCTCGGCGCAGCCGCCGTAGTAGCGGTGCCCCGGATAACCCTCGGCGTACTTGTTGGTCAGCGTGGAACCGAGCGCCGCGAGCACGGCCGGCGAGGTGAAGTTCTCGCTGGCGATCAGCTGGAGCTCCGACCGCTGCCGCTGGAGTTCGTCCCGCAGCACATCGGCGATCTCCGGGTCGGTGCGTTGCAGCGCGGCCAGGTCCGGACCCCAGAATGTGTCCACCGATCGAGCATATGGGCTGCCGGCATGGGCATAGCCGGTTTGTGCGATGCCTGGTGAGCGGAGCGACCGGCTACATCGGTGGGCGGCTGGCGCCCCGGCTGCTCGAGGCCGGCCATACGGTGCGCTGTCTGTCGCGCAGCGCCGCCCGGCTGCGGGACGTCCCGTGGGCGGACCGGACCGAGGTGGTCGAGGGCGATTTGTCCGACCCGAGCACCCTGCCGGCGGCCTTCGACGGTGTGGACGTGGCGTACTTCCTGGTCCATTCGCTCGGGCAGAAGAACTTCGAGCGGCTCGACCGTACGGCGGCCGGCAACTTCGCCGCGGCGGCCCGCGCGGCCGGTGTCCGCCGGATCGTCTATCTGGGCGGACCGGAGATCCCCGGCGGCGACCGCCCGTCCGCCCACCTGCGCTCGCGCGGCGAAGTGGGCCGGATCCTGCTGGACAGCGGCGTGCCCACCGCGGTGCTCCGGGCGCCGGTGATCATCGGATCCGGCTCGGCGTCGTTCGAGATGCTGCGCTACCTCACCGAGCGCCTACCGGTCATGGTCACGCCGCGCTGGGTGCGCAACCGCATCCAGCCCATTGCGGTGCGTGACGTGCTGCAGTACCTGATCGCCGCGGCCAGCCTGCCGCCGGAGGTGAACCGGGGCTTCGACATCGGCGGCGCCGACGTGTTGACGTACGCCGAGATGATGCAGCGCTACGCCCGGGTGGCCGGCCTGCGCCGCCGCGTCGTGCTGCCGTTGCGGCCGCTCAGCCCCTGGCTCTCGGCGCACTGGGTGCAGCTCGTGACGCCGGTGCCCAACGCCATCGCCCGCCCGCTGGTGGCCAGCCTGATCCACGACGCGGTGGTCACCGAGGGGGACATCGCGAGGTACGCGCCGGACGTCCACCCGCTGGGCTTCGACGAGGCGGTCCGGCTGGCGCTCGGCAAAGTCCGCGACGCCAACGTGGAGACCCGCTGGTCCACCGCCGCCGGCGGGGACGCGTCCGCCGAGCCGCTGCCCAGTGACCCGGACTGGTCCGGCGGCACCATCTATGTCGACGAGCGCACCCGCGACGTGAACGCCCCGGCGGACGCGCTGTGGCGGGTGATCGAGGGGGTCGGCGGCGACCGTGGCTGGTATTCGTTCCCGCTGGCCTGGTCGGTGCGCGGCTGGCTGGACCGGCTGGTCGGCGGGGTGGGCCTGCGCCGGGGCCGGCGCGACCGTGACCACCTGCAGGTCGGCGAGGCGCTGGACTGGTGGCGGGTGGAGGAGATCCGCCCGAACGAGCTGCTGCGGTTGCGCGCCGAGATGCGCGTGCCGGGCCGGGCCTGGCTGGAGATGCGCGCCGAACCGCTGCCCGGCGGGCGGAGCCGCTATTCCCAGCGGGCGCTGTTCGTGCCGCGGGGGCTGGCCGGGCACGCGTACTGGGCGGCGGTGCTGCCGTTCCACGGCGTGGTGTTCAGCGGCATGGCCCGCAACATCGCGCGTCAGGCTACGTCGCTGCGCGGGTCAACCGGTCCCGGATCGCCAGCCACTCCTCCGCGGCCGGCGGATTCCGCACGATGACGGTGTCCACCCCGGCGTCGTCCAGCCGGTGCAGGGCGGCGTACATGTCGGCGGCGTACTCGCCGGGATCGGCGGAGAGCACCTCGACGTGCGGGCCCTTATCGCCGAAGCCCTCATACGTCAGGATGCCGGTACGCTCGCCCACCTCGATCGCCTCGTCGGTCAGCACCAACCGGGCACGCGGGGCGTAGTGCCGCCGGCTCATCCCGGGCGACGGCCGCGCCGCACCGTCGGCCACCTCGTCCGGCAGGCCGATCCTGCCGACGACGTCCCGGATCTCCCGCAGCGGTAACGCACCGGGCCGCAGCAGCCGCGGGACCGCCCCGGTGACGTCCAGGACGGTGGACTCGATGCCCAGCGACGCCGATCCGCCGTCCAGCACCAGGGGTACCTCGGGCAGGCTGCGCAGCACGTGCTCGGCGGTGGTCGGCGACAGGCTCTCCGAACGGTTCGCGCTGGGCGCGGCCAGCGGCAGACCGACGGCGTCGAGCAGTCGCAGCGCCACCTCGTGCGCCGGGATCCGGATCGCGATGGTGGCGTTCGCGGCGCCGACGCCGGTCAGGTGCCGGGCCCGGGTCACCACCAGGGTCAGCGGCCCGGGCCAGAACCGGGCGGCCAGCTCGTTCGCCACGTCCGGCCAGTTGCCGGCCAGGGTCCGGGCGGCCGTCACCCTGGCCACGTGCACGATCAGCGGGTTCCAGGACGGGCGCCGCTTGAGCCGGTAGATCTCCGCGACCGCGGCCTCGGAGAACGCGTCGGCGCCCAGCCCGTACACGGTCTCGGTGGGAAAGGCCACCACCGAGCCGGCCCGCAGCAGCTCCACCGCCCGGCGCAGCCCGGCGGCGTCCGGAGCGACGATCCGCGACGTCACCGGCACGGTGCTCACGCACTGCGCCCGTCGTTGTCGGCCTCCCGGGGCGCAGTGCCCGCCGAGCGGAGCGAGGCCATCAATAGTGTTGCGAAGGGGACGGTCGCGTCCTCGATCTCCTCGCCGATGCGCTGGAAGGTCTGGTCGCCGCGACCCCACGGATCGTCCAGGTCGTCGCCGGCCAGCGGCGGGTCGTCGCCACGCAGCCGGGCGACCGCCGTCACGATGGCTGCTCCACGGGCGTGCACCGCCTCCGGATCGGCCTCCGCCGGCGGCAGCGTGGCCGGATCCACCGCGCCGAGCAACCGGCCGAACTCGCCCAGCACGAACGTGCGGGACCGGGCCTGCGGGCGCAGCGCGGTCACGTAGTCGACCTGGTCGGCGGTGGCGGTGAGGATCAGGTCGGCCTCGTCGATGAAGTCGCCGCGCAGCTTGCGCGCCTCGAACCCGTCCACCGATCCGCCCCGGGCCCGCACCTGCCGGGCAGCCGGCGGGTTCATCTCCTCGCCCTCGTGCCACCCGCCGGTGCCGGCGCTGACGTTGCGGACCAGGTGGTCGGCGGGCTCGCCGACGCGGTCCCGGATCGCGCGGGCCAGCAGCCGCTCGGCCATCGGCGACCGGCAGATGTTGCCCATGCAGACGTGCAGCACGGTGAACGGCGCCACCTCAGGCTCCCGCAGCCACGATGTCCGGCACCACGTCCCGCAGCTTCTCCAGCGGGATCGCCCCGGCCCGGCGCACGGCCGGCACGTCGCCGGTCACATCGACGATGGTGCTCGGCGCGGGATCCGCGGCCACGCCCGCCTCCAGATAGATCCGCACCGAGTAGTCGAGCTGATCGCGGGCCTGCTCGGCGGTGACCGGCGCCGGCTGACCGACCTTGTTCGCGGTGGTCACCGCCATCGGGCCGACCTCGCGCAGCACCTCCAGCGCGACCGGGTGCAGCGGCATCCGGATGCCGACGATGCCGCCGGTCTCGCCCAGATCCCACTGCAGGCTCGGCGAGTGCTCGACCATGATGGTCAGCGCGCCGGGCCAGAACGCGTCGGCCAGGTCACGGGCCGCCTTGGGCAACGAATAGACCAGCCCGTCCAGTGTGTGCCGGGAGCCGACCAGCACGGGCGGCGCCACCCGGCGGTCCATGCCGCGGGCGGTGTGCAGCGCGGCGACGGCGTGCGGGGTGAACGCGTCCGCCGCGACGCCGTACACCGTGTCGGTGGGCAGCACCACGAGCTCACCGCTCTTGGCGGCCTCGACGGCGGCGGCGATGCCGCGGTCCCGGTCGGCCACGGTGCGGCAGTCGTAGAGCATCACGAGGAGCAGTCTGCCATGCGACGGGCGGTCGCGAATCGCGGGCGACCCGCCAGGTCAGCGTGCTCCTCGACGGCGGTGAACCGGCCGTCCGCGCGGAGCAACCCGGGCACCGCAGCGGCGTGCCCGTCGTCGTGCTCGATCCCGGCCACCCCGCCCGGACGCAGCAGCCGGGCGGCGAGCGCGATCACCGGGCGGATCACGGCCAGGCCGTCGGCGCCGCCGAACACCGCCTCCGCCGGGTCGTGACCGGACACCTCCGGCGGCACGGCGGTACCGGCCGGGACGTACGGCGGATTGCACAGCACCACGTCCACCCGACCGGCCAGGTCGGCCAGCAGACCGGGGTCGGTGACATCGCCGGCCACCACCTCGACCCGCGTGCCGTGCGCGTTGCGGCGCAGGTAGTCCAGCGCGGCCGGGGACCGTTCCACCGCGATCACCCGCCCGGCCGCGGACTCGCCGGCCACCGACAGCGCGATCGCACCGGTGCCGCTGCACAGGTCCACCACGGTCGCGCCCGGCGTGACCCGGGCGATGCCCCAGCCGGCCAGCAGCTCGGTCTCCGGCCGCGGCACGAACACCCCGTCGCCGACCGCCAGCTCCAGGTGCCGGAAGGCGGCCGTACCGGTCAGGTGTTGCAGCGGGATCCGCGCGGCTCGGCGGGCAACCAGGTCGGCGAGGCGCTCGGCCTCGGCCGGCCGGATCCGGTCGATGAGCGCGAGGCGGCCGCGACCGACGCGGAGCACATGCGCCGCGAGCACCTCGGCATCGACGCGTGGCGAGGCGACACCCGCCGCCGACAGGTCCGAAGTGGCCTGAGTGAGCAGTGGCGCCAGGGCGACCCGGGGGTGTTCGTCGGCGAGCGGCACAGCAATAATCATGAAACGCCGTGTATGACGGCGACCGGCCGGGTGGGAGGCGTTCTCGTTGAGTTGGTTGGACCGGCTCGCGGACCACGTCGAGGAGTTGCGCCAGGCGGGGCGGCTGCAGCAGGTCGGCCGGTCAGCCGAGGCGCTGCCGCTGCTCGAGCGGGTGCTGGACCGGACCACCGATCCACGGACCCGGGCGTACGCGCTGATCCAACGATTCGGGGCACTGATCAACCTGGGCCGGGTCGCCGAGCTGGCCCCCGCGATGACCGCCGCGTCGGCCGCCGTCCGGGAGGCCCCGGATCCCTATCTGCGTGGCCAGATGCACGCCTTCGCCGCCCTCGGCGCCCATCTGCAGACCAATGTGGATCGCGGGGTCACGCATCTGGTGCAGGCGTCCCGGGCGCTGGCCGCGGTGCCGGACGCCGACTCGGAGACCGCGTGGGGCTGGCACGACCTCGCGATGGCGTACTCGTACCTGGGCTTCCACGGCCACGCCTTGACCGCCATCGAGCAGGCCCGGGAGGTGGGCGGGCAGGCCGGGCTGCCACCCGAGGTGTTCGCCGCGCCGGGCATCCGGCTGCGCAACGCGGTGTCCCTGGACCACCACGGCGACACCGACGGTTGCCTGCGCGTACTCCGGGACATCGACGCCGAGCTGGCCCGGTACGTGGCCACCGGCTCGGACCAGCGGCTGCGGCCGCACAGCCGGGCGGTGTACGGATACGCCCTGGCCCGGCGGGCGGCGTTGGGCGAGCGGACCGGTGCCGACGCGGCCGCCTGGCTGACCCGGGGCGGGGACAGCGCCCGCACCCGCGACCTGCGCCACCTGGGCGGCGTCTGCCTGGCCATCGCCACCGGCAAACCGGCCGAGGCGCTGGCCCGGCTGGACGCCGTACCGGTCTCCGCGGAGGTGCTCGGCGCGGCCGAACCCGCCCGGCTGCGCAGCATCTGCCATCTGTCGGCGGGTGACCACGCCGCCGCGCACGCCGCCGACCGGTACGCCTTCCGCCTGGCCGCCCAGCGCGTCGACCGGCTCCGCGACGGTTACCTCGACGGGGTGGCCGCCCGGCTGGACGCGCAGACTCAGCCGGGCGCCGGCCGGTACGGCGACGAGTCGCTCACCGACCCGCTCACCGGCCTGCCCAACCGCCGCCAGCTGGACCGGTACGTGACCAAGCTGCTGGCCCGGGGCGAACACGCCGCGATCGGCCTCTGCACCCTGGGCGGCTTCGGCGCGGTCAACGCCCGGCACGGCCGGCACTGCGGCGACCTGGTGCTGCAACGCATCGCCGGCGTGTTGAACCGGGTCATGCGTCGCGGCGACTTCGTGGCCCGGTTCAGCGGTGACGAGTTCGTGGCGGTGCTACCCGGCGCCGGTCCGGCCCAGGCCGCCGAGGTGTGCCGGCGGATCCGCGCGGCCGCGGCGGCGGAGAACTGGCAGGCGCTGGTGCCGGGCACGCCGATCGGGCTGAACGCCGGCTGGTCCGAAGTGGGCGCGGGCGGCCGTTCGCTGGGTGCCGCGCTGGCCGACGCCGCGGCGTCGCGCAGCCCGGCATGACC
>DASSAL010000273.1:0-5013 GCA_035685405.1 Actinoplanes sp. | reverse complement strand
GTCGGCCGCACCCGGCCGCGCTGCGCCGTCCATGCCGGAGCCTGTGCCCCGGCGTGCACGCCGGTGGCGCCGGCCGCGTCCGGCACCAGGGCGGCGAACACCGACCGGATGGTGGTGGCGGCCGCCGAACGGCGCCGGGAGGTCGAGCTCAGGAACTCGCCGACAAAGTCGCGCACCGCCGATGCCCGGTCACCGGCCGCCACCGAGTAGACGCTGCCCAACAGTGCGGCGCCCAGCATCTCGGCGTCCAGAGCGCAGTCGAGCTTCGCCACGTCGCGGGCCGCGTGCAGGACCGCTTCGTAAGGAGTCTGGGGAGCCGGCATGTCGCGAGCGTACCTGTCGCACCAGCCCCGGGCGTCACTCCGATCGCACAGTGGTGAGCGCTTCCCGAGCCTGGGCGTACGCGCTGAGCACCTCACGCACCGGCGCCACCACGTACTCCCGCGCCACCTCGGTGACCGCCACCCGCAACCGCTCCTCGGCGCGTCTGCGGGCGCGCCGCGCCGCCCAGTTCACGATCGGCTTGAGCAGCAGCCACAGCACCAGTCCGAGGGCCAGACCCCCGATCAACAACAACGTCGGTACCGGCACCACGCCCACCGTCGGGTTATTCAGCTCAGGCAGGCCCAGTGCGCGGACCGCGTACCCGACGATCAGCCAGCCCAGCCCGACCACCGCGGCCAGCGTGAGCATCCACTGCAGGAAGCCCACCACCCGCCACCAGAACGGTCTGCGGGCCATCCCGAGGTCGGTGCCGGCCACCGCGCGGTCGAGCGCGTCCGGCAGGTCCGTGATGCGGGATCGGGCGGCGGTGGACAGTGCCGGCGCCCACACGTCCGGCAGCGGGGCGGCGGCGCGGCTGGCGACCGCGCGCACGCTGAGCCCGACCGCCGACCTCTGCGCCGCGTCCGCCTCGGGCAGGGAGGTGCGCGGCACGACCGCACCCTCGGGCGCCGGCGTGGAGTCGATGTGCAGTCGCTTGAGCGGGTCCGGCCGCAGCCGGCGCAGTCCGCGGATCAGCGGCCACCCGGTGGAGGCGGCCGCCCGGTGCCGGTACGCGTTCCCGGTCGCCTCGGCCACCGCCGGCACCCCGGCCGACGCGGCCAGCGCCTCGGACAGCTGCCGGACGGTGGCCCGGTCCACTTCGTCCTCCGCGGCCGGCGGGCCCATCATGCCGGCCAGCTGCTCGCCGACCTGGTCGACGTCGCCGGCCAGCCGGCGCAACGCGGCCTGCCGCTCGGCCACCGTCTTCTCCAGCAGCTCACGCAGCTCGGTGAGCATGCCCGGCTGCTTCGCCGAGGTGGCCAGTACCGGCGCCCGGCCCAGGCCGTCCTCCTCCAGCAGCCGCTTGAGATCGGTGAGCACGGTCTCGGTGTCCACCGGGGACAGTCGGTCGGCCTGGTTGAGCACCACGATCGTGACGTCGGCGTGCGAGCGGAACTGCTTGAGGTAGGCATGGTGCAGGATCCGGTCGCCGTACTTCTGCGGGTCGACCACCCAGATCACCTGGTCGACCAGGCCGAGCAGGCGGTCCACCTCGAGCCGGTGACTGCGTTCCACCGAGTCGAAGTCGGGCAGGTCGAGCAGTACCAGCCCGCGCAGGGCGGCTTCGTCGTCGCCGTCCAGCGCGCTCTCCCGGACGAACCGCTGGCGGGGCAGTACACCGATCCAGTCGAGCAGCCGGTTGGCCGGTTCCAGCGGGCCCCACACGCAAGCGTGCGCCAACCCGGTGGTGGGCCGGCGCACCCCGACCGGTGAGAGCTTGAGCCGGGCCAGCGCGTTGAACAGGCTGGACTTGCCGCTTCCGGTGCTGCCGGCCAGCGCCACCACGGTGTGGTCCTGGCTCAGCGCGAGCCGGCTGCCGGCCCGTTCCACCAGCGTGTGCGCGGCCACCAGGTCGCCGTCCGGCAGGTGCGGGTCGACCACCCGCAGGAAGCGGGCCAGCGCCTCCAGCCGCTCCACCAGATGAGCGGCGTCAATCCGGCCGTCGTCCCGGGTGAGGACGCCGCGCACCTTCTCAACGAGCCCGCTCATGCGCTGCTCCCGCCGACAGCGGTCTTGGCGGTCAAATCCAGTTCCCCCCTGGCCCGTTCCACGTCGGCGGCGGCCTGCCGGAGCTGTGCGCCCGGCTCCAGCTCCAGGCCGACCGCCGCGGTGCGGTCGGTGTAGCGGGCCGCCTCCGCGTCGAGCAGCACGTTAACCCGGGACAGGAGTTCCTCGCGAGCGCGGGCGGCCAGCGTCCGGATCGCCTGATCGCCGAAGATCGCCTCGAGCACCTTCTGGGCGGCGATCGTGGTGCCCGCGCCGACCGCCACCTCGGCGCCGGTCGGGATGAACGCGGTCGAGGTGAAGACGCCGATCATCACCGCCAGCCCGACGCCGTTCACCGCGTACGCACCGGCCCGAGCCACGAACCGCTTGTCGCCGGCCTCGGACCGGACCAGCTCGAGCACCCACTGCTGCCAGTCCCGGACCAGCCGGTCGGCGCGCTGCGGCAGGTCGGCGGAGGGCTGTTGCAGGGACGGTTCGAGCAGCGCGGCGCCGGCCGGGTGCGCGTGCCAGGCCGAGTAGGTCTGTTCGGCCGCGTCCGCCGCCACCCCCCGGATCAGCGTGACCAGCTGGGACTCCAGCGCCATCTGCAGGTTGTGCCCGGGCGCCGGACGGCCGGTGACCGCGGCGACCAACCGGTCCCGCAGGTGTCCGACCCGGGATTCGAGCGTACGGAGGAACTCGCCGGTGCCGACGAACTCCTGCCAGCGGGCCAGCACCTCGCCGCGGAGCAACCGGCCGTCCCGCAGTCCGTCCTCGACGGTCCGCTTCGCCGTCCGGTACGCGGCGATCACCCGCTCGTCCAGAACCGTGGCCGCCACCGCCTGATCGTCGGCGGCGTCGGCCAGCCCGCCGACCGCCGGGCCGAGCGCCGCCAAGGCGCCGTCCAGGGTCTGCCGGACCACCGCGGCCCGCGCGCTGGAGTCCGCGGCCAGCTGCTCGAACCAGTCGTGCAGCGGCCGGGCGACGTCCTCGGGCAGCAGCCCCGGGCCTTCCAGCGTGGTCTCCGGCAGCACGAACAGCGGCGCCGCGGCCATGTCGTGGCCGGCCAGCATCTCGCGCAGGTGCGCGGATACCTCGCCGGCCGCGTCCGGCGGGACGCGGTCCAGCACCAGCGCGATCACGGTGCCCCGCAGCCGGGCCGTGGTGAGCAGTTCCCAGGGCACCGCGTCGGCGTACCGGGCCGCGGTCGTGACGAACAGCCAGAGGTCGGCCGCGGCCAGCAGCTGGGCGGCGAGCTGGCGGTTCTGGTCCACCACCGAGTCGATGTCCGGCGCGTCCAAGAACGCCAGCCCGGGACCCAGCGCGGGGGCCGAGACCAACTGCAGGGCGCGCGGGTCGGCGCTGGACTCGGAGGTACGCACCAGGCCGGGCAGCAATTCGCCCTTCTGGAACCAGGGCAGGTCCTGCGGGTGGCTGACCAGCACCGGTGACCGGGTCGTCGGGCGCAGCACGCCGGCCACGCTGACCGGCGCCCGGACCAGGCTGTTGACCAGCGTGGACTTGCCGGCTCCGGTGGAGCCGCCGACCACTACGAGCAGCGGCGCGTCGAGCCGGGCGAGGCGGGGCAGGAGGTAGTCGTCGAGCTGCGACACCAGCGCCCGGCCGATCCGGCGGGCCTCGTCGGCCGACGGCATGACCAGGGGGTACATGGTTCCGCCGATCACCGCCCGGAGCCGGCTCAGCGCCGTGGCCAGCCGGCCCACCTCGGCCGGCGGCTCCTCGGGCATGTCGGGCGGCTCCTCGGCCATGTCGGGCGCAAGGAGGGCGGTCGGCTCCTCGGGAGATTTGCCCGGTTCGGCACTCTCCGCCGCCGGCTCGTCGCCCGTCAGGACCGCGGTGGGTTCGTCGGATCCGGCGTCGGCCGTGGGCTCGTCCGGTGCGGGTGCCGGCGCGGACGCTACGTCACCAGCCGGCGTCTCGCCCACCGGTTCGGCGGCCGGCTCGTCCTCGGCCGGCACCTCGGCGATCACCTCATCCGACGGCGAGGCCGGCTTCGGAGCGCGTTCTGTGGGCGTACCATCGGATTTGTCTGGCTGTGGCAACGCAGGCTTGGCGGCGTCGTTCGCGGCGGGGCCGGCCTTGACGTCGTCTTCCTGAGGGTCTGGCGCGGGGGTGGCGGCGGAGGCCGGACCGACCGCGTCACCGTGCGTCGTCACGGGTAAAGCGTGCCTGATCTATACGACACAGACAACAGGTACCGGTACGCCGTGACCGGACAGGTACCAACCGGCGCCACCTTGCGTCTCCTCGGCTCAACTCCGACTTGACGACGGGCATCCTCGTGGCATCATTGAGCCTGGTCCGCTCAACTTGAGGCAAACAGGCAAGGCTAGAAGCGAGGAACCCACAATGGCACGTGCGGTCGGCATCGACCTCGGAACCACGAACTCCTGCGTCAGCGTTCTGGAGGGCGGCGAGCCCACCGTCATCGCCAACGCTGAGGGCTCCCGGACGACCCCGTCCATCGTCGCTTTCGCGCGCAACGGCGAGGTGCTCGTCGGTGAGGTCGCCAAGCGTCAGGCGGTGACCAACCCGGACCGCACCATCCGGTCGGTCAAGCGGGAGATCGGCAGCAACTGGTCGATCGACATCGACGGTAAGAAGTACACCCCGCAGGAGATCTCCGCGCGGGTGCTGATGAAGCTCAAGCGGGACGCCGAGTCGTACCTCGGCGAGCAGGTCACCGACGCGGTGATCACCGTGCCGGCGTACTTCAACGACGCTCAGCGGCAGGCCACCAAGGAGGCCGGCGAGATCGCGGGCTTCAACGTGCTGCGGATCGTGAACGAGCCGACCGCCGCCGCCCTGGCGTACGGGCTGGACAAGGGCTCCAAGGAGCAGACCGTCCTGGTGTTCGACCTCGGCGGCGGCACCTTCGACGTCTCGCTGCTCGAGCTGGGCGAGGGCGTCATCGAGGTGAAGTCCACCAGCGGCGACAACCACCTCGGCGGCGACGACTGG
>DASSAL010000272.1:0-13145 GCA_035685405.1 Actinoplanes sp. | reverse complement strand
GATGCCGAGGCTGCCCGGGTCGGCCACCACCCGGGCACCGGCGTGCAGGCAGAACGCCGGGTAGTCGTCCTCCGCATCGTAGGCGTGCGGACCCACGTCCACCACGTCGTGTCCCTGCTTCTGCAGGTGCTCGACGAGGTGTTTCTTCAGCTCGAAGCCGGCGTGGTCGGAACCGAGGTAGACGCGCATGCCCGCAGTCTGTCAGAACGTCAGGGCGGCGCGCAGCGAGGACGCGACCTGATCGGCCGCGGCGCGGGCCGCGTCGACGGTGGCCAGCTTGCGGGCGAAGCCGTGGTTCATCTGGGCGTACCGGGTGTGCACCACCGGCACGCCGGCCGCGGCGAGCGCGTCGGCGTACTCGGCGCCCTCGTCGCGGAGCACGTCGTACTCGGCGGTGATGATCAGCGCGGGCGGCAGCCCGGCCGGGTCGGCGGCCAGCGGGGCGACGTCCGGGCTGAACCGCAGCGCCGAATCCGGCAGGTACGTGTCCCAGGCCCACCGCATCCCGGCCCGGTCCAGCCCGTACCCGCCCAGCTCGTCGTACGATTCGGCCGAGGTGAGCGGGTCCAGCGCCGGATAGATGAGCACCTGGAAGTCCAGCGGGGTGGCGGCGTCCCGTTGCCGGCGGGCCACCACGGCGGCGATCTGGCCGCCCGCGCTGTCCCCGCCGATGGCGATGCGGGCCGGGTCCACGCCGAGGTCCGCCCCCTCCTTGCGGAGATAGGCCAGCACCGTCTCGACGTCGTTGATGGCCGCCGGGAACACGTGCTCCGGCGCGAGCCGGTAGTCCACCGACAGCACCGCGCAGCCGGACCGGTCGGCGACCCGCCGGCAGAACCGGTCCACCGTCTCGACGCTGCCGTAACACCAGCCGCCGCCGTGCGCGTAGACGAACACCGGGGCGCCGAACGACTTCGCGTACAGCCGGGCCGGGACCCCGGCGGCGTCCACGTCGGACACCACCGGCAGCGGCAGTGGCGGGCCACACTCCGCCTCGTTGGACTCCTCCATCGCGTCCCGGAGGAACTGCAGGCGGACGGCCGGGTCACCGGCCAGCACCTCGGGTGGCGGCCGGCGGCGCAGCGCGGCCGCCGCGAGCACTTGGGGATGAAGGGCCATTTTCCTGCTTAGGGTGGTGGGCGGGGTGGTGGACGGATCAGGAGAGCTCGGCCAGGACCAGGCCGCCGCGGGCCTTCGGGGTGAACCAGGTGCTCTTGCGCGGCAGCTTCTGGCGTTCCAGGTTGACCGTGACGAAGTCGTCCACGGTGACCGGAGCGATCAGCACCGCGAGTTCGGCCCGGCCGGCGTCCACCTCGTCGCGCAGCCATGCGGCCGGATAGTCACCGCCGACGTACGAGATCCGCTTGTCGCCGGGGTCCAGGCCGAGCACGTCGCGCAGCACCACGCGTTCCACCAGCGCGTGATCGAGGCTGTCCACCGCGGCCAGACCCGGGGCGGGCGGAAGAACCACCGCGACGGACTTCCCCCGCGCGTACAGCTCAATCGCGCCCTTGGCCGGGATGTCCGCGGGTCGCGGCAGCGGCTCGACCCGCGCGCCGGCCGCGGTCAGCCGGCCGAGCAGCTCGTCGACCGGCACCGGCAGCTCGCTGACCAGCCGGTTGTAGGGCTGGATGGTCACCGAGGCGGGCGTGGTGACGACCGCCAGGAAGCGCGGCAGGTGGCCGGTCTGCGCGGCCAGGCTGCGGTGGTTGCCGTCGGCCACGACGAGCTCGCCGCCGCCGGCGAGCGCGGTCAGATCGGCCTGCAGCGGCCCTTCCGGCACGATCCAGATGGCGTGGGTGCGGCCGTTCTGGTCGAGGTCGGTCGCGCTCGGCGGGCCGGCCGCCTCGGTGGCCGCGGCGAGCGCCGCGTGCAGCTCGTCGCCCCGCGCGGTCTGCAGCAGCAGGACCGGCGACAGCAGCGCGCCGAGCGCCTCGAACAGCGCCACCCGTTCCCGGACCTTCTCGGGGAACACGTCCTCGTTGCGAATCACCAGCCCCGGCTCGCCGGCGCCGGTGGAGATCTGGTCGGTGTCGACCATGCACCACAGGCCGTACGCGACCGGCTCACCGGGTGCGGTGATCCGGTAGAGCACCACGACCCGCTCGGCCGGCGTGTAACTGCCGTTGGCGCGCTGCTCGGCGAGCCGGGCGACGGCGTCGGGCAGCGCCTCACGGAAGGACCGGCCGGCCGCCTCCGGCGCCCGGTGCGGCATCTCGATGGCGAGCGCGCTGTTCGGGTTCGCGGCGATGACCGCGGTGATCTCCGCGTCGTCGGCGAACTCGTCGTAGTTCTGCGCACCGGTGCCGCCGGTGGTGATCCAGGCCCGGGTGATCGGGTGCGCGACGGTCAGCAAGCTCATGCGCGCCAAACTACCGGGCGGGCCGGCGGTGCCGGCCCACCGGCATGTTCCCGCGTGACCTGGCCAACTGCGCGCGGCGCCAGGTGTCCATCGGCCGGGCCACCGGCATGCTCGACACGATCACCGGCGGTGCCACCATCGCCGCGAGCACCGGATCCGACCACGTCCCCCGGTGCACGGCGATGGTCGACGTGGCAACGGTGTCGGTCTCGGCCATGACTGCCTCCGAGTCGTGATGACGCTTGTCACCCCATCCAACGACCTGACATGGCCCCGGGTTAGCGCTTTTGCCTAATAGCGGCCGGGTTTGGGCGCGACCAGAGTCGCATTTCGCCCGCCGGTGAGGTGGGCGCCGAAACGGACGAGGCGAAGCCGTGGTTGTTTCGGTGTCCACCTCACCGGCTCCCCCGGGGGCGAAATGCCGGAGGAGCGAAGCGACGACCAGCAAGCCCGGCTCAATCAAAAATCGGACCGACGTCGCGGCTGCGCTTCAGCTCGTAGAACCCGGGCGTGCCGGCGACCAGCAGCACCCCGTCCCACAGCCGGCCGGCGGCCTCGCCCTTGGGCGCCGGCGTGACCACCGGGCCGAAGAACGCCACGGTCTCGCCGTCGGCCGGGCCGGGCGCGTGGATGACCGGCGTGCCGACGTCCGTGCCGACCGGCTTCATCCCGGCGTTGTGGCTGGCCACCAGCGCGTCGTCCCACTGGTTGCTGGTGGCCGCGTCGGCCAGCGCCGGGTCCAGGCCGATCTCGGTCAGCGCCTCCTTGTAGAGCCGCTCGTCGATCTCGTACTCGTGCCGGTGGATGCGGGTACCCAGGGCCGTGTAGAGGTCGCGCAGCACGGCCGGCCCGGCGGACTCGGCGGCCGCCATGCAGACCCGCACCGGTCCCCACGCACGTCCCATCAACTGCTGGTAGTCCGCGGGCAGGTCCCGCCCGGCGTTGAGCACCGAGAGGCTCATCACGTTGAACCGCACGTCCAGCGGCCGCACCCGCTCCACTTCGAGCAGCCAGCGGGAGGTCATCCAGGCCCACGGGCAAACCGGGTCGAACCACATGTCGACGGTGGCGCGTTCTGTCATATCACCATCCTTACCCCGCCCGGCCGGTCATCTCGTCCCGGCCGGGTGACGTGCACCACGCGGTCAGCGCATAAGGTGGCGTGGAAAACTCGGACGGGGGCCACGTCGGTCTCTGCGCCAGCGTGGATGGGGAGTGGATCGTGGCCGGAGTTCGTAACCTGACCCAGGTCGAGGCAGCGGAGCGGGCCCGCCTGCTCGAGGTGACGGGATACGACATCACCCTCGACCTGACCGACGGCTCCGGCAATCCCGGCGAAGACACCTTCCGATCGATCACCGAGGTCACCTTCGGCTGCACCGAGCCGGGCGCGCAGACCTTCATCGAGCTGGCCGCCGTCAGCGTCCGGTCGGCGCTGCTCAACGGCGCCCCGGTGGACGTGTCCGGATGGGCCGCCGAGAAGGGCCTCACGCTGACCGGTCTGGCCGCCGAGAACACGCTGGTGGTGGACGCCGACTTCGCGTATTCGGCGAGCGGGCAGGGCCTGCAGCGCTCGGTCGACCCGGTGGACAAGGAGGTCTACCTCTACTCCCAGTTCGAGACGGCGGACGCGCAGCGGGTCTACGCGTGCTTCGACCAGCCCGACCTGAAGAGCGTTTTCACCTGGCACGCCACGGTGCCGTCGCACTGGACGGTGGTGTCCAACATGCCGGCCGAGCGCACCGAGCCGGCCGGACCCGGGGCCAAGACCGTCCACTTCACCCGGTCGGTACGGATGAGTACGTACATCACCGCCCTGTGCGCCGGCCCGTACCACGAGGTGCGCGACGAGCACGACGGCATCGAGCTGGGCGCGTTCTGCCGGGCGTCGATGGCGCAGTACCTGGACGCCGACAACCTGTTCCTGATCACCAAGCAGGGCTTCGACTTCTTCCACCAGCAGTTCGGCGTGCGTTACCCGCTGCCCAAGTACGACCAGCTGTGGGTGCCGGACTTCAACGCCGGCGCGATGGAGAACTTCGGCTGCGTCACGCACGCCGAGGCGCACTACATCTTCCGCTCCCAGGTCACCGACTACGAGTACGAGCAGCGCGCCAACACCATCCTGCACGAGATGGCGCACATGTGGTTCGGCGACCTGGTCACCATGCGCTGGTGGAACGACCTGTGGCTGAACGAGTCGTTCGCCGAGTGGGCCAGCCACTGGTGCAACACCAACGCCACCCGGTTCACCGACGCCTGGACGACGTTCCTGTCCATCCGCAAGAACTGGGGGTACCGGCAGGACCAGCTGTCCTCCACCCACCCGGTCTACACCGAGATGCCCGACCTCGAGGCGGTGGAGGTCAACTTCGACGGCATCACGTACGCCAAGGGCGCGAGCGTCATCAAGCAGCTGGTCGCGTACGTCGGGCTGGACTCGTTCCTGGCCGGCCTGCGCTCCTACTTCAACCGGCACGCCTGGAGCAACGCCACGTTCGACGACCTGCTCACCGAACTGGAGACGGCGTCCGGGCGGGAGTTGCGCAAGTTCGCCGCGCAGTGGCTGGAGACCGCCCAGGTGAACACGCTGCGGCCGCTGGTGGAGATCACGCCGGAGGGGACGTACGCCAGCGTGGTGGTCCAGCAGGAGGCGCCGCCGGCGTACCCCACCCTGCGGACGCACCGGATCGGCGTGGGTCTGTACGACGTGGACGGTGACCGGCTGGTCCGGCGCGACCTGATCGAAGTGGACGTCAGCGGTGAGCGCACCGCGATCCCGGAACTGGCCGGCGTGCCGGCGGCGGACGTGCTGTTGCTCAACGACGACGACCTGACGTACGCGAAGCTGCGGCTGGACGAGCGTTCGATGTCCACCGTGGTGCAGCACATCGCGGGCTTCGAGTCGTCGTTGTCCCGCGCGCTGTGCTGGGCGGCGGCCTGGGACATGCTGCGGGACGCCGAGCTGGCCACCCGTGACTACGTGGCGCTGGTGTGCAGCGGCCTGCCGGCCGAGCGCGACATCAACCTGACCACGGCCACGCTCCGGCAGGCGCAGACCGCGCTGACCGTGTACGCCGACCCGCAGTGGGCGCCGGCCGGCTGGGCACAGCTGGCCGAGACCGCGAAGAGCGCGCTGGCCGCCGCCGAGCCGGGCAGCGGGTTCCAGCTGGCTTGGGCGCGGGCCTACCTGGGCGCCGCCCGCAGCAGCGAAGACCTGGCGGTGCTGCGCGGCTGGCTGGCGGGCACCGGTGTGCCGGACGGGCTGACCGTGGACACCGAGCTGCGCTGGTCGCTGCTGGCGGCGCTGGCGGCGCAGGGCGCGGCGAGCGACGACGAGATCGGCCGGGAGCTGGACAACGACCGTACCGCCAGCGGTGAGCGGGAGGCGGCGTACGCCCGGGCGCTGCTGCCCACGATGGAGAACAAGGCCCGGGTGTGGGCGCGGCTGACCGGTGGCGACGACCTGCCGAACTGGTTGAGCCGCTCGTTGCTGCAGGGTTTCCAGCACTCCACCCAGGTGGAGCTGACCGCGCCGTACGCGCCGAAGTTCTTCGAGGTGGTCGACGAGGTGTGGAAGCGGTCGGACAGCGAGCCGGCGCAGGAGTTCGTGATGCTGGCCTATCCGGCGTACCAGGTGCGGGAGGAGACCATCGAGATGACCGACCGGTGGCTCGCCGGAGACCACAACGCCTCCCTGCGCCGCCTGGTCGCCGAAGGCCGCGACGGCGTGGAGCGAGCCCTCAAGGCCCGCATGAAGGACCGCAGCGCGGGTTAACCGTTACCGGAGTCGCATTTCGCCCGGAGGCGGAGCGCCGACCAACCAGCTCAGCTAACTCTTCCCGGCGTGCGTGGCGAGCTGGTCCAGCCCGGACAACACCCCGCCGGCCAGGTCGCCGCCGGCGAACGAGGCCGCCATGGACAGCGCCGCCAACTTGGCGTCCCGGTCGGAGATCCGCTTACGCGCGTCGGTCCCGGTCACGATCTCCAGCAGGCGCTGGTTGGGTGACACCGCCACCAGCACCGCCTGGGCCGGGTTGTCGATCTGCTTGTGCAGCTTCTCCGCGGTCTCCCGGACCGGCTCCGCCAGGTCGCCGATGTAGACGCTGAAGGTCAGCCCGGTCTGGTGGTCGGCCACCCGCAGCGCCTCGTCGAGGCGGAGCAGCTGGCGGGTGGTGAACGGGCCGTCCAGCGCCTCGCCGCCGACGGTGGACGTGGTCTGTTCCGGCTCGGCGGAGATGGTCGGACCGCCCGGCTTCGCCAGCGCGGTCAGCGGCTGGTCGCGTGTCTCACCAACGGTCACTTGCGCCTCCCACCGGGCCGGGCAGCACCGGCTGCCCGGAAGGATCGTCGATGATGCCGGCCTCGATGGCCGGCGCCTGGGCCCGCCGTCTGGGCTCCAGCCCGTCGAGCGACGGGTCGACCCGGTCCGGGTTGGCCAGGAACCAGACCGGGGCGAAGTCGTACGGCCGGCCCGGGCGGTAGCGCCGGGAGGGCCGGGACCGGTCGCTGCCGGTGCGGGCCAGCGCCGAGATCACGCCGATGACCGTCAGCGGGATGATCACGAAGATCAGAACGGTGCTGATGACTGACAACGGGAACGCCTCCCGGCGCCGGAAAACCGATGATCCGAACGTCCATCACGGTAGCGGAGACCGGGTCGTCCCACACCGTCGGGTCTCCTCCCGGGTACTCACGCCGTCGGGATCTACGCGAAAACCGCTGCGGAGTGCGAAAATCACCCTCACGCGCCGGATGCGCAGAAGGGGGAGGCCATGCGTACGACCGCCCGCGCCGTACCGGTGTCGCTGGTCCTGGTGCTCGTCGTCCTGTTCGCGCCGGCGCCGGCCGGTGCCGCCGCCGTCTACGTGGAGACCAATCCGAGCACCGTCCGGGTGGGTGACGAGGTCGGTCTGCGGGCCAGCTGCACCGACAACCTGCAGCCGGCCACCGTCTCGGCCACGCCGTTCGGCACGGTGACGGTCCGGCCCAACTTCGGCATCCTGACCGCCACCACCCGGGTGCCGGACGACACCCGCCCGGCCGACTACGAGGTCACCCTGCGCTGCCCGGACGGCCAGACCGCGACCAGCATGCTGCACGTGCTGGAACGGGTGGAACCGGACCGCGGCCCGGCCACCGGCGGCGGTGGCACAGCTCCCGGCAGATCCACGCCGATGCTGATCGGTGGCGGGCTCGCCGCGATCGCCGCCGGCCTGGTACTGGCGGTGGTCGCGCTGCGGCGCCGGCGCTTCGGCTGAGGCCGGCCGTGGACCGCCGCGCACTGCCGAGGTCCGGGGTGCCGGGTCCACGCATGCCGGAGTCGGTGATCCGCAAGCGCCCGGCCGATGTGGTGACCGCGCCGCAGCGGCTGCCCGCGCCGCCGCCCGCGCCGGCCCGCCGGCCGCTCCGCCGGCGCCCGCTGCCCCCACCGCGGCCGATGCGTGGCCGCCGCCCGATACCGATCGGCCTGATCGCGCTCGCGCTGGTGTTCCTCGGCCTGTTCTGTGTCGGCATGGGCCTGGGCAATGCCACCGGCTTCTCGATCAGTGGGTGGTTCCGCGGCCCGGACGAGCCGCCGCCGCGCGAGTTCCCGGTGATGGACCCGAGCCGCCCGGTCCGCCTGGCCATCCCGGCGATCCGGGTGGAGGCGCCGGTCCTCGAGGTGGGCCTGGCCGACGACGGCTCGGTGGACGTGCCGCCGCTGAAGCGGCACCACGAGGCCGGCTGGTTCAGCCGCGGCCCGACCCCGGGCCAGTTCGGCCCGGCGCTGATCGTCGGGCACGCGGACACCCGGTCCGGCCCGTCGGTCTTTCACGACCTGGCCCGGCTGAGGCCGGGCCAGCGGATCGAGGTGCTGCGCGACGACCGCAGCACGGCGATCTTCGAGGTGAACTCGGTGGAGAACTTCGGCAAGGAGAAACTGCCGATCAAACGGGTGTACGCGGACTTCAGCCGGCCGTCGCTGCGGCTGGTCACCTGCGGCGGCACCTGGCTGGGCGGGGACCGCGGCTACAGCGACAACATCGTGGTCTTCGCCTCGCTGGTGGAGAGCGACGACGCGTAGCGTTCAGGCCGCCTCGGCGGCGGTGGGCAGGTCGAGCCAGTCCGCCCAGCGCGGGTCGGGGGTGCGGTGCCCGAGCACGCGCCAGGCCACGCCGCGCGGGGCGGCGGGTGGCTGGTGCAGCCGCCAGCCCAGCTCGGCCGGTGTCTTGTCGCCTTTGCTGTGGTTGCACTTGGCGCACGCCGCCACCACGTTCTCCCAGGCGTGCAGGCCGCCGCGGCTGCGCGGGAAGACGTGGTCGATGGTCTCGGCGGAGCCGCGGCAGTAGGCGCAACGGCCGCCGTCGCGGGCGAAGATGGCGCGGCGGGACAGTCCGACGTGGGTGCGGTACGGCACCTTCACGTACCGGGTGAGCCGGACCACCGACGGAACCGGCAGGGTCTGGCGGGCGCTGTGCAGCAGCCCGTCACCGTCGGAGACGCATTCGGCCTTGGCGGTCAGCACGAGAATGGTCGCTCGACGCACTGATACGACGCACAGCGGCTCGTACGTAGCGTTCAGAACTAACGCGGATGAGCCCACTGTGGGTCGTATGTCAGGCATCGCGGTCACCTTTCCGGCTGGTGCTTCGTCCCGCTCCCGAGTGGTTGACGTCTGTGTCAGTGCGCCAATAGTCCCTGATGAATGACGGAATTGCACGCACAATCTGCGGCCGGGCGGTGAACGTGGGGCGCCCCCTTCGGTACGGTGGCTTCCCGTGTTACCCCTTGCCCCCTCGCCCGGCCCCACGACTCCGGCCATCCAGATCACGACGCCGAACTGCCGTACCGATGCGCTGTGCAGCCGCGTCCTGGACCTGACCGGCAACCAGTGGCTGGCCAACAGCAGCTACGTGATCATTGTGAAGCCGCTGCGGATCATCGGCATCATCCTGGCCGCCATGCTGATCCGGTGGCTGCTGCACCGGGCCATCCACCGGCTCGCCACCAGCACCTCGCGGGCCAACATGCCGGCCCTGCTGAAGCCGCTGAAGGAGCGGGCGGAGGTGGCCGAGGAGGGCCAGTTCATCCCGGAGCGGCGCCGGCAGCGGGCGGAAGCGATCGCGTCGGTGCTGCGCAGCTTCGTCACCGCGGTGGTGTACACGGTCGCCGCACTGCTGGTGATGGGTGAGTTCGGGTTCAACCTGGGACCGCTGCTGGCCAGCGCCGGCATCGCCGGCGTGGCGCTGGGCTTCGGGGCGCAGAGCCTGGTCAAGGACCTGATTGCCGGCCTGTTCATGCTGCTGGAGGACCAGTACGGGGTGGGCGACACGGTGGACCTGGGTGACGCCAGCGGTGTGGTGGAGACGGTCGGCCTGCGGATCACCACGGTCCGCGACGGCCGCGGCGTGCTGTGGTATGTCCGCAACGGCGAGATCGTCCGGGTCGGCAACAAGAGCCAGGGCTGGGCCATGGTGGTGATCGACATCCCGATCGGCTTCGTCAACTCGGAGCAGGCGATCGCCGTGCTGCGCACGGCGGCGCAGGCGGTGGCCGACGATCCGGAGCACGCCACCGAGTTCCTGGAGCCGCCGGACGTGGTCGGCGTGGAGACCATGACGGTGGACGGTGCCACCATCCGGACCATCGCCAAGACCACCGCCGACGGGCAGATCGGGGTGCAGCGGGAACTGCGCCGGGCGTTGACCGAGGCCCTGGAGTCGGCCGGCATCTCGGAGCGGATCGCGGCGTCGCGCCTGCTGCCGCGCCCGGCCACGCCGTACGGTACGACCGACGAGCGCGGCGGCGAACCGGGCGGTCCGACCTAGTTCGGGGGGGTCGGGGAATGGCGAAAGGTGGATGTCGGATCTCCGCCGAATAGCCGACAATCGAACCGTACGCCCTAGCCACCGATCGACCGATCGGGCAGAATCGGCGCACAGAGCATCTGCACATGCAGCGTCACGTTCGCCCGCGCCCGGGTGCGCTGCACAGACCTGCGATGCGTCCGGCGGGGGAGCCGCGATCCGGTGGCCCGCGAGCGATGGGGGGCCTGGTGTCCGACGACCGACCCGGGTCACGTGCGGCCCAGACAGCCGCTTCCGTGACCGAGGCGGCACGCCGCGTGACATTCGGGGAGGTGTTCGCCAACGGGGAGTACCGCGCGGTGTACGTCGCGTTGCTGGTGTCCTGGGTGGGCGACTACCTGGCCCGGGCGGCGATCACCGTGCTGGTCTATCAGCAGTCGCAGTCGGTGCTGTTGTCCGCGGCCGCCTTCGCGGTCAGCTATCTGCCCTGGCTGATCGCCGGGCCGCCGCTGACCGCGCTGGCCGAGCGCTACCCGTACCGCCGGGTGATGGTCCTCTGCGACGCGCTGCGCATGCTGCTGATCCTGGTCCTGCTGGTGCCCGGCATGCCGGTGGCCGGCATGGTCGCGGTGCTGTTCCTGGTCACGCTCGGGGGCGTGCCGGTGCAGGCGGCCCGCTCGGCGATGCTGCCGCTGATCATGACGCCGAGCCGGCTGGCCGTGGCGATGGCGGCGAACGCGACCACCATGCAGGCCGCCCAGGTGATCGGCTATCTGGCCGGTGCCACGCTCACCGCCGCGGTGCACCCGCGGCTGGCGATCGGCCTGGACGCGCTGGCGTTCGGCCTGTCCGCCCTGCTGGTCGCCACCGGGGTCCGGCACCGGCCGGCCGCGGCCACCGCGGCCGGGCGCACGCACCTGCTCCGCGAGTCGGCCGCCGGGTTCCGGCTGGTGTTCGGCAGCCGGGTGCTGCGGTCGATCGCGCTGCTGGCGTTCGCCATGTCCGCGTTCGCGGTGGTGCCCGAAGGGCTGGCCGCCGCCTGGGCGGCGCAGGGCAACCCGGACGCCACCTCGCGAGGTGTCGACCAGGGCCTGATCATGGCGGCCGGCCCGATCGGGTTCGTGATCGGCGGCCTGCTGGTCGGCCGGCTGGCCGGACCGGAGCTGCGGCACCGGCTGATCCGGCCGTTCGCGGTGCTCGCCCCGCTGGTCCTGGTGCCGGCCCTGGCCGCGCCCCCGGTGCCGGTCGTGGCCCTGCTGACCATGCTGTCCGGGGTGGCGCAGGGTGGCTTGATGCCGACCCTGAACACCCAGTTCGTGCTGGCACTGCCGCACGGTTTCCGGGCCCGCGCGTTCGGCGTGGTCCAGCAGGGCCTGCAGGTCAGCCAGGGCGGCGCGGTACTGCTCACCGGGGCGCTCGCCAACCGTTCCTCCGTACCGCTGGTGGTCGGCCTGTGGAGCGTGGCCGGCGTGTGCCTGATGCTGCTGATGGCGCTGCGCTGGCCGAGCGCCCAGACGGTGACCGGCGCGATCGACTCGGCCGCCGACCCGGTCCGCCGGGGCGGCGCCCACCGCAACGCGCGTCACACCCAGCCGCGGGTGAGCGGGGCGGCTGGCAGGATGGACGGGTGACACCACCTGCTGAGCTGCCGGTCACCCCGGCGCGCAAGGCCCCGGCACCCGAGGAGGCCAGCTTCTTCGTGGCGGTCGGCGGCGAACCGACGTTCCGCCGGCTGGTCGGCAGGTTCTACGAGGGTGTGGCGAGTGACCCCGTGCTGCGGCCGATGTATCCGGAGCAGGACCTCGGCCCGGCCGCCGACCGGCTCACCCTGTTCCTGATGCAGTACTGGGGCGGCCCGAACACGTACTCGGCCAGCCGCGGGCATCCGCGGCTGCGCATGCGGCACGCCCCCTACCAGGTCTCCCCCGCCGCGCGGGACGCCTGGCTGCGGCACATGAAGGACGCGGTGGACTCGCTGGAGCTGCCCGAGCCGCATCACTCGGCGCTGTGGGACTACCTGGAACGGGCCGCCCACTTCATGGTCAACTCCCGCTGATCCGATCTCCGTGATCGTTTCCCGGGCGGCACTCGGCTCGTTGATCGGGGTGATCCTCGCGAATGCCCCTGATACGGGCATTGGCCCCCGAGCTCAGGAGCTGCCCGATGCGCCGCCGATTGTTCGCCGCCGCCGCCCTGCTGATCCCCGTCGTGCTGGTCGGGGCTGCCCCGGCCGTCGCCGACCAGGCCCACCCCACGGTGGTCTCGGCCAACCCGGTGGACTTCACGCCGCACGTCCTGGACGGCACGGTGTGGACCATCGCCGTGGTGGGTGACACCGTCGTGGTCGGCGGCAGTTTCACGCAGGTCACCAACAGCGCCAAGACGCAGACGTACGCCCGGCGCAACATCTTCGCGTACGGCCTCAACGACGGGGTGGTCCGGCCCTTCGCCCCGGCCGTGGACGGCGCGGTCTACGCCCTCGCCGCCGGCGCCAGCAACACCGTCTACGTGGGCGGCGCGTTCAAGACCATCAACGGTACGGCGCAGCGCGGCCTGGCCCGGCTCAGTGTGGCCAGCGGCGCCCGCAGTCCGTTGTTCACCGCCAGGATCAACTGGGGCGACGTGCGGGCGATGACCGCCAAGGGCAGCCGGCTCTACGTGGGCGGCACGTTCTCGGCGATCAACGGCACCTCCCGTGTCGGGCTGGCCCGGCTCAGCGCGTCCACCGGCGCGGTGGACGCCGGCTTCAACGCCAGGCTCTCCGCGCCCGGCCTGGACCGGACCCGGGTGGAACACTTCGACGTCACGCCGGACGGCAGCAAGCTGATCGCGATCGGCGCGCTGCTCAAGTCCGGAACCACGCCGCGGAACCAGATCGCCATGTTCGACGTCTCGGGCACCGCGGCGACGTTGATGAACTGGTACACCGACGCGTACAAGCCGGCGTGCATGCCCGGCTTCGACACCTACCTGCGGCAGGTGAAGTTCTCCCC
>DASSAL010000271.1:0-3556 GCA_035685405.1 Actinoplanes sp. | reverse complement strand
ATTCTCGAGCCGCGCCACTGACGACCGGGCGGGTTTGCCGGCTAATGTCTGGTCATGGAGCGGCGAATCTTCGGGCTCGAGACCGAGTACGGCGTCACCTGCACCTACCGGGGGCAGCGGCGGCTGTCGCCCGACGAGGTGGCGCGGTACCTGTTCCGCCGGGTCGTCTCGTGGGGGCGGTCGAGCAACGTCTTCCTCCGCACCGGCGCCCGGCTCTACCTCGACGTCGGCTCCCACCCGGAGTACGCGACACCCGAGTGCGACTCGGTCGTCGACCTCGTGGCCCACGACCGGGCCGGTGAGCGGATCCTGGAGGGCCTGCTGGTCGACGCCGAGAAGCGGCTGCACGACGAGGGCATCGCCGGCGAGATCTACCTGTTCAAGAACAACACCGACTCGGCCGGCAACTCGTACGGCTGCCACGAGAACTACCTGGTCTCCCGGCACGGCGAGTTCGGCCGGCTGGCCGACGTGCTGATCCCGTTCCTGGTCACCCGCCAGCTGATCTGCGGCGCCGGCAAGGTGCTGCAGACTCCGCGCGGCGCGGTGTTCTGCCTGTCCCAGCGCGCCGAGCACATCTGGGAGGGCGTGTCCAGCGCCACCACCCGCAGCCGGCCGATCATCAACACGCGCGACGAGCCGCACGCCGACGCGGAGCGGTACCGCCGGCTGCACGTGATCGTCGGCGACTCCAACATGAACGAGGTCACCACGCTGCTCAAGGTGGGCAGCGCGGACATCGTGCTGCGGATGATCGAGGCCGGCGTGGTGATGCGCGACCTGTCGCTGGAGAACCCGATCCGGGCGATCCGCGAGGTCAGCCACGACGTCACCGGCCGTCGCAAGATCCGGCTGGCGAACAACAAGGAGGTCTCCGCGCTGGAGATCCAGCAGGAGTACCTGGCCAAGGCCACCGAGTTCGTCGAGCGCCGGGGCGGCGACCAGACCGCCAAGCGGGTGGTCGAGCTGTGGGGCCGGGTGCTGCACGCGATCGAGACCGGCGACCTGGACCCGGTGTCGCGCGAGATCGACTGGGTCAGCAAGCTGAAGCTGATCGAGCGGTACCAGGACAAGCACCAGATCCCGATGAGCCACCCGCGAATCGCCCAGCTCGACCTGGCGTACCACGACGTGCGCCGCGGCCGCGGCCTGTACGCGCTGATGGAGAAGCGCAAGCAGGTCGACCGGGTGTCCAACGACCTGGAGATCTTCGAGGCCAAGGAGACCCCGCCGCAGACCACCCGGGCCCGGTTGCGCGGCGAGTTCATCCGGCACGCGCAGGAGAAGCGGCGCGACTTCACCGTCGACTGGGTGCACCTGAAGCTGAACGACCAGGCGCAGCGCACGGTGCTGTGCAAAGACCCGTTCCGGGCGTACGACGAGCGGGTCGAGCGGCTGATCGCGAGCATGTGAGCGTGAAGGATCCGATCGGACGCCGGCGGGACCGGCTGAGCGCAGAGGTCCGCCGCAACCGGGAGGGCGGCCACCGCTTTCCTACCTGGCTTCTGGCGCTCGTCGTGGCCGTCCTGGCCGCCGGCTGGCTCTACCTGGTCATCACCGGATGAGCGCGGCCGCGTGCCGGCCGGCCGCGGCGGCGGCCAGGAAATAGAGCGGGTCCTGGTCGAGGCCGCGGCCCATGGTGGACAGCGCCACCGGAGCGGCCCGCAATGCCTCGTCCAGGCCGTCGGCCGGGACGTGCACGATCCGGTGCCGTGCGGCCAGCGGCGCCAGCGCCGCCTCGACGTCGGCCGGCAGGCCGTCCGGGACGACCAGGTCGGCGGCGGCCAGGGCCACCCGGCCGTACGCGGTCAGCGAGTGGTGCGATACCCCGCGGTGGCGCGCGCGGGCGTCGCCGGTGGAGATCCGCAGCGAACCCACCGGCCGGCCGCCCAGCACCGCCACGGCGTTCACCGCCTCACCCACGGCCACGCCGGAGAAGCCCCAGGTCGTACCGGTGCCGAGGTTGCCGGGTCCCTGGCTGATCACGGCCACGTCGGCGGCCAGCACGTGCCGGGCGGCGAGCAGGCCGGTGTGCACCGTGCTGGCCTCCAGGTCGCCGCCGAACGCCTGCCCGGTGGTGACCGTGCCGGCCAGGTGGTCCCGCAGCCCGGCCAGCGTGCGGGAGAACCAGGCGGGCAGCGCGCCCCCGTCGCTCATCACGTACGCCACGCGGGCGGCCGGGCGGTCGGCGTGGACGCCGGCCAGGATCGCCGGCAGCGCGGAGTGCAGGTCGGCGGTGACCACCGGGATGCCGGCCAGATCCGCGGCCGCGGCCATCACCGCCCGGTGCGGGGACGCCTCCTCGTCGACGCCGAGCACGATCGGCTGCAGCGGCGTGTACCGGGCCTTTACCAGGTGGCCCGCGTCGCGGCTGGTGCCGTCCGCGGGCGGGTCCGGCGGCAGGCGGTTCGGCAGCGCCACCACCAGGGCGTACCCGCCGGTGCCCAGCCCCATCAGCAGCGCTCCGGCGTTGAGCAGCACACGGTCGCCGGGTTCCGGCCGGCCGACCAGCGCGGGGTACGCCAGCGCGCGCACCGAGGTGCCGTCGTCCAGCGTCACGTCGAGTTCCGCCGCGCCGCGCCACTCGCGGCGTACCGCGACCACCCGCCCGGACCGCCAGCGCACCATGGCGGCGACCCTACCGGCCGCGGAGCGGCTGACCCGGCGCGCGGGCTGCTAGCGTTTCTTCTCGTGTCGCGGACCCGCACCGAACGCCTGGTGAATCTGGTGATCTGCCTGTTGTCCACGCGACGGTTCCTGACCGCCGCGCAGATCGCCGCGACCGTGCCCGGGTACGAGCACGATCCCGAGGACCCGAAGGACCACGAGGCGTTCCAGCGCAAGTTCGAGCGGGACAAGGCGGAGCTGCGCGAGCTGGGCGTGCCGCTGGAGATCGGTACGCCGAACGCCTTCGACAACGAGCCCGGCTACCGGATCGCCCGTCGCGAGTACGCGCTGCCGGACATCCTGCTGGAACCCGACGAGGCGGCGGCCGTGGGCATCGCCGCGCGGCTGTGGCAGCACGCCGGCCTGGCCGCCGCGGCCTCCTCCGGTCTGGCCAAGCTGCGCGCCGCCGGTGTCGAGGTGGACCCGCACGCCACGCTCGGGGTGGAGCCGGTGGTCACCGTCGACCCGGCGTTCGGGCCGCTGACCGGCGCGGCCCGGGCCCGGCGGGCGGTCACCTTCGCGTACCGGGCGCCGGAGAGCGACGAGCCGGCCACCCGGCGGCTGGAACCGTGGGGTGTGGTCTGCTGGCAGGGCCGCTGGTACGTGGTCGGCCACGACCGGGACCGCCGCGCCACCCGGTGCTTCCGGCTGTCCCGGATCGTCGGCAACGTCCGCCCGGTGGGCCGGGCCGGCGCGTTCACGCCCCCGGGCGGCGAAGACCTGATGAGCCACGTGGCCCGCTGGTCCGGCCCGGTGGCGCACAACGGCCGGGCCACCGTCACCGTCCGGCCGGGCCGGGCGGCCGGGCTGCGCCGCTGGGCGGTGGACACCGTGGCCGGTACGGACGGCGACGTGCTGACCATTCCGTACGCCGACGTCGAACGGCTGG
>DASSAL010000270.1:0-18662 GCA_035685405.1 Actinoplanes sp. | reverse complement strand
ACCGTGGACGCGCTCGGCTCCTATCACCGCGGGGACGCCGCGCTCGAGGTGATGAGGAAACCGGACATCGGCCCGTTCGGGGTCACCGCGATCGTGCTCACGCTACTGATCCAGGCCGCCGCGATCACACCGTGGGCGGCGGTGGCCGCCTGGACCACCGGCCGGCTGGCCGCTCCGATCGCCTGCCGCCGGGGCGTGCCCGCGGCCCGGCCGGACGGGCTCGGCGCGCTGGTGGCCGGCACGGTGCCGGTGCCGGTGGCGGCCGGATCCGCGGTCGCCGTCGCGGCCGGTGCGGTGTGGGCGGTGCCGGGCCGTCCGTGGCAGGGGCCGGCTGCGGTGGCTGCCGCGGTGCTGGTGGTGGTGCTGCTGGTTCGGCATGCGGTACGCCGGTTCGGCGGCATCACCGGCGACGTCCTCGGCGCCGCGATCGAGGTGGGCACCACGGTCACGCTGGTCGGGCTGGCGCTGGCCTGAGCCGGACCCGGGACCGCTTCGGCGGCGCCGCGATCGAGGCGCGCACCACGGTCACGCCGGTCGGGGCTAGTGCCGGCCTGAGTCGTACGCTCGGACCAGCTTCTTCGGCGCGGTGCTGCGCCAGGCGTCCTCGAGCACCCGGCGCACCTCGGCCTCGTCCGCGGCCGCCAGCGTGACCCGCACCCAGCCGTACCGGCCGACGTACTCGGCGACCGCGTACGTCTCCGGCGCGGCCGCGATCAGCTCGGCCTGGTCCTCCTTCGACGCCTTCACCGTGATGGTGGGCGAGTCGGGCATGCCGCTGGCGATCATCTTGTCGCCGACCCGCAGCGTGGGATGGCCCCAGGACTCGACCATCACCTCCCGGGTGCCGGGCAGCGCCAGCACCCAGTCGCGGACCTGCTCGTACGTGACACCCACCGGCTCACCGGACCGACGTCTGCACGAACGGCGGCTTCACGACCTCCGCCTCCGCCCGGCGGCCCCGGATGTCCACCTCGACCCGGTCGCCCTCGGCGACGCCGGCCGCGGTGTCGAGCAGGGCCAGCGCGATGCCGGTCTTCTTCGTCGGGGAGAAGGTGCCGCTGGTGGTCTCGCCGATCAGCGTGCTGCCGGCGTACACCGGCATGTGTCCGCGGGGCACCCCGCGGCCGGTCAGCTGCAGTCCGCGCAGGGTCCGCCGCGGCCCGTCGGTCTTTTCCTCGAGCAGCGCGTCGCGGCCCCAGAAGGCCGGCTTGGACCAGCCGACCGCCCAGCCGGCGCGGGCCTGCACCGGGGTGATCTCCAGGGAGAGGTCCTGGCCGTGCAGCGGATAACCCATCTCGGTGCGCAGCGTGTCGCGCGCGCCCAGCCCGCACGGCTGCACGCCGGCGTCGATCAGCGCGTCCCAGGTCGATCCGGCCCGGTCCCAGGGGATGACCAGCTCGTAACCGTGCTCGCCGGTGTAGCCGGTGCGGCAGACCACGATCTCCTCGCTGGCGTGGAACGACATGTACGCCAGGTCGGTGGGCAGACCCAGCTTGGCCAGCGTCTCGGCGGACTGGGGGCCCTGCACCGCCAGGATCGCGTACGTCCGGTGCTCGTCGGTGACCGTGACGCCCGCCGGCGCCGCCGCGGTCAGCCGGCGCACCACCTCGGCGGTGTTGGCCGCGTTCGGCACCAGGAACACGTCGTCGGCGGAGAACAGGTAGGCGATCAGGTCGTCGACCACGCCGCCGGTGGCGTCGTCGCAGCACATCGTGTATTGCGCCCGGCCCGGCCCGATCCGGCCCAGGTCGTTGGTGAGGCAGGAGTTGACGAAGTCGGCGGCGCCCGGCCCGGTCACGCCGGCCTTGCCCAGATGCGACACGTCGAACACACCGACCGCCGTACGCACCGCGGTGTGCTCCTTGATCACGCCGCCGCCGCCGTACTCCAGCGGCATCTCCCAACCGCCGAAGGCGGCGAACTTCGCGCCCAGCGCGGCATGCCGGTCGTGCAGGGGGGAACGCAGCAGCATGGACTCAACTTACCCGTGACCTTGGCAGTAGCTAGAGTCGCGGGGACAACGCCGTCCGTCTCACCGTTGCGGAGCTTCGCCAGTGACCCAGCCCAGCCTCAGCCTGGTCGACACCGACCCGGCCGAATTGGCCGTCGACGCCATCGTGATCGGCCTGCACAGCCAGCCCGACTCCGACGGCGACCTGTTGCCCGCGGCCGGCGCGGAGAGCATCGCCGCCGCGTTCGACGGCCGGCTCACCGCCACCCTGGCGCTGCTCGGCGCGACCGGCTCGCCGGGCGAGGTCACCAAATTGGCCACGCTGGGCACGGTGAGCGCGCCGCTGGTGCTGGCGGTCGGGCTGGGTGACGAACCGGCCGGCTCGGCGCCGACCGCCGACACCCTGCGCCGGGGCACCGGAGCCGCGGTGCGCGCGCTGGCCGGCAGCGGCACGGTGGCGCTGGCTCTGCCGTTGCCGGACGACGCTGATGCGCCGGGCGTGCTGCGGGCGATCCTCGAGGGTGCGCTGCTGGGGTCGTACCGGTTCGCCGGTTACAAGACCAAGCCGCAGCCGGGCCGCAGGGATCCGGTGCCGGCCATCCAGGTGCACGTGCCGGATGCCGGCGACGCCGCCGCGCGGGCCGAGGTGCAGCGCGCTGAGGTGGTGGCCCGGGCGGTGCGACTGGCCCGGGACTGGGTGAACACCGCGCCCAACGAGCTGCGCCCGCCGCAGTTCGCCGACGCCGTGGTGGCCGCCGCGCAGGGCACCGGCCTGGCCGTCGAGGTGCTCGACTTCGAGCAGCTCAAGGCCGGGGGGTACGGCGGGATCGTGGCGGTCGGCCAGGGTTCGGAGGCGCCGCCGCGGCTGGTCAAGCTGTCGTACACGCCGGACGGGGTGGCCGGCCCGAAGCGGGTGGCGCTGATCGGTAAGGGCATCACCTTCGACACCGGCGGGATCAGCATCAAACCGGCGGCCGGCATGTGGGAGATGAAGTCGGACATGGCCGGCGCGGCCGCGGTCGGCGCCACCATGCTCGCGGTCGCCGCGCTGAAACCGGACGTGGCGATCACCGGTTATCTGGCGATGGCGGAGAACATGCCCTCCGGGACGGCGTACCGGCCGGGTGACGTGATCACCATGTTCAACGGCAAGCGGGTCGAGGTGCTGAACACCGACGCCGAGGGCCGGATGGTGCTGGCCGACGCGATCGCCCGGGCCTGCGCGGACGGCACCGACTACCTGTTCGAGACGTCCACCCTGACCGGCGGACAGGTGATCGCGCTGGGCAAGCGGATCGCCGGCGTGATGGGGCATGCCGAGACCTGCGAACGGGTCCGCGCGGCCGGCGACGCGGTGGGCGAGCCGGCCTGGCCGATGCCGCTGCCCGAGGACGTGCGCAAGGGCATGGACTCCGAGGTGGCCGACATCAGCCAGGTGAACGCGTCCATGGACCGGGCCGGGCACATGCTGCAGGGCGGGGTGTTCCTGCGCGAGTTCGTCGCCGACGGGGTGGACTGGGCGCACATCGACATCGCCGGGCCGTCGTACCACTCCGGCGAGCCGACCGGCTATCTGACCAAGGGCGGCACCGGCGTCCCGGTCCGCACCCTTCTGGCCCTGATCGACGACGTAGCCGCCAACGGCTAGCCCTCGGGCCGGCGCTTCAGTCGCTCGTTGTAGTCGCGCATGCGCTGCGGATAGCCCATCAGCTTGATGTCGTAGATCGGCATGGACAGCTGACGGGCGAACCGCCGCGCCGTGTCCTCGGACCCAATCCGCCGCCGGGTCCACTCGCCGTCGTGGGCCACCAGCAGCAGCGTCGTCTCGGTCACCGTGGTGCGCGGCTCGATGTAGCCTTCGACACCGCGCCGTGACCGGACAAACTCGGCAAGGTGCTCCAGACCGGCACGATCCGCCGAGCGATCCATCGTGCGACCCGGGTCCTTGCGCCGACGGAACCAGGCCACCGAAGCCCTCCTCGAGAGTGTTTGCTGAAAGCGTAGCCGGAACCCGCATGTCGTTGGACACCTGACTGCATCGATCGGCTCCACAAGTGACAAGATGGTCGCGAGACTGTGACCGTTTCTCGATGTGACCCATCGTGGGAGCGACGCGACCAGGGAGTTGACCGTGAGCCAGCCGAACGGCGGAACCTTCGACATCGTGATCCTGGGCGCCGGCAGTGGCGGGTACGCCGCCGCGCTGCGCGCTGCCGAACTCGACCTGAGCGTCGCGCTCATCGACAAGGCCGAACTCGGCGGCACCTGCCTGCACCGCGGATGCATCCCGACCAAGGCGCTGTTGCACGCCGCCGAGGTGGCCGACCAGACCCGGGAGAGCGAGCAGTTCGGCGTGAAGGCCGACCTGATCGGCATCGACATGGCCGGGGTCAACTCGTACAAGGACGGTGTGGTCGCCCGGTTGTACAAGGGCCTGCAGGGGCTGCTCAAGCAGGACAAGATCACCATCGTGGAGGGCGCCGGCAAGCTGGTCTCCACCGACACCGTCGAGGTGAACGGGCAGCGCTACACCGGCCGCAACGTCATCCTGGCCACCGGCTCCTACTCACGCACGCTGCCCGGCCTCGAGCTGGACGGCAAGCGGGTGCTGACCAGCGAACACGCGCTGCGGCTGGACCGGGTGCCGAACTCCGCCATCGTGCTCGGCGGCGGCGTGATCGGCGTGGAGTTCGCAAGCGTGTGGCGCTCGTTCGGCGCCGAGGTGACCATCCTCGAGGCGCTGCCGCGGCTGGTCGCGGCCGAGGACGAGGAGATCTCCAAGGCGCTCGAGCGGGCATTCCGCAAGCGGAAGATCAACTTCAAGGTCGGCAAGCCGTTCGAGAAGGTGGAGCACACCGAGAACGGCGTACGGGCCACCATCGAGGGCGGCGAGACGGTAGAGGCCGAGGTGCTGCTGGTGGCGGTCGGTCGCGGCCCGACCACCAACGACCTGGGGTATGAGGAGGCCGGCGTCAAGCTCGACCGCGGCTTCGTGCTGACCAACGAGCGGCTGCACACCGGGGTCGGCAACATCTACGCGGTCGGCGACATCGTGCCCGGCCTGCAGCTCGCCCACCGCGGCTTCCAGCAGGGCATCTTCGTGGCCGAGGAGATCGCCGGACGCAACCCGGCGGTGATCGACGAGGACGGCATCCCGCGGGTCACCTACTCCGACCCGGAGATCGCGTCGGTCGGGCTCACCGAGGCGAAGGCGAAGGAGAAGTACGGCGCCGACAAGGTCACCACCTACAGCTACAACCTCGGCGGCAACGGCAAGAGCCAGATTCTCAAGACCCAGGGCTTCGTCAAGCTGGTCCGGGTCGCCGACGGCCCGGTGGTCGGCGTGCACATGGTCGGCGCGCGGATGGGTGAGCTGGTGTCCGAAGCTCAGCTGATCTACAACTGGGAGGCGTTCCCGGAGGAGGTCGCGCAGCTGGTGCACGCGCACCCGACCCAGTCCGAGGCGCTCGGCGAGGCGCACCTCGCGCTGGCCGGCAAACCGCTGCACGCGCACGCCTGATTCGACCCGACCTTCATTCAAGGAGAGTGCTGAGTTATGCCGGTATCGGTCACCATGCCGCGGCTGGGTGAGAGCGTCACCGAGGGCACCGTCACGCGCTGGCTGAAGCAGGAGGGCGAGCGGGTCGAGGCCGACGAGCCGCTGCTCGAGGTCTCCACCGACAAGGTCGACACGGAGATCCCGTCGCCGGCCGCCGGTGTGCTGTCCCGGATCGTGGTGGCTGAGGACGAGACCGTGGACGTCGGCGCCGAGCTGGCGGTGATCGCCGGCGACGGCGAGGACGCCGGTTCCGCAGCGCCCGCCCCGGAGCAGCAGGCCGACTCCGCCCCGGCCGACTCCGCGCCGGCCCAATCCGCCCCGGCCGACTCCGCGCCGGCCCAGGAGCAGCGGCCGCTGGCCGAGGAGCAGGAGGCCCGGCAGGAGTCGCTGCCGCCCGAGCAGGCCCAGCCGGCCACCTCGGATGCGTCCACCGAGCAGGAGGCGCCGGCGGCGCAGACCGGTGGCGGCGAGGGCACTCCGGTGCGGATGCCGGCGCTGGGCGAGAGCGTCACCGAGGGTACGGTCACCCGCTGGCTCAAGCAGGTCGGCGACACCATCGAGGTGGACGAGCCGCTGCTCGAGGTCTCCACCGACAAGGTGGACACCGAGATCCCGTCGCCGGTGGCCGGCACCGTGCTGGAGATCAAGGTGCCGGAGGACGAGACCGC
The DNA here is from genome assembly GCA_035685405.1 of Actinoplanes sp. GTDB lineage: Bacteria > Actinomycetota > Actinomycetes > Mycobacteriales > Micromonosporaceae > Actinoplanes. The sequence continues at coordinate 12,484 of DASSAL010000270.1, read as the reverse complement.
CGACGTCGGCGCCGAGCTGGCGATCATCGGCACGCCGTCGTCCGGCGGGTCCGCACCGCAGCAGTCGGCGCCGGCGCCGCAGCAGGCCGCTCCCCCGCAGCAGGAGCAGGCCGCCCCGCAGCAGGAGCAGCCGAAGCAGGAGGCCCAGCAGGAGGAGGCGCCGAAGGTGGAGACCGCTCCGGCCCCCGATCTGGCACCGGCCGGTGAGTCGTACGCCAGCCCGGCCCCGGAGGCCGAGACCGCACAGGACCCGCAGGCGGCGCAGCGCCAGGCCGAGCCGGCCGCGCCGACGCCCTCCGGGCCGGCCGCCGAGCAGGTGCGGGGCAACGGCGGGGCCGGCGACGCCGGGTACGTCACGCCGCTGGTCCGCAAGCTGGCCGCCGAGAAGGGGGTCGACCTCTCCACGCTGACCGGCACCGGCGTCGGCGGCCGGATTCGCAAGCAGGACGTCATCGAGGCGGCGGACAAGGCGGCCGCGGACAAGGCGGAGGCGGCTCGGCCCGCCGCGGCCGCCGCGCCGTCCGGCCAGGCCGCCTCGGCCGCTGCCAAGCCGGCGTCCAGCCCGCTGCGCGGCCGCACCGAGAAGCTGACCCGGATCCGGGCCACCATCGCCCGTCGCATGGTGGAGTCGCTGCAGGTCTCGGCGCAGCTCACCACCGTGGTGGAGGTGGACGTCACCCGGATCGCCCAGTTGCGCAACCGGGCCAAGGCCGACTTCCAGGCCAGGCACGGCGTGAAGCTGAGCTTCCTGCCGTTCTTCGCCCTGACGACGGTCGAGGCACTGCGCGAGCACCCGGTGGTCAACTCGTCGATCGACGTGGAGGCGGGCACGGTCACCTACCACGACGCCGAGCACCTCGGCATCGCGGTGGACACCCCGAAGGGCCTGGTCGTCCCGGTGATCCGAGACGCCGGTGACCTGAACCTGGCCGGCCTGGCCAAGCGGATCGCCGACGTCGCGGAGCGGACCCGGAACAACAAGATCAGCCCGGACGAGCTGTCCGGCGGCACGTTCACGCTGACCAACACCGGCAGCCGCGGCGCGCTGTTCGACACGCCGATCATCAACCAGCCGCAGGTCGGCATCCTGGGCACCGGCGCGGTGGTCAAGCGCGCGGTGGTGGTCGAGGACGAGGACCTGGGCGAGCTGATCGTGCCCCGGTCGATGGTGTACCTGGCGCTGAGCTACGACCACCGGATCGTGGACGGCGCGGACGCCGCCCGCTTCCTGGTGACCATCAAGCAGCGCCTGGAGGCCGGCCTCTTCGACGGCGACCTCGGTCTGGGCTGAGCTTATTGGCCTCGCCTCCGGCTCGGCGGGATTTCCGCCCCCAGGGGCCGCGGTGTTCCGTGCGGGGGCGGGCGGGTTTTGAACGGGTTCGGGTTCGGGAAGGAAGGATCCATGCGGATCCTGATGGCCGGCGCGTCCGGTTTCCTCGGCACCCGGCTGGCCGACCGGCTGCGCGGCGCCGGTCACGACGTCACCCGGCTGGTGCGGCGGCCCAGCCAGGCCGCCGACGAGGCGCCCTGGCAGCCGTCGCACGGTGAACTCGACCCGGCGCTGGTCGCGGCCGCCGACGTGGTGATCAACCTGGCCGGCGCCGGGATCGGCGACAAGCGCTGGACCGCCGCGTACAAGAGCCAGATCCGCTCGTCCCGGGTGGACGCCACGGGCACGCTGGCCCGGGCGATCGCCCAGCTGAGCCCGGGCGACCGGCCGCGAACCATGCTGCAGGGCTCGGCGGTCGGGTGGTACGGCGACACCGGCGACCGGCGGGTCACCGAGGAGGCGCCGGCCGGCAAGGATTTCCTGGCCGACGTGTGCCGGGTCTGGGAAGCCGCCGCCCGCCCGGCCGAGGACGCCGGCACCCGGGTGGTCCTGATGCGCACCGGGCTGCCGCTGTCCGCCGACGGTGGGTTGCTCAAGCCGCAGATGCTGCCGTTCCGGCTGGGCATCGGCGGCAAGCTCGGCGGCGGCCGGCAGTGGCTGCCGTGGATCGCATTGGCCGACTGGCTGGACGCGGTCGAGTTCCTGCTGGAGCGCGACGACCTCGCCGGACCGGTGAACGTGGTCGGCCCCGACCCGGTCACCAACGCCACCTTCACCGAGATGTTCGGGCAGCTGTTGCACCGGCCGACGGTGATGCCGATCCCCGGATTCGCGTTGCAGGTGGTGCTCGGCGGGTTCGCCGGCGAGGCGCTGAAGAGCCAGCGCGTGATGCCGGGGGTGCTGGCCCGGGCCGGCTTCCGGTGGGCGCACCCGACCCTGGAGTCGGCATTGCGGGCCGCACTCGAGCCGGCGCCCAGCCCGGCCCGGTAGCCGCGGCTTCCGGCACCCTGCGCCTGGACACGCCTCGAACCGCCGCCCAGCCCGGCCCGGCATGGGCGGCTCCTTGCTAACCTGCGGCTGATGTCCGTCGCCGCCCCGGCCACCGCAGCCGCACCAGACGATCCGCCGGCCGAACCCTCGGCTGCCCCGCGCACCCGCCGGGCGTGGCGGAACGCCGTGCTGGTCGCGGCGCTGTATCTCGGCGTGGCCCTGTACGTGACCAACGGCCTGTGGCGGGACCCGTACGGTCGGGTGCTCCAGCAAAACGCCGGCGACCAGGCCTTCTTCGAATGGCTGCTGGGTTACGGCTGGTACGTGCTGACCCACGGCGCCGACCCCTACTTCACCGAACTGCTGAACGCGCCGCTGGGCGTCAACCTGGCGATGAACACCTCGATCACGGTGTACATCGTGCTGTTCGCGCCGCTCAGCCATCTGCTCGGACCGCAGGTCAGCTTCGCGGTCATCCTCACCGCAAACCTGGCCGGCGGCGCCTTCGCCTGGTCCCTGTTCCTGCGCCGGTACGTCACCCGGCGCCACCTCCCGGCCGCCGTCATCGGCCTGTTCTGCGGGTTCGCGCCGGGCTTCGTCTCGCACGCCAACGGTCACCTGAACTGGTCGGCCGGCTGGGTCGCGCCGGTGGTGCTGTGGTGGGTGCTCAAGCTGCCGGAGCCGGGCCGCTGGCTGCGCAACGGCGCGGTCCTCGGCCTGCTCGTCGCGATCGGATTCTCGATCGCCGCGGAAGGGCTGTTCTTCACCGCCCTGGCCGCCGGCGTCTTCCTGGGCACCTGGGCGCTCGCCCGGGCCACCCGGGCCGAGGCGCGGGCCGCACTGCCGACGGTGCTCAAGGGCCTCGCGGTCACCGCGGTGGTGTCCGGCGCGCTGCTCGCGTACCCGCTCTACATGCACTTCGCCGGCCCGCAGTCGTTCTCCGGCACCGGCTTCAACCAGCGGCACTACGTCGAGGACGTGGCCGCCTACCTGAGCTACTCGAGCCGGACGCTGGCCGGCTGGGCCGGGCTGGACAGCTCGTTCCTGGCGCCGAACCCGACCGAGGAGACCTCGTTCTTCGGGCTGCCGCTGGTCGCCCTGGTGATCGCTTCGCTGATGGTGGTGTGGAAGCGGTCCGACCCGGGACGCCGGGCCACGCTGCGCGCGCTGATCGTCACCGGTGCGGTGTTCATGGTGCTGTCCTGGGGACCGCGGCTGCAGGTCCTTGAGATCGAAACCCCCATTCCCCTGCCGTACGCGGCGCTGGCTTACCTGCCGTTGTTCGACTCAGCCCTGCCGGCCAGGTTCGCGCTGGTGCTCGTCGGGGTTTTCGGCGTGGTGCTGGCGATCGCTGCGGACCGGGTGCCGGCGGACAGCTCGGCCGGGCTGCGGACGGCATTCACCGCGGCGTTCGCGGCCGCGCTGGTGCCGCTGTTCCCGCTGCCGCTGCTCACCACCACCCGGGCCCCGGAGCCGGACTTCATCGCCGACGGCACCTGGCGCGACCACGTGCCGGAGAACGGCGTCCTGAGCGCGCTGCCGTTCGCCAACAACGCGTCCGCCGACGCGCAACGCTGGCAGGCGTACTCGATGGCCCGCGGCGGACCGCAGTTCCGCATCCCGGACGGCTACTTCCTCGGACCCGGCGGCCGCAACGGCACCGGCCGGATCGGCGCCCCGTGGCGGCGGACCGACTGGCTGTTCCTGCGCGCCGCCCGCTGGGGATACGTCGCCGAGATCACCGACGCGGACCGGGGCCAGGCCCGCCTGGACTTCGAATACTGGGACATCCGCGCGGTGTTCCTGGCCGACCGGATCACCGGGGCCGCCGGGCCGGACTTCCGGGCCGCCGTCGAGATCACCGCCCGGGAGTTGCTCGGGCCGCCGGAACGGGTCGGCGACGTGCTGCTCTGGCGGATCCGGCCGGGCGTGGACCCGATGGCCGCCGACGGCTGACGGGTTTCCGGCCCGGACGATGCCCGGACTACGCTGGCACCGTGACCAGCCCAACGCTCACCGTGCTCCGCCCGGGTCTCGTCGACTACCTGCATGCCTGGGCGGAACAGAAGCGCATCCACGACGCGGTGGCGACCGGCGCCCAGCCGGACACCATCCTGCTGCTGGAACACCCCAGCGTCTTCACCGCCGGCAAGCGGACCGAACCGGCCGACCGCCCGGTCGACGGCACCCCGGTGGTGGATGTGGACCGCGGTGGCAAGATCACCTGGCATGGCCCCGGCCAGCTGGTCGGCTATCCGATCCTGCGGCTGCCGGACCCGATCGACGTGGTGGCGTACGTACGCCGCACCGAGCAGATGCTGATCGACGTGTGCGCCGAGTTCGGCGTGCCCACCGACCGGGTCGAGGGTCGCAGCGGCGCCTGGGTGCGCGCCGACGACCGTGGCCCGGACCGCAAGATCGCCGCGATCGGCATCCGCGTCTCCCGCGGCGTCACGCAGCACGGCTTCGCGCTCAACTGCGACTGCGACCTGTCCCACTACGACCGGTTCGTGCCGTGCGGTATCCGCGACGCCGGCGTCACCTCGCTGACCGCCGAACTCGGCCGCCCGGTGACCGTGGCCGACGTGCTGCCGGTGGTGGAGCGCCACCTGCCCACGCTGATCGGCGCTTGAGCATGGCGCTGTACCGGAATCCGGCCGACAAGCGCGTCTTCGTGCCCAGGAAGGGCGGCGGGGTGGCGCTGAACTTCGCTCACCCCAGCGCCTGGTGGATCTTCATCAGCATGACGGTGATCCCCGTGGTCATCGTGGTCGCCGTGGTCATCGCGCTGCTGGTCTGACCAGCCGCCGCCGACCCGTCACGGAGTCAACCGGTGCAGGTCGCGCGGGAAGGCCGTCACCTCGCGGATGTTGGCGGCGCCGAGCAGGCGGGCGACGAAGCGTTCCAGGCCGATCGCGAAACCGCCGTGCGGCGGCAGGCCGTAGCGGAAGCCGTCCAGGTATCCGGCGTACGGTGCCAGGTCGCCGTGCAGCGCGGTCACGTAGTCGGCGTACCGGTGCAGCCGCTGCCCGCCGGTGACCAGCTCCATGCCGCGGAACAGCAGGTCGAAGCCGTTCGAGTAGCGCGGGTCGGCCGGGTCCGGATGGGTGTAGAACGGGCGCTTCGCCATCGGGAAGCCGGTCACGTAGACGAACTCGGAGCCGTGTTCGCGGCGCGCCCACTCCCCCATCGCGCGCTCGTGGGCGGGCGCCAGGTCGGGCTCGTCGTCCGGCGCGCCGGCGATCCGCAGCGCCTCGGCGAACGGCACGGCCGGGATCTCGGCCGGCACGTCCAGCGGCGCGTACGGGGCGACCGCTTCCGCCATGCCGGCCAGCACCGAGGTCAGCACCGCCATCACGTCCCGATGGTCGGAGATGAAGCCCAGCTCGGCGTCCAGCGACGTGTACTGCGCCAGATGCCGGGCGGTGTCGTGCGGCTCGGCCCGGAACACCGGGCCGACCTCGTACACCCGCTCGAACACGCCGACCATCAGCTGCTTGTAGAACTGCGGCGACTGGGCCAGGTACGCCGGCCGGCCGAACCAGTCGAGCCGGAACACGTTCGCGCCGGACTCGGTGGCCGAGGCGACGATCTTGGGCGTGTGGATCTCGACGAACCGCTGCCGTTCCAGCGCCGCCCGGAAGCCCGCGGTCGCCGCGGCGGCCACCCGCAGGGTGCGGGCGCGCGCCGGGTGCCGCAGGGCGAGCGCGGCATGGTCCAGCTGGGTGGGCAGGGTCGCGGTGGGCGTGGGGCGATGAAGTTCGACCGGCAGCGGTACGGAGACCTCGCTGAGCACCCGGATCAGCGGCGCGGTCAGCTCGGCCCCGGCCGGCGCCTGGTCGCTGGCGGTCGCCGTGCCGGTCACCGCGACGACGCTCTCCTCGGTGAGTTCCGCCAGCGCGGCCGGGGCGGCGACGACCTGGGTGAAGCCCGCGGCGTCACGCACGATGAGGAATCCGACCGACTTGAGCAGCCGGCGGCGGTGCACCCAGCCGGCGACCGTGACGGTGTGGCCGAGGTGGGCGGCGAGTTCGGTGGAGAGGATGCGCTGCATGGCGTCGACCTCCTCTGATGACTGCAACGCGGCCCCAGGGAGGTGCGGGCGAGCGGGATCCTCGCGGTGCCACCGCACCTTCACGCCCGCCGTCGTTGCGGGCGCCTCTTGGTGTTGCTCTCGGCTCGGGAGTGTCTTCGCGCCCCGGCGCCGGGCCACCTTTCCAGCTGCCGGTGGCTCTCTGTGCCGGCGTGGTCGGGGGTTACTTGGTTCCGTCACTGCCGTGGACGGGACGTTAACAGCGCTTCGCCGCGCCGCAAACCCGATTCGCCGGTGTCACGTGAGGGCACTCACAGCACCCGCCACGTGAGCCTCGTCGCCCGATCGCCGCCGGACGGCCGTTTCGGCGTAACCTCAGGATCGTGACTATTGCTCCCGAGGGCCGCCGCATGCTGCGCATCGAAGCGCGCAACGCCGAGACTCCGATCGAGCGGAAGCCGCCGTGGATCAAGGTCAAGGCTAAGATGGGCCCGGAGTACACGCACATGCGCGGGCTGGTGCAGAAGGAGGGTCTGCACACGGTCTGTCAGGAGGCCGGCTGTCCGAACATCTACGAGTGCTGGGAAGATCGCGAGGCCACCTTCCTGATCGGCGGCGACCAGTGCACCCGCCGCTGCGACTTCTGCCAGATCGACACCGGCAAGCCGGCCGAGTTCGACGCCGACGAGCCGCGCCGGGTCGGCGAGTCGGTGGCCACCATGGGCCTTCGGTACGCCACCGTCACCGGCGTCGCCCGTGACGACCTGCCGGACGGCGGTGCCTGGCTGTACGCCGAGACGGTCCGCCAGATCCACAAGTTGCAGCCCGGCTGCGGCGTCGAGCTGCTGATCCCCGACTTCAACGCCGATCCGGTTCAGCTGGCCGAGGTGTTCGGCGCCGTCCCCGAGGTGCTGGCGCACAACGTCGAGACGGTGCCGCGGATCTTCAAGCGGATCCGCCCCGGTTTCCGGTACGAACGTTCCCTCGGCGTGCTGACCGCCGCCCGCGCGGCCGGCCTGGTCACCAAGAGCAACCTGATCCTGGGGATGGGCGAGGAGCGGTCCGAGGTCTCCCAGGCGCTGCGCGACCTGCATGCGGCCGGCTGCGAGCTGGTCACCATCACGCAATACCTGCGCCCGTCGCCGCGCCACCACCCGGTGGAGCGCTGGGTGAAGCCCGAGGAGTTCGTCGAGCTGCGCGAGGAGGCCGAGCAGATCGGCTTCGCCGGGGTGATGAGCGGGCCGCTGGTGCGGTCGTCGTACCGGGCCGGACGGCTCTACCAGCAGGCCCTCGAAGCGCGCCGCTGAGCTCGGGCGGTCGGCGGCCCACCTCTGGGCCCCGGCCGCTGAGCGGACCGGCCGGGCCTGCGCGCACCACACACCCCGGCCCACGCGCCCACATCCGACCCGCGCGCCCACATCCGACCCGCGCGCGCCCGCATCCGGCCCGCGCGCCACACACTCCGCCCGCTCGCCCACACCCGGCCCTTGCGCCTACACACACCGGCCGGTGCCCACACCGGACTGGTGCCCACACCGACCCCGGGTGCCACACCCGGCCCGCGCGCCCACTCAACCCTCGGCGGCGCACCCGCCGCGGCTGCGGCGCCGCCGATCCGTCCGGCCTGCGGCGCATTCGTCCCGCGCGCGGCGCACCCGCCCAGCCGTCGGCGCACCCCGCCCGACCCGCGGCGCAGCCGCCCGGACGGGGTCGACGCGGGCCCGGGTCAGTGGATGACCACCGGGGTGGCCAGCTCCTCCTGCCCCTCTTCACTCAGCTTGCTCGGCTGGCGCTTGCGCGGCAGGAAGAACGCCGGGATGAACGTCACCAGAATCAGCACGAACCCCACCCAGAACGTGGTCGAGAACGCGTTTGCCACGAACTCCAGGCCGCGCTCCAGGATGCTCGGGTCGACCGGGAACTCCTGCGCCAGCGCCGGGTTCTGCTGCACCGCGATCGCCAGCCCGGCCTCGGTGACCGGGGCGCCGGTCTCCGGGTTGACGGCGCCCGGAATGGCCGGGGACTCGATCAGCTCGTTGGTCAGGATCACCGACATGGTGGCCGAACCGACCGACCCGGCGATCTGCTGCAGGATGTTCAGCAGCGTCGAGCCGCGCGCCACCTCGTGGTGGGTGAGCGTCTTCAGCGCCGACGTCATGATCGGCATCATGGTGCCGCCCATGCCGAGGCCCATCACGAACAGCGAGCCGCACAGCAGCACGTACGAGGTGTCCGTGCCGACCTGGGTGAACGTGAAGAAACCGGTCGCCATCAGGGCCAGCGCGAACGGCACCGTCCGGCCCACCGGGATCCGGTCGGCGAGCATGCCGGCGATCGGCATGGTGACCATCGCACCGAGGCCCTGCGGGGCCATCAGCAGGCCCGCGTCCAGCGTCGACTCGCCGCGCACCTGCAAGAAGTAGCTCGGGAACAGCAGGCCGGCGCCCATGAACGCGACGGTGAACACGGCCAGCGTGATGGACGCGACGGTCAGGTTCCGGTCGCGCAGCAGCCGCAGGTCGAGCAGTGGATGCTTCGGCTTGAACGAGTAGAGCACGAACGCCACCACCAGCAGGCCGCCGCCGAGCATCGGCAGCCACACCTCGGTGTCGGCGAAGGTGCCGGCCTCGGGCAGCGACGAGACGCCGTACAGGAACAGCGCCAGACCGGGCGAGAGCATCAGCATGCCGAGGAAGTCGAACGACTCGGACGGCTCCGGGCTGTCCTTGTCGAGCGCCCACGCCGCGTAGATCAGTGCGATGGCGCCGATCGGCAGGTTGATCAGGAAAATCCAGTGCCAACTGGCGACGTCGATCAGCCAGCCGCCCAGGATCGGGCCGCCGATCGGGCCGAGCAGCATCGGGATGCCGAGCACCGCCATCAGCCGGCCGATCCGGTGCGGTCCGGCCGCCCGCGTCATGATCGTCATGCCCAGCGGCATCAGCATGCCGCCGCCCAGGCCCTGCAGCACCCGATAGCCGACCAGCTGGCCGATCGAGTCGGCGGTGGCGCACAGCGCGGAGCCGAGCGTGAACAACACCAGGGCGGCCATGTAGAGCCGCTTGGTGCCGAACCGGTCGGCGGCCCATCCGGTCAGCGGGATCACCGTGGCCAGCGCCAGCGTGTATCCGGTCATGGTCCAGGCGACCTCGGCGTACGAGGCGTCGAACTCGGTCTGGAACGTCGGCAGCGCGACACTGACCACCGTCACGTCCAGGATCGACATGATCGCGCCGAGGACGACGACCCCGGCGACCTTCAGGACGGTGGCGTCGAGCCTGTCGGACGTCGCGGCCGGTTGAGTGTTCACAAGAATCTCCTGGACGGAACTGGCGGGCAACGCCGGTCAGCCGCACACCGGCGGGCACGCGGCGTCAGTCTGTGCGCGAAGGTCGGGCCGGCCGCTCGGACTCAACCGCCCGGGGCCTTGATTCGTGCGTCCTTCTCACGCACGCGGCACAACCGCGGCCAGCATAACGAGATCGACACCGGCCGCACCTCTGGTTTATCGCCCTTGCGACTGTGGCGGTGGCCACTGTGCCGGATGTGTCCCAGCGTGGCTTCCAGGTTCTAGTCGTCCAGGAGCCCCAGCCGGCGGGCCACCGCAGCGGCCTCCACCCGGTTGCCCACATCGAGCTTGGCGATGATGCGCGACACGTGCACGCTGGCCGTCTTCGGTGAGATGTAGAGCCGCTCGGCGATCCGGCCGTTGCTGTGCCCCTCGGCGACCAGCCGGAGCACCTCGCGTTCCCGGGCGGTCAGCCCTTCGGCCGTGGTGGCGTGCCCGGTCGGCCGCAGCCCGAGCCGCTGGGCGAGCGTCGTCGCGGACTCGATCAACGGGGTGGCACCGAGTTCGTCGGCGATCGCGGCGGCCTCCTCGATCGGCTCGGCGGCCACGCTGCGCTCACCCGCCGCGGCCGCCGCTGCAGCCATGCCGAGCAGGGCGGACGCGAGCGGATGTCGCTGGCCGTCGGTGCGCCACTCGGCCACCGCCAGCTGCCAGAGCGGCAGGCTGCGCTGCAGGGTGGCGGCCACCTGGGCGGCGTGGGCCCGGTCGGCGGCACGGTCCGCGGGAATCCGCTTGGCCAGCGCGGCGATCTGGGCGCGCAGGTCGTCGTCCTCCAGGCGGTCCGCGGCGGTCGCCGCGGCGGCCACCGCCGGCCAGCCGTACCGCGGGCGCTCGGTGGCCTGCGGCTCGGACACCGCGGCCTTCGCCGCGGCCCGCAGCGACGCGTCGTCGCCGGCCTGCAATGCGGCGAGCACCCGCAACTCCAGCAGGTTGAGCCGGTTCTCCTCGTGCAGGTAGGGCCGGCCCAGGAAGGTCAGCGCGCGGGTCACCAGGCGGTCGGCGCCCTCGTGGCCGCGGAACAGCCGCAGCCGGGCCCGCAACCGCAGCGCGGGCAGCGCCAGGGTGCCGGGCGGGTCGAGCCGGAACGCCTCGGCCAGCCGGGCGTCCGCCTCGTCCCAGCGGCCCAGGGCGATCAGCGCCTCGGCGTAGTTGGCCAGCAGGAACACCCCGGTGGTGCGGCTCACCCCGACCCGGTCGGCGTTCGGCACACCCTCCCATGCGGCGTCCGCGGACTCCTCGTACCGGCCCAGCTCGAACAGGCCGTCGGAGATGTTCACCAGCGCGTGGGCCAGATTGGGCAGGTCACCGTTCCGTCGGGCGGTGGCGGCCGCCTCGCGCACCAGCGGCAGCGCATCGTCCACCGAGATGCGACCGGCGCAGACCTGGCTGTAGGTGATGGTCGCGGACACCTGCGCGCCGGCGTCGTCCAGCTGGGCCGCCGCCCGCACCGCCTCCTGGGCGATCCGGCCGCCCAGGTCGTTCTCCACGCCGGACAGCGCGTATGCCACATCGGCCAGCAACAGCACGCTCTCCGAGCTGTGCGGCACCCGCTGCAGCAGCCGGTATGCCTCCCGCGCCTCGGCGGCGCCGTCGCTCTTGCCCGCGTTCTGCAGCAGCTTGGCCCGGCGCACCAGCAGGCGGGCCGCGCGCAACGGCTCGGCTTCGGCGTCCAGGTCGGCCAGCGCGTGTTTGGTCAGGCTCATCGCGCGCATGTTCTCGCCCGCGTCGATGGCCACCAGCGCCGCCTCCTCGAGCAGGTCGAGGTGGCCGGTGCCGAGCAGGTCGCTCGCGTCCGGCACCTGCTCCCACAGCTCCAGCACCCGGTCGAGCAGCCGGGCCTGCTCGCCGTACGCGTATCGCCGGCCCGCGTCGTCGGCCGCCCGGCGGGCCGCCACCAGCGCCTTCGGGTGCACGTTGGCGGCGTGCCAGTGGTGCGCGATCTCAGCCGGCGCGCGGCCCATCGCGACCAGACCGGGCTCGGCCTCCACCACCTCGGCATACCGGGCGTGCAGCCGAGCGTGTTCGCCGGGCAGCAGGTCGTCGTGCACCGCCTCGCGGACCAGCGCGTGCCGAAACTCGTATCCACCGGCCGGATCCACCACGATCAGCTGCACGGCCACCACGGCGCGCAGCGCGGACTCCAGCTCCGCCTCGCTCATGCCGGCCACCCGGGTGAGCAGCTCATGACCGAACTTCGTGCCGCCCACCGCCGCCACCCGCAGCACCCGCTGGGCCGGCTCGGGCAGCTGATCGACCCGGGACAACAGCAGATCCCGCAGATTGTCCGGGATGTCGCCGCACTCGTCGCCGGAGGCGGCGAACTGCTCGATGAAGAACGGGATGCCCTGGGCACGCTCGTAGATGGTCTCGACGGTGACCGGCTCGGGCTCGGCGGGAAGCAGATGGGTGAGCATCTCGGCGGTGCCGTCGCGGTCCAGCCGGTCGAGCTCCATCCGGTGCACGCCGCGGACCCGGTCGAGCTCGGCCAGGAACGGGCGCAGCGGATGGCCGCGGTGCAGTTCGTCGGTGCGGTACGTGCCGATCAGCAGCAGGTGCGGCAGCCGGGCCGAGCGCAGCAGGAAGGCGATCAGGTCACGGGTCGACCGGTCCGCCCAGTGCAGGTCCTCCAGGACCAGGACCAGCGGCTGATCCTCGGCGAGCCGGCCGAACAGGGCGGCCACCGACTCGAACAGATGGCCCCGGCGCACGTCACCGGCCGCGTCGACCGGCCCCAGCTCGGGCAGCAGACGGGCGAAGTCGCGCTCCCGGCCCTCGAACACCC
>DASSAL010000269.1:0-16225 GCA_035685405.1 Actinoplanes sp. | reverse complement strand
GCGTCCTGGCCGACCATCGCGTCGATGACGAAGATGACCTCGTCGGGCCGTACCGCGTCGCGGATCGACGCGGCCTGCGCCATCATCTCCGCGTCGATACCGAGCCGACCCGCCGGGTCGACGATGACCACGTCGCGCATCTGCCGCCGGGCGTGCTCGATCGAGTCCCGCGCCACCTGCACCGGGTCGCCGACGCCGTTGCCGGGCTGCGGGGCGTACACCTCGACCTGGGCCCGGCCACCGAGCACCTGCAGCTGCCCGACGGCGTTGGGACGCTGCAGGTCGGCGGCGACCAGCAGCGGCTGGTGACCCTGGCCCTTGAGCCAGCGGGCCAGCTTGCCGGCCAGCGTGGTCTTACCGGAACCCTGCAGGCCGGCGAGCATGATCACGGTCGGCGGCTGCTTGGCGAACTGCAGGCGCCGCCCGTCGCCGCCGAGGACGTTGATCAGCTCCTCGTGGACGATCTTGATGATCTGCTGCGCCGGGTTCAGCGCCTGGGAGACCTCGGCGCCGCGGGCCCGCTCCTTGAGGCTGAAGATGAACGCCTTGACGACGGGCAGCGCGACGTCCGCCTCCAGCAGCGCAAGCCGGATCTCGCGTGCGGTGGCGTCGATGTCGGCGTCGGTCAGCTTCCCCTTGCCGCGGAGCTTGGTGAAGATCCCGTTCAGGCGGTCACTCAGGTTGTCGAACACGCATCCCAGCCTATCCTCGCGATCGCCGCCGGTGAGTCAGGGTGCCGGGCGCATCGGCCGCGGGGTGTGCGGTCGCTGTGCCCGGTGCGCTGACTCACCGGTGCATCAGGTGATCGCCGCGGAGCGAAGCAGAGCCGGCCTGCTCAGTTGCGCATCCGATAGGTCTTGGTAGCCGCCTCGATGCGCCGCTGGGTGCGCGTACCAGGTGCCAGGTTTTTCTTGGCCTTGCTGTAGAGGTACACCCCGCCGCCGACCACCAGCGCGCCCACGATCAGGTACGACAGCGAGCCGAGCAGGACCTGGAGCACCTGGACGGCGACCCAGCCGACGACCACGACGCCGGCGATCAGAGCGATCAGATATGCGATGCCTTTGCCCATGACTCCACGATGCCTCTCCGGCGCAAGGCCGGGCATCGGCCGTAACCCTGAGCTTCCCCGTAGGGGTTGAGTCTTCTGAAAGGGTCTTCACGAAAGCCGCAGATCGCGTATACCGCTTCTAACAGGTTCCTATCGAACGAATCGACCGCAACCTCCCATGCCCCCTGGCGTTGAGGGACACGTGGAGCGGAAGGACGACGGCGTGCCCGTGCGACGGATCATGCGAATCGCACCCTGGCCGGTCCGGCGGCGCATCCTCACCTCGGTGCGGCGCAACGTCCTGCCGCGGGTGGCACCGGACCGCCGGCTCGCCAGCGCCTGCGCCTGGGTGCCGCTGGTGCCGAGACCGGTGCACCACCGGGATGCCGAGATCGACGACACGGCGAGCCCGGCCACCGTACGCCGGCACAACGTCGACCGGGTGGTGACCGCGCTGGACGTGGCCGGGATCGACTGGTTCCGGGTGCCGGCGAAGTCGCTCACGCACACCGCGGTGGCGGTCGACGCCCGCGACCGCGATCGGGTGGAGGCGCTGGTGACCGGCCTCGGCGTGGTGGAGCGCCCACAGGGCGGCGTGCTGCGGATCAGCCGCCCGGTCACCGACTCGCAGCGGCGCTGGGAGCTGGGCACCGAGTACGGCTGCGAGATCGAGTTCTGGCAGCACCGGGACGGCACCCTGGCCGGCCCGCGCAGCAACCCGGTGGCCGACGTGATCCCGGCCGACGAGCCGGTGGTGGCCGCGACCGAGCCGGTGCTGAGCGAGTTCGCGTCGCCGCACGACACCGCGGAGTACCGGACCCGGGAGGTGTTCACGCTCGGCGCGCCGGACCGGATCACCTTTCCGATCGACGTGGTCTACACCTGGGTGGACGGCTCGGACCCGGCCTGGCTCGAGCGCAAGGCCCGGGCCCTGGGCGACAACACCTGGGTGTCCGGCGTCAACGGGCAGACCGCCAACAGCTCCCGGTTCGCCTGCCGGGACGAGTTGCGGTACTCGATGCGGGCGCTGCACTGCTTCGCCCCCTGGGTACGCCGGATCTTCCTGGTCACCGACAACCAGGTGCCGGCCTGGCTGGACACCGACTATCCGCACGTGACCGTGGTCGGCCACAGCGAGGTGTTCGGTGACACCGGGCGGCTGCCCACCTTCAACTCGCAGGCCATCGAATCCCGGCTGCACCGGATCGACGGGCTGGCCGAGCACTTCCTGTACCTCAACGACGACGTTTTCCTGGCCCGGCCGGTGTCGCCCACCATGTTCTTCACCCCGGGCGGGCTGACCCGGTTCTTCCCGTCCACCGCGCTGGTCGACTCGGCGCCGCGGACGCCCGACGACGCACCGGTGAACTCGGCCGGCAAGAACAACCGGCGGCTCATCCAGGAGGCGTTCGGGCGGGTGCTGACCCGCAAGATGCTGCACACCCCGCACCCGTCCAAGCGCAGCGTCATCGCCGAGATCGAGCAGCGGTTCGCCGAGCACGTCGAGACCACCGCGAGCCACCAGTTCCGGCACCCGGACGACATCTCGCTGCTGTCCTCGCTGCAGCAGTACTACGCGTACCTGACCGGGCGGGCCGCACCGGGCGAGATCCGCTACATGTACACCGACCTGGCCGACCCGCGAACCCCGTTCCGGCTCGCCCGGCTGCTGCACAACCGGCACCTGGACGCGTTCTGCCTGAACGACACCGACTCCGACGCCGATGCCGCCGCCCTGCAGGCCGCGCTGCTCACCGAGTTCCTGCCGGCCTTCCTGCCGTTCTCCGGGCCGTTCGAGCTGGCCCAGCCCCGGCCGGCGACCACACCGATCGCCGTACCGCACATCCCGGTCACCCGGGCCGCGCGGGCGGCCGCCACCGACCGGGTGCCGGCCCAGGGCAGCACCGCCCGCCCGTCCTATCAGCCCGCCGCCACCCTCAACCGGACTAAGGAGAACTCCCTTGAGCTGTGACGTCGTCATCCTCGGCCTCGGTTACGTGGGCCTGCCGCTGGCCCAGCAGGCCACCCGGGCCGGCATGTCCGTGCTCGGCTTCGACGTCAACACGGGCGTGGTGGACTCGCTCGCGGCCGGCCGCTCGCACGTCGACGACCTCAGCGACGCCGACATCGCGGAGATGCTGGCCGCCGGATTCCGGACCACCACCGACGAGACGTTGATCAGCACCGCGCGGACCGCAGTCATCTGCGTGCCCACGCCACTGTCCGAAGGGGACGGTCCGGACATGCGGGCGGTGATCGGTGCCACCGAGGCGATCGGCCGCAACCTACGGCCCGGCATGCTGGTCGTGCTCGAGTCGACCACCTACCCGGGCACCACCGAGGAACTGGTCCGGCCGCGGCTGGAGGAGCTGTCCGGGCTGGTCGCCGGCGCCGACTTCCACCTGGCGTTCTCACCGGAGCGGATCGACCCGGGCAACGAGCAGTACGGCGCGCACAACACCCCGAAGGTGGTCGGCGGGCTGAGCCGGGCGTGCGCCGACCGGGCGGTGGAGTTCTACGGCCGGTTCGTCGAGACGGTGATCCGCACCCGGGGCACCCGCGAGGCGGAGACCGCGAAGCTGCTCGAGAACACCTACCGGCACGTGAACATCGCCCTGGTCAACGAGATGGCCCGGTTCTGCCACGAGCTCGACATCGACCTGTGGGACGTGATCCGCGCCGCCTCCACCAAGCCGTTCGGGTTCCAGGCGTTCTATCCGGGGCCGGGCGTCGGCGGGCACTGCATCCCGATCGACCCGAACTACCTGAGCCACAACGTGCGCAGCAAGCTCGGCTACCCGTTCCGCTTCGTGGAGCTGGCCCAGGAGATCAACGCGACCATGCCGGCGTACGTGGCCCGGCGCGCGCAGAACCTGCTCAACGCCGACGGCCAGGCCATGCGCGGGGCGTCGATCCTGCTGCTCGGCGTGACGTACAAGCCGAACATCGCCGACCAGCGCGAGTCGCCGGCCACCCCGCTGGCCCGCCACCTCATGTCGCTCGGCGCTCAGGTGAGCTTCCACGACCCGTACGTCTCGTCGTGGGACGTGCCGCGGACCGACGACCTGGAGGGCGCCTGCGCCGCGGCGGACCTCGTCATCCTGGTGCAGCAGCACCGCGACTACGACGCCGACCATCTGGCCGGGATCGCCAAGCGGTTCTTCGACACCCGGGGCGTGACCACCGCGCAGGAGGCGCACCGGCTGTGACCGCGCTGCGAAGCGTCAGCGTCGGGCCAGGAGGGCACGCCAAGGGAGACTCGCTGTGACCGTCACCCGGGTCGTTCCCCGCCCGGCGCGACGGGGCGGCGCCGGGCCGGTCCCGCCCGCCCCGCGCGTGTTCCATCGGCGCGACATCGAGGGGCTGCGCGCGGTCGCCGTCCTGCTGGTCGTGCTCTACCACTGCGGCGTGCCGGTGCTCGGCGGCGGCTACGTCGGCGTGGACGTCTTCTTCGTCATCTCCGGGTTCCTGATCACCAGCCTGCTGCTGCGCGAGGTCACCGCCACCGGCACCATCTCGATCGCCGGTTTCTACGCCCGCCGGTTCCTCCGGCTGCTGCCGGCCGCGGCACTGGTCACCGCGGCCACCGTGCTGGCCGCGTTGGCCTGGCTGCCGCCGCTGCGCGGACCGCAGATCGCGCTGGACGGCTTGTTCGCCACCGTGTACGGGGTGAACTACCGGCTCGCGGCGGCCGGCACCGACTATCTGAACGCCGACGCCGCACCCTCGCCGCTGCAGCACTTCTGGTCGCTCGCCGTCGAGGAGCAGTTCTACATCGTCTGGCCGTTGCTGCTGCTCGCCGCGTTCGCCGTGGGTCGCCGGCGCGGGGTGGTGGTGGCGCTGTCCGCCGTCGTGGTCACGTCGCTCGCCCTGGCCGTCTGGCAGACCCGGTCGGACGCCACCTGGGCCTACTTCGGACTGCACACCCGGGCCTGGGAGCTCGGCGTCGGCGCGCTGATCGCGGTGCTCGGGCTGCGGCTGCCCCGGCGCACCGCCAGCGCCCTGACCGCGGGCGGGCTGGGTGCGATCACGCTGGCCGCGGTGCTGTTCAGCGCGCAGACCCCGTTCCCCGGGTACGCGGCCGTGCTGCCGGTGCTGGGCGCGGCGGCGGTACTGGCCGGTGGCGCCACCGCACCGTCCGGGCTGCTCGCCGAGGCGCCGTTGCAGGCGATCGGGCGGCTCTCCTACTCCTGGTACCTCTGGCACTGGCCGTTCCTGATGATCGGCCCGGACGCGCTGGGCGTCGAACCCGGCCCGGCGGTCAACCTGGCGCTGGCCGCCGGGGCGCTGGCCGCCGCCGCGCTCACCTACGCGCTGCTGGAGAACCCGGTGCGGCACCTGCGGGCGCTGCGGGACCGACCGGGGCGGGCGATCGGCGGTGGCCTCGCGGTCACCGTGCTCACCGCGGCCGGTTACCTGGCGCTTGGCGCCGGCGACACGGCCGGGCGGCTGGCGACCGGCGATGTGGCGCCGCCACTGACCGCGGTGACCGCGCAACGGCTGGCCGAGGGCGTCGCCACCGCGGCCGTGCCGGCCAACCTCACCCCGTCGCTGGCCGAGGCCACCGAGGACGCGCCGCGCATCTACGCGGACGAGTGTTCCGGCGCCTTCACCGACCCCGAGATCAAGAAGCCGTGCGCGTACGGCGATCTCGGCTCGGACCGGACCGTGGTGCTGTTCGGTGACTCGCACGCCGCGCATTGGTTCCCGGCGCTGGAGCGGATCGCCCAGGACCAGCACTGGCGCCTGGTGATGGTGACCAAGAGCGCCTGCTCGGCCGCGTCGGTGCGGATCTTCCAGGCCACGCTGAACCGGCCGTACGACGAATGCGTCGCCTGGCGCGAGCAGGTCTGGGACTACATCGCGTCGCTGCGGCCGGCCATGGTGGTGATGTCCTCGGCGGCCGGCGGCACGGTGGTCGACGACTCCGGAGCGAAGATCACCGACCCGGGGTACGCGGACCGGGTCTGGATCGACGGCTGGCGCCGCTCGGCCGACCGGCTGGCCGCCACCGGGGCCCGGCTGGTGCTCATCGAGGACACCCCGTACCAGGCGGGTGACACGGTCGAATGCCTCTCGGTGCACCTGCGCGATCCGGGCGCTTGCGTGGTCAGCGCCGACACCGCGCTGCCCAACCCGGACCGGCGCCGGGCGGTGGCCACCACGCTGGCCGCCGCGGGGGTGACCGTGGTGGACCCGCTGCCCTGGTTCTGCACCGCCGAGCGGTGCCCGGTGATCGTCGGCAACGTGCTGGTCTACCGGGACGCCAGCCACCTCACCGCGACGTACGCCCGGCTGCTCGCCCCGCAGCTGGGCCGGGCGCTGTCCTGAACCGCGACGGGGACGTGTCGCTCACGCCGGTTCCAGGGCGCCTCTCGCGGTGCCCAGCATCTCCCGGTACAGCCGCAGATAGATCTCTGCGTTCGCGGCCCAGGTCCGCTCGGCCCGCACCCAGGCCGCGCCCGCGTCGGCCAGCTCCCGCCGGCGGGCCGGATCGGCGATCAGCTCGGTCAGCACCGCGCTCAGCGAGTCCACGTCACCGGCCCGGAACAGCGCCGCGGCGCCGCTCTGCTCGGCGATCGAGGCCAGCGCCCGGACGTCGGAGAGCACCACGGTCCGGCCGGTGGCGAACGCCTCGAACGGCTTCAGCGGGGTGACCAGGTGGCACACCTCGACCGGCCGGCGCGGCACCACGAACACGTCGATCAGGCTGTAGTAGTCCAGCACCGCCCGGTGCGGCACCTGACCGGTGAACTGCACGCCGGTGATCCCGGCGGCGGCCGCCTGCAACTCCTCGCGGACCGGGCCGTCGCCGACGATCAGCAACGCGGTGGGCACGCCGGCGGAGAGATTCCGGTACGCGGCGATCAGCGTGTCGATGCCCTCGTACTCGGCCAGCGACGAGATGTACCCGATCACCACCGTGTCCGGCGCGATGCCCAGCTTCGCGGCCAGCCCGGCGTTGCGGGTCAGCACCGGGAACGCGGACACGTCCACGGCGTTCGGCACCACCTCGATCCGGTCCCGGGCCACGCCCCCGTCGGCGATCCGGTCGGCCATCACGCCGGCCAGCGTCACCACCCGGTCGGCGTCCCGGCGCACCCGGTCCTCGATCTCCTTGCGCAGCAGGTAGAAGTCGGGCAGCCCGTACCGGGCGGTGAGCTCGGCCAGGTTCCAGCCGTACCGCTGCTCCTGGCGGGACAGCCAGGTCTCCTCCCAGAAGCCACGGGACTCGTAGACGACCGGGATGCCGTACGCCCGCCCGACCGCCTCGGCGGTGAGCGCGTTGGTGTAGTCCGAGGCGGCGTGCAGGATCGCCGGCCGCAGTTCGCGGACCAGATCGGCCACCGCGGCGACGTGCCGGCCCAGCCACTCGTCGTGCGGCACCGCGTCGTGCAGCGGACCGGCCAGCCGGTGGTGGGTGATCCCGTCGACCACCTCGGTCGGCCCGCGGTCGACGGCGAATCCCATCCGGGTGGCCACGTGCGGATCCAGGCCCGCGTCCCGCTGCGCGGTGACGATGTAGTGCGTGCGCAGGGTGTAGCCGGCCTGCACCTGCGGCAGCGACTTGCCGACCAGGTGCAGGACCCGGCCGGGCACCGGCTCGCCGGTCGCCTGCGGCGGCACGGTGGGCCGGAACGCCCCGGTCAGCACCGCGAGCTCACCGCGCAGGTCGGCGACCACCTTGTGATCCAGGTTCGTGCCGCCCGCGCCGGCGCAGAACTCGGCGATCTGCCGGGCGTGCCGGTAGTAGCCGCGGCGGACCAGGTTGTCCCGCAGGCGGCGGACCGCGAACAGCGGATACGTGGTCAGGTCGTCGCCCCGGGTCAGCTCGAACGCCTCCAGCACGTCGCCGCGGGCGATCAGGTTGCGCAGCACCAGCGGACCGAGCCCGGCCGGGAACGGCCGCCCGAGAACCTTGCACTGGTCATACAGCTCGGTGGCCAGCACCGCCTGGAAGCGCCGCTGCTCGGAGACCCGCTCCCGGATCGTCGTCACCTTCTCCGGCAGCCGGTTCAGCACGCCCCGGATCGCCCGTAGGTCGTACAGCACGACCGCGAGCAGGGCCAGCACCAGCCCCAGTTCCACGGTCAGCGCGATCCACGATCGGGTCGCCGCGGCGGCGCCCAGGGCCGCCGCGAGGATGCAGCCCAGCACCGCGTAGACCGCCCGTCGGCGCGGGCGGGCGATGGCACGTGGGGCGAGCATGGCGACTCCCTCTGGCCGCGTACCGGCCGGTCGAAAACGGTTCCCCTCCAGGAACGATGCGGGCACCCTCAATGTCGCGCGCGGCGGACGATCACGGGGCGAAAAGAACCGAATCCACCGTCGGCCGTTAAGCCGGGTATGTCTTCTCCGGTCCTGCACGTCACCGGCGCCCGCCCGAACTTCCCCAAGGCCGCCCCGGTGCTGCGTGCGCTCGACCGCCTGGGCGTGCCGCAGCGCCTGCTGCACACCGGCCAGCACTACGGCGAGCAGATGTTCGAGGTGTTCTTCCGCCAGCTCGGCCTGCCCGAGCCGGACATCAACCTGGGCGTCGGCTCGGCTTCGCACGCACGGCAGACCGCGGCCATCATGACCGGCATCGAGGACGTGCTGACCGAAGTGCGCCCGCCGCTGGTGGTGGTCTACGGCGACGTGAACTCCACCGCGGCGGCCGCGATGGTGGCGGTGAAGCTGCAGATCCCGGTGGCCCACGTGGAGGCCGGCCTGCGCAGCTTCGACCGCACCATGCCCGAGGAGATCAACCGGCTGGTCACCGACCGGCTCTCCGACCTGCTCTTCGCCACCAGCCCGGACGCCGTCGCGCACCTGGGTAACGAGGGCGTCCACCCGGACCGGATCCACCTGGTCGGCAACCCGATGATCGACACGCTGCTGGCCAACCTGGACCGGTTCGACGAGCGTGCGGCCCGCACCCGGCACGGCCTGACCACCCGGTACGTGGTGGCCACCCTGCACCGCCCGGCGAACGTGGACGCCGCCGCCGATGCCGCCGAACTCGTCAAGGCGCTGCACGCGGTGGCCGGCCAGGCCGAGGTGGTGCTGCCGTTGCACCCGCGCGGCCGGGACAGCCTGCGGCGGGCCGGCCTGTTCGACCACCCGCGGGTCCGGGTCATCGACCCGCTCGGGTACGTCGAGTTCCTCGGCCTGGTCCGGGGCGCCGCGGCCGTGGTCACCGACTCCGGCGGCGTCCAGGAGGAGACCACCATCCTGGGCGTGCCGTGCCTGACCATCCGCCCGAACACCGAACGCCCGGTGACCATCGCGCACGGCACCAACCGACTGGTCACCCGGGAGCGGCTGGCCGAGGAGGTGGAGCGGTGCCTGGCGGCCGGGCGGCCGGAGTCATGGCCCACGCCGCCGCTCTGGGACGGTCGCGCGGGCGAGCGGATCGCGGCGGTGCTCGTCCCGTTCCTGCGGGGCTAGCGCACCGCCGGACCGCTGCTGCACCAGGTATCGCGGCCGGGCCCGGACCTCCTCGTGGATCCGGGCCAGGTATTCGCCGATGACACCCAGGCCGAGCAGGATGAACGTGCCCATCACCAGCAGCAGCAGGATGACCGTCGGGAAGCCGGCCACCGAACCGCCGCGCATCCAGCGCACCAGCGTCTGCGCGCCGAGCAGCGCCGAGAACCCGGCGAAGCCGAGGCCGCCCAGCGTCACCAGGTGCAGCGGCGCCGAGGTGAACGAGGTCAGCCCGTTCACCGCCAGGCGGAACAGCGAGCGCACCGTCCACCGGGAGGCGCCGCCCTCGCGCTGGTCGATCTCCACCTCCAGGGTGGTCCGGCGGAACCCGATCCAGCTGCTGGTACCGCGGAAGAAGCTGGCGTGCTCGGGCAGGCTGAGCAGGGCGTCCAGCGCGGTCCGCGACATCAGCCGGAAGTCGGTGGCGTTGACCAGGTCCACTGTGGTCAGCCGGGTGAAGGTGTGGTTGAACAGCTTGGCCGCCAGCCGGTTGCCGAGCGGCTGGCCGGTGCGGTTGCGCTTGACCGCCTCCACCACGTGGAAGCCGTCGCGCCACAGCCGGAGCATGGCCGGGATCGCCGACGGCGGGTGCTGCAGGTCGGAGTCGATCACGATGACCGCGTCCCCGCCGGCATGTTCCAGGCCGGCCAGCAGGGCGTTCTCCTTGCCGAAGTTGCGGGCCAGCTGGACCCCGCGGATCCGGTCGTCGAGCCGGCTGTGTGCCGCGATCCGCTGCCACGAGTCGTCCCGGGAGCCGTCGTCGACCAGCACCAGCTCGTACCGGATCGGCTCCGGACCGAGGATCTCGGTGAGCCGGCGGACGAACCGGTCCACCCCCTCGCCCTCGTTGTAGACCGGCGCGACGACGGACACCAGCGGGCGGGTCACCGGGTCGCTCCGGCGCAGAACGGCATCCCGGCCAGCTGCCGGCTCGCCTTGTTCAACGACGTGTCGAACCGGGACAGGCTGAACGCCAGCGTCGGATACAGCGCCCGGAACTCGGTGCGCAGCCGGCAGCGGTGCGCGTCCCCGGCCGGGCTGGTGTCGAAGTTCGCCATCTCCTGGGCGACCCGGTTGGCCAGTTCGAACGGCGCGCGGCCGGCCATCGTGGTGGCATACCGCTGGTTGGCCGCGGCCGACAGCGCCCCGGCCACAGCGAGCACCGCGATCAGCCCGGCCAGCACCCGGCTGCCGGGTACCCGGTGCCAGGCCGATCCGCCGTGTACCAGAGCGGTCCCCATCAGCGCACCGGCGCCCGCGGTGACCGCGGTGTCCCGCCACCCCTGACCGATCCGGCCCGCCGCCACGATGCCCTGCACGTCGGCGTTCAACGACCCGAGGGTCGCGCCGAGAACGAGGAGTGCGGCCGCGGCGCCCGCCAGGCGCAGGGCCGTCTGTGGTTCCACCGTGGACAGTTTCGGCAGGTCGCGGATCGCCCGCCAGCCCAGCCACAGGAGGATCAGCAGGGCCACCACCGGGACCATGCCGGTCAGCCACGGCCGGCCGTCCACCGCGAACCGCCACATCAGCGGCGGCAGCCAGGCCACCAGCCGGACCGGCTCGGTCTGCAGCACCGCACCGCTCAGGTTGATGTCGGACCGGACGTAACAGCCGCCGGCCGCGCAGTTCTGGTAGATGACCGCCCGGACCGCGCCGAACACCGGCAGGAAGCCCAGCCAGAGCAGGCCGAGGACGCGCAACGCAGGCGCGGCCCGCCCGCGCAGCAGTACTACCGCGGTGGCGAACGGCAGGGCCAGGTACACGATCTCGTTGAACACGGCCAGCGCCGCACCGGTCACCACCAGCAGCAGACCGAGCCACCACCGGATGCGGGTGTCCGGACCGACCCGGCAGACCGCCGCGCCGACGCCGAGCACCAGCGCGGCGGACAACAGATAGAGACCACCGAACAGGATCGCCGGGCTGGTGACGCCGGCCGCGATGAAGCCGGCGCCGACCGCGAACGGAACCGTGGCGGCCAGCGCCGACGGCGGCCGGCGGAACAGGGGGCCGGGGCTGACGAAGCTCTCCGCGAACAGCACCGCGGTGACCGTGAGCACCACCGCGGCGGAGAACGACACCAGCCGGAACGAGACGTTGGCCGGCAAGCCGGTCACGTCGGTGATGGTGAACACCGCCAGATCCAGCGACTTCTCCAGCATCCGGCCCAGCGGCCGGAAGTTGCCCATACCGAGATAGCTGTCCAGCGACCCCAGGGTGTGCGGCACGATGCGCAGCGGGTTGTCCCGGAACAACCCGCCGTGCCAGTAGATGTTGAACCGGTGATCGGCGGTCGGCGCCAGCGCCACCAGCGGTGCCAGCACGGTCAGCGGGACCACGACCGCACGCCATAGGGCGTGTCGCCAGAGCGGCCGGACCGGGGGTGCCGGGGTGGTGTCCGGTGATCGCCGCACACCGGCCTGATGCGGCACGTTGATCGTCTCGACCGTCACGGAAGAGCCAACGACGCCCGTCGCGCCGCAGTGACGCCAGCGGTCAGGCCAGCAGGTCGGCGAGGGTCGGCGGGTGGTCCGGGTCGATCACCGCGGTACGGGTGCAGCCGTGGTCCAGGAAAAGCCGGGTCAGCCGGTCGGTGAGCAGGTCATCCCACGCGACATCGGGCCGGTGCCGGCGCCAGGTGTCCGCGTCCGGCAGGTACTCCAGCACCACCCCGCGCGCCCGGGCGTACCGGAACGAGGGACAGTCCGTCACCACCACCGGCAGGTGATCGGCCTGCACCAGGATGCGCTGGGCCAGCGACCGGGTCAGCGCGCACAGCGCCTCCGGGGTGAGCCCGATCGCCACGTACACGTGGGCCGGCACGGGCGCCGGGCCGATCCGCTCGGCCCGCGGCCGGGCGACCGGCACCGGGCGGCCACGCCACCGGCGGGCCAGCCGCACCGGCGGGCCGGCCAGCCGGGTGATCGCCTGCCCGAGCCGGTACGACCGGCTGCGCCGCAGGGCCCGGGCCCGGTCACGGTGCCGGTTGCGGTCGGCTTCCAGCGCGTCGTGCCGGGTCCGCCAGTCGTCGCGTTCGGCCTCCAGCGTGCGCAGCCGGCCGGCCAGCGTGGCCAGCTCCCAGCGCATCCGCTCCGCGCTCATGGGTGCACCCCCGCCGGGACCGCACAGTGGGCGGTGATCCAGTCGGCCGCGTCCTGTGCTCCGTTGCCGAACGCCACCTCGGCGCACCGGGCGGCCAGCGCGGCGCGGACCTCCGGGCGGGCCGCGTACGCCAGCAGTTCCTCCAGCTCACCACCCGGCTCCGCGCAGAGCGCCACCCCGGCCGCCGCGGCGAACCGTGCCCGGGCGAGCTGGTCGTCGCGGGCCGCCGGATCCGGGACGAACACCGTCGGTACGCCGGCGCTCAGCAACTCGTGGAAGGTGGTGTAGTCGGCCCGGGCGACGGCCAGCCCGGCCTGCCGCAGCGACCGCGCGTCCAGGTCGGCCACCCGGAAGCCGTCGATGCCGGCGGATATCCCGCGCAGCAGCAGGACCGGCGGCCCGGCGGAGTCCGGCCGTGGCAGCAGCTCGTCGGAGGACCAGTAGGTGACCGGCGCGACGGTGGCCACCGGCTCGGTGGTCGTCCAGCCCTCGTCGCCGGCCGCCGCGAACTCGCCCGGCTGCAGCACCCCGTCGAACGCCGCGGACCGGCCCCGCCAGGCCGACCCGTCGCCGCGCCGCCACATGCCGGCCCGGAGCCAGAGCCAGCGCACGTCCGGGTGGTCCGCGGTCGCGGCCAGGATGCCGTCGCGCGGCAGGCCGTCCACGACCACGACACGGGTGGTGTGCACCTCGATCAGGTGCCGCAGCCGGGCCCGCAGGACGGCGGCCGAGGTGATCGGAGGCAGGTGCTCGACCAGCGGGCCGGCCGACGGCAGCACCTCGGACGCGGTGACCAGCACCGGCTCCCGCGGCAACCGGCGGGCGATGGCGAGCAGCCGGTCCGGCTCGTCGCCGACCAGCAGCACGCGCGGCGTCCGGACCGGGGCAGCCACCGCGGCGCGCGGCGACGGCACCGGCCGCGAGGGGCGGATCCGCAACCGGCTGAGGTGCGAGGCGCTGCCGTACCGGCGTTCCACGAACTCCCGGGCGCGCTGCACCACGGCGCGGTAGCGGGCCCGGTCGGCATGCAGCGCGTGCACCAGGTCCCGGACCCCGGCCGGGTCGGTGTAGAGCGCGGCATCACCGAAGGTGTTCCGGAAGTGCTCGCCGATGATCACCGGTATCCCGCTGGCCATCGCCTCCAGGATGGTCCGGCCGAACGCCTCGACCAGATCCGGATCGTGGAAGTAGACGAAGAAGTCGAGGGTGCGGAGGAAGTCGGCCGGCCGCTCCGCGCCGAAGTCCAGCACGTCCCACGTGGACGGACACCGGCCCAGGCGCTCCACCGCGATCTCGCCGCCACCGAGGATGCGCACCTTGACGTCCGCCGAGTCCGGGTACGCCGCCAGGAGCTCGGCCGGGTCCCGCGGCCACTTCACCGGGTCCGGGCGCCCGTGCCGGCCGATCACCGGGACCCGGCCGGCCGGGTCGGGCCGATCGGACCACCACGGCGCCACGTCGATGATCTCGTGCCAGTCGGCGCGGGTCAGTTCCAGGTCCGGTGCCGCCCGGCCGATCTGGTCGCGGACCGGTCCACTGATCGGCGCCCACTCCACTGCCGGGCCGAAGTACCGCTCGACCCGCTCCCGGATCTCGGCGACCACGTAGTACCGCTCCGGGTTCTCCGCGTCACCGGGCGGCTGGTTGATCACCAGGACGGTGCGGTCGGTGACCACCCGTGGGACCACGGCCAGGTCCGCGGTGAAGATCCGCGGCTGGCGGATCACCAGCACCTTGGCCCGGATCTCCTCGCCGTCGTGGGCCAGGTCGGCCTGGCCGTCGCGCAGGCACGCGGTGATCCCGGCCTGGAACGGACGGGCGTGCTTGAGGTGCGGCGACGCGACGTGGACGAGCACGGTGGACAGTCCGGCACCGGCCTGCGCCTGCGCCTCCGCGACGATGCTCGCCGAGTTCCCGCCCGGATACCGCAGGTCGGAGAGGATCGCCACGTCGTACACGATGATCTCAACGAAGGCACCCAACGGACGACACGGACATATCGCCCCCTCGCGGCGGCTGCCTCGTTAGGCCAACCGGAACGATCGGAGGCCGGTTGATGACGGGACAGGATCCGCTCGCCGCGGTCGCGGTGCGGGCCGGGTCGGTGGAGGCGCGCGACGCGCTGGCCCGGGCGGCCGGCGCGGACCCGTGGCGGCTCGGGGAGCTGGCCCGGGTGATCGCCGTGCAGAACCTGCGCCCGGGCGACCACGCCGAAGCGCTGGCGCTGCTCGGCCGCTGCGGCCGGTTGGCGCCGGAGCACCACGGGCTGTACGCGCAACTGGCGTTCGGCACCGGCGACCGGGCCCGGGCCGCCGCCCTGGCGCCGGGCTGCCCGGAGCCGGTCCGCACCGCGCTGACCGTGGACCTGGCCAACCCGTTCGCCGGGGGCGAAGGGTCGTGGGACCTCGCCGCCCTGCTGCCCGGTCCGGCGGTCCGGGTCACCGACGGGCCGGGCACGCCGTTCGACCGGCTGGACACCGGATGGGCGCAGCGGATCGGGCACCCGGTCCGGATCAGCACCATCGTCACCACGTACCGGCCGGGACCGGGGCTGCTCACCGCGGTCCGGTCGCTGGCCGCGCAGACCTGGGCCAACCACGAGATCCTGGTGGTCGACGACGGCTCGCCGCACGGGCACGACGACGTGCTGCGCCGGGCCGCCGCGATCGACCCGCGGGTGCGGATCGTCCGGCTGCCGGTCAACGGCGGCACCTACCTGGCCCGCAACGCCGGCCTCGGCCTGGCCACCGGCGAGTACGTCACGTTCCAGGACTCCGACGACTGGTCGCACCCGCTGCGGCTGGAGCGCCAGGTGGGCCCGCTGCTGGCCGACCCGGCGGTGTTCTCCACCACCAGCGTGGGCCTGCGGGTCACCGAGCAGCTGCTGATCACCCGGCCCGGGGTTTCGCAGATCGGCTCGTACAACCTGTCCTCGCTGATGTTCCGGCGTGCGGTCGCGCTGGACCGGCTGGGTCACTTCGACGGCGTCCGCAAGGGCGCCGACGCGGAGTACGTGGAGCGGGCCCGCGCGGTCTTCGGCCGGTCCGCCACGCAGCATCTGGACGGACCGCCGCTGGCTCTGATCCGGCTCTCCGGGACCTCGCTGTCCAGTGCCGACTACCGGCCCGGCTGGATGCACCCGGCCCGGCGCTCGTACCTGTCCGCGTTCCAGGCCTGGCACCGGCACGTCGCCGCCGGCGCGGCCGACCCGAAGGCGGCCGGCGCCGGGAGCGGCCGGCCGTTCGCGGCGCCCCGGCGGATGCTCGGCCGCACCGGCCGGCGGATCTTCGACGTGGTGCTGGCCGCCGACTGGACCGCGGCGGACGCCGGCCTGGGCCAGGTGCGCGCCCTGCAGTCCCGTGGCGTGCGGGTGGCCGTGCTGCACCTGGACGACCCGGGCCGGCTGCGGCATCGGCTGGGCAGCCTGGACACCGAGGTGCAGGACGCGATCAACGCCGGTGCGGTGGACCAGATCGAGCTGTGCGACGACGTCCGCGCCCGGCTCATCGTGGCCCGCTCCCCCGCGGTGCTGCGCTGCCCGCCGGCCGGGCCGAGCGGCCTACGCACCGACCGGGTGATCGTCGAAGCCGCCACCGCTCCGGC
>DASSAL010000268.1:0-17918 GCA_035685405.1 Actinoplanes sp. | reverse complement strand
CGGAACGCGACGGCGTGGGCGCCATGGCGTTCACGTTCTTCGTCGTCGCCACGCTCTCCGGCGGCAACGACGTGATCGCCGACAAGTTCCACATCAGCCTCAACGCGATGACCTGGGCGGGTCGGATCGGCCTGGTCGTCCTGCCGCCGCTGATGTACTGGATCACCGTGCGCGTCTGCCTGGGCCTGCAGCAGCACGACCGTGAGGTGCTCGCGCACGGCGTGGAGACCGGCATCATCCGGCGCCTGCCGGACGGCCGGTTCATCGAGGTGCACCAGCCGCTCGGCGCGGTCGACGAGCACGGCCACCCGCGCGAGCTGGAGTACGCCGGCTGGGTGGTGCCGAAGAAGATGAACCGCCTCGGTGCGCTGGCACCGGCGGTGAAGGGCTTCTTCTTCCCGGTGGAGAAGCCGGCCGAGGCCCCGGTCTCACCGGGCATGCCGCCGGTGACGCCGCGCGAGGAGCGCGAGGAGATCACCTCCGGTCGCTGAGCACGACCCGAAAGGCCCGCCGAGCGATTCGGCGGGCCTTTCGGTGGTTCAAAACCTTTGACGTACGGGCAACGGGCACGTCCCGCCGTGACGGCCGGCCGAGCGGGACTCACGGCCATACCCGGCCGCCGGGCCGGAAGCGGGGTGCGCTGAGCGGGACTCCAGCCGCACCGCGCCGCCGGGCCGGAAGCGGGCTGGGGCCGGCTGGGCGGGACTCCAGACCGCACCGCGCCGCCGGGCCGGAAGCGGGCTGGGGTGGCTGAGCGGGACTCCAGGCCGCACCGCGCCGCCGAGCCGGAAGCGGGGTGCGGCCTTGCGCCGCACCTGGCCGGCCGTCGCGGCGGGACTCCGGGTCGCGCGTACGTCGAACGGTTTTGATCTTCAGCGTTTCAATCGGCCGCGGGCAGGCCGATCGCGAACGCGTCCTCCAGGTCGTGCCGCGAGTAGGCGCGGAAGGCGATGTGCGACTCGGTGTTGATCACACCGGGTGTCTTGGAGATCCGTCCGGCGATCACCTCGGCGATGTCGTCGAAGTGCTGCACCCGGACGATGGCGATCAGGTCGACGTTGCCGGCCACCGAGTAGACCTCGCTGACACCGGGCAGGGCGGCGAGCGCCTCCGCGACCTCGGGGATGGAATCGGTGGCACAGTCGATGTGCACGATCGCGGTATTCATGGGGGCATGCTATCGGGGATCACACCGCCGGGACGGTCAGGTCGCGGGTGCGCACGACGCCGGTCAGCGACTCCCCGGCGGCCACCCGGGCGTCCGGCCAGACCACGCAGCGGGTGACGGCGCCGGCGACCGTGGCCCGGGCGCCGATCACCGAGTCGCGGGCCGTGCCGGTCACCGTGGCCGACGGGTCGACGAGCCCGCCGTCGCCGGCGGCGTGCAAGTTGGCCCGCAGATAGTCGCCCGGGGTGCCGGTGTCGAGGTAGACGCCCGGGAACCGGATGAGCTCCAGGTCGCCGGCCGCCTCCGCCGGGCGCCACACCAGCCGGACCAGGTCGGACGGTTCCGGCCGCAGGCCACGCACGTACCGCCACGGCAGCAACGAGAAGCCGGCGAACCGGCGGCCGCTGAACCCGCCGGTGTCGCCGGGCAGCACCGGCAGCGTGAGCATCCGGACGGTGTCACCGGACCAGCCGTCCAGCATCGCGGCGATGTCCTTGCCGGGCTCGCGGTCCGGGTCGGCCAGGTACGCGTCCGCGTTGCCGACCAGCACACCGCGGCGACCGATCCAGTCCCGCAGCCGCCCGATGCCGCCCGCGGTGCCCAGCGGTCCGTCCCGCTCCACCGACAGGTGCGCCTGGTCACCGACGTGGGCGACCACCTGATCGGCCAGATAGGACGCGTTCACCGCCACGTCCAGGCCGTGTTGGGGAAGCCAGCCCTGGTCGGATTCCCCAACGGGGCCCAAGCCGGCCACCCGCTGCAGCGCCCGGTCCAGCAGCGGCACGTTCGCGACCGGGCAGAGCGCCTTGGGCGTCCGCTCGGTGAGCGGGCGCAGCCGGCGGCCCTCACCCGCGGCCAGGATCACCGCGCACAGCCGGCGGCTTCGCGTCATGCCCGGCCGTTCTCGGCGGGCGCCACCGCATCGTCCCGGCCGGCCGCGGGTCCGATGCCGTAGTGACCCAGCAGGAGTTCGGTGTTCGCGGTGAGCGGCGGCAGCTCGTCCAGCGGGAACCAGCGGGCGTCCAGCACCTCGCCGCCGTCCACCTCGAGCGGCGTGGTGGCGGCCGGCACCGAACCGAAGTAGACCATGTCGACCCAGCCCTCGGGGTGCACGATCGCATTGGGCGTGGCCGGCACCAGGTCGTCCGGGTGGAGCCGGACACCGGACTCCTCGAACAGCTCGCGGGCCGCTCCGGCGGCCGGGCGCTCGCGCCGTTTGAGCAGGCCGGCCGGCAGCCCCCAGCCGCGTCCCGGTGGCTGCCACAGCAACAGCAGCCGGCCGGCGCCCGCGGCCTCCGTGTCGGTGATGATAGTGACCGCGCCGACCAGGTATTTGGGGGCGACGAGCCAGACCAGGCGGCGGCGCACCGTGCCGGGCAGGCGGTACAACGTCTGATAGGCGTATCCGCGCAGCCGCCGGTGCATCGTCACAGGGCCAGGCTATCCGGGACCCGCCTCGCGCTCAGTCCGGATGGTCGACCAGCGCGATCAGCTGCTCCACCACGATCTCCGGGTCGAGGGTGCGGTCGGTGACCGCGACCAGCATGGTTTCCAGGTCGGGGTATTCCAGGTCTTCGGCCAGGCGGCGCAGCGGGACCTCGCTGGCCAGGCCGCGGTCGTGCTTGCGCAGGATCAGCCCGATGGTGGCCCGGCCCAGCCGGACCTTGTCGGCGATGCTGATGCCGGGCTCGTTGTCCTCGGCGAAGTACTTGTTGATCCGCAGCTGGGCCTGACTGGACTTGACGAATCGCAGCCATTCCCTGCGCGGGCCGCGGGGCGCGTCCGGTTCCACCTCGACGTGCCCGTCGGTTTCGGTGAAGATCTCCACCACGTCACCGTCGCGCAGCTGCGAGCTCAGCGGGGCGAGCCGGCCGTTGATGGTGGCGGCCAGGCACTGCTCGCCCTTGGCCGGGCTGAGCTCGTACGCCAGGTCCACCGGCGTCGACCCGGCCGGCAGCTCCACCGGCTTGCCGTGGGCGAACACCACGATCTGCGCCTCGGCCAGGTCGCAGCGCAGCGAGGCGAGGAACTGGGCGGCGTCGGTGGTGTCCTCCTGCCAGTCCAGCACCCGCTTGAGCCAGGCCAGCTGTTCGGAGCGGGCCGGCTGGGCCGGGTCGGCGGCCTTCGGGTACCGGTAGCTGGTGGCCACGCCGTACTCCGCGCACCGGTGCATCGACTGGGTGCGGATCAGCACCTCGACCAGCTTGCCCTCCGGCCCGGTCACCGTGGTGTGCAGCGACCGGTACAGGTTGTTCTTGGGCGAGGCGATGAAGTCCTTGAACCGGCCGGCCACCGGCCGCCACAGTCCGTGAATGGCGCCGAGGGCGGCGTAACAGTCGGTGTCCGGGCCGTCCACCACGATCGCGATGCGGGGCAGGTCCAGCGGTACGGTGTGCCCGCCGGCCACGGTGTCCTTCCAGATCGAGTAGTAGTGCCGGGGCCGCCAGTGCACGTCGGCGGTGACCCGGGTGCGGCGCAACACGGTCCGGGCCTTGGCGATCACGTCGTTGAGGTATTCGTTCCAGCCGGTGCGGTTCTTCACGTGCTCGTCGATCCGGGCGTACGCCTCCGGCTCCAGGTGGTAGAGCACCACGTCGTCCAGGTCACGCTTGAGGGCCTGGACGCCCAGCCGGTCGCAGAGCGGCACGAGCACGTCCAGCGTGGCGGTGGCGATCCGGGCGCGGGAGGCGGGGGAGCGGGCGTCCAGCGTGCGCATGTTGTGCAGCCGGTCGGCCAGCTTGATCACCAGCACCCGGACGTCCTTGCCGGCCGCCACGATCATCTTGCGGATCGTCTCCGCCTCGGCCACCTGGCCGTAGAACGCCTTGTCGAACTTGGTCACGCCGTCGACCAGGTGTGCCACCTCGTGGCCGAAGTCGCTCTGCAGCGCCGTCAGCGTGTAGTCGGTGTCCTCCACCGTGTCGTGCAGCAGCGCGGCGACCAGCGTGGTGGTGTCCATGCCCAGCTCGGCGCAGATCTGCGCGACGGCGAGCGGGTGGGTGATGTACGGGTCGCCGCTCTTGCGCATCTGCCCGCGGTGGGCGTTCTCGGCGATGGTGTAACTGCGCCTCAGCACCGCGACGTCGGCCGACGGGTGGATCCGGCGGTGCGTGCGGGTCAGCGTGGCAACCGGGTCCTCGTCGCCGCCGGGAAAGCTGAGTAGCGACCGCAACCGCTGTGAGAGGGTGGTCTCCGGGGGCGTCGTGGGCACGGCACGACCTAACGCGGCGCCGTGGCCGGCGTCGACATCCACCCGGACACCTCCTCACCGATCGTCCGCCCGGGACCGGGTCGTCGGCGTGTGCCGAAGGCCGGCTCGCCGGGCAGTGCCACCGCGGCGCAACCGGCCCGACATCACGACTGAACTCACCAGTAACCCCGCGTTGCCTTACAGCCTAAGCGAGCGGCCGTCATCCGAACGGTCAGTTACCGATAGGCGAACGGCCGACTCTCGCACCGCAGCGGCGGCTTCCGCCCTGATGAGCAGGCTACTGAACCGCGCGGCGCCACGGGCCGGTGACACCCAGTCGCCGGAAGTCTCCACCAAACGGGTGTCCGGGCGTTCCAGCCACGCCAGGATGCGCTCGGTCTCCTCGGCCGAGGCGGCCGGCACCGGACCCGGCCCGGACCGCACCGTCTCGGCCGTCGACCGTGCCATGTCGAGGGTCGGGCGGGGATGCTGACGCGGCGGCGAGGTGGCCGCGGCGGCCAGCCGGCCGTGCCGGACCACCACGATCTCCCAGCCGCCCACCTGGTCACGGCGGGCGGCCACCACCTCGGGCAGCCGGGTCAGCGCACCCAGCCGCTGCATCCGGACGGTGGCCCGCAACAGCGCGACCAGCCGGGATCGGATCACCGCGGCCTCCTCGTATCGCTGGCGGCCGGACAGCACGTCGATGCGGGCCATCAGGGCGTCCACGATGGGCCGCGGATCACCGTACGTCGCGGTGCGGAACGGCCCGGCGGCCAGCGCCGCGTACTCCTCCGGGCTGATCTCGTGTTCGCACGGCGCCGGGCATCTGCCCAGCTCGGCCAGCGCGCAGGCGGGCGTCCGCACCCGGGTGGAGAGCTTGTGGGTGCACTGCCGCAGCGGCACCGCGTCATAGACCCCGGCCGCGGCCAGCTCGGCGGTGCGCCGCGAGGAGAACGGCCCGAGGTAGGTGGCGTCGTCGTCGGCCAGCGCGCGCACCACCGACAACCGGGGGTACGCCTCGGCGGTCAGCTTGAGCCAGACCACCCGTTCCGGATATTTCGACCGGCGGTTGTACGGCGGGGAGTGCGCCGCGATCAGCCGGAGCTCGCGGACCTCGGCCTCGAGCGGGTGCGCGCACTCCACCGCCTCGACCCGGGTGGCCGCGGCCAGCATCTCGGAGATCCGGGCGCGCTTCTCGCTGGCGGTGAAGTAGGTCCGGACCCGCGTCCCGATGTCCTTGGACGTGCCCACGTAGAGCGCGCGGTCGTCGGCGCCGCGGAACACGTAGACGCCCGGCACGTGCGGCAGCCCTTCGGCCAGATGTCGTTTGCGTCGCTGGGTCGGGGTGACCGCCTTGGCGAACTCGATCGCGTCGCCCAGGGTGTGCACGCGATAGCTGCCCAGGCGCTCGATCAGCCCGTGCAACACGTCCACGGTGGCCTTAGCGTCGTCCAGCGCCCGGTGGGTGGGCTGCACGGTGGCATGGAAATACTGGGCCAGCGTGGCCAGTCTGCGATTGGGCACCTCGTCGCGGATCAGCGCCCGGCGGGCCACCGCGGCGGTGTCCAGCACCCGCAGCGGCGGCCACGGATAACCGTGCCGGGCGCAGGCCGCCTTGAGAAAACCCACGTCGTACGGCGCGTTGTGGGCCACCAGCACCGAGCCGCGCAGGAACTCCAGCAGGCCGGGCAGCACCGCCTCGATCGGCGGCGCCGGCGCCAGCATCGCCTCGGTGATGCCGGTCAGCACGGTGATGAACGGCGGCAGCCGCTCACCCGGGTTGACCAGGGTGGCGAAGATGCCCAGCCGCTCGCCGCCGCGCACCTTGACGGCGCCGATCTCGGTGATGCCGCCGCCGTCCGGCGCACCGCCGGTGGTCTCGATGTCGAGCACCACGAACGTGGTGTCGGCCAGCGACAACGCCGCCGGATCGACCGATCCGTCCGCGGTCAGCAGAGTGTCCAGCGTGCCCTGAACGTATGCCGGTTGTGCCACAGCGCGGAGATTAGGACACGGGTACGACAAGAATGCGGACCGGCCATCCATCCGATGTTCCCGCGTTCCGGGTGGGAGAATGGATTCATGTCCACGTCTGCACCGCTCGACGACCGCCTCCCGGAGGAGGCGGCGGCCGACGTGGACTTCACCCCGGAACCGGTGCTTCCGGAGCCGGTCCGGGCCCGGATCACCACGCTTGCGGCGGCCGCGTTGCCGGGCCTGCCGGCCGATGAGATCCCGGTACCGTTGCGGCGGGTCGCCCGGTTCGCCCCGAATCGCCGCGCCCGGCTCGGCGGCCCCGCCATCGCCGCCCAGCTCACCACCGATCCGCTGTTCCGGCAGCGGATCGGCGGGCGGGTGGTCACCGAAGCGGGCGACCTGGGCACGGCGGTCGCCGACGGCATGGCGCCGGCCGCGGCCGACCCGGTGGAGGTCGCCGCGATCGCCTACCTGGCCCGCCCGGACGGCTGGCGGGATCTGATCGAGGCGGCCGGCGCGGCGGTCCGGGCCGAGGCGGACAGTGCCCAGGTGGCGAGCCAGGTCCGCGAGGCCGAGCAGCGTGCCGCCCGCGCCGAGCACGATCGCGCGGTGGCCCGCGTGGAGGCCGACAAGCTCCGCGACGAGCTCGCCCGGGTCCGCGAGGAGCTGGGCCAGCTGCGGGAGGAGGTGCGATCGACCGGCAAGGCGCTGCGCGAGGCGCTGGCCGGCCAGAAACGCGCCACCGAGCTGCTGGCCACCGAAAAGGGCCGCGCGGCGCGGGCCGCGACGGACCACGATGCCGAGGTACGCCGGTTGCGCGCGAAACTGGCCGAGGCGGAAGCGGCCGCGGCCAGTGGCAAGCAGAGCGCCAAGGACGCCCGGGCGGCCGACGACGCCCGGCTC
Source organism: Actinoplanes sp. (assembly GCA_035685405.1). Lineage (GTDB taxonomy): Bacteria > Actinomycetota > Actinomycetes > Mycobacteriales > Micromonosporaceae > Actinoplanes. The sequence goes on along the minus strand of DASSAL010000268.1, from coordinate 10,677 downwards.
TGGCTGCTCCTGGAGACCATCGGGCAGGCCGCCTCCGGGCTGCGCCGGGAACTCGCCCTGGGGCCCACCGACAAACTGCCGGCCGATCTGGTGGCCGACGCCGAGGCGGAGCGGCCGGGCACACCCGAGCGAGCCAGGGCTCGCGCGCAGGACACCGACGACCCGGCCCGGCTGGACCAGCTGCTCGCGCTGCCCCGGGCCCATCTGATCGTCGACGGATACAACGTGACCAAACGGGGCTTCGCCGAGATGTCGCTGGAACAGCAGCGCAAGCGGCTGATCACCGGCCTGGGCGGGATCGCCGCGCAGACCGGCGACGAGGTCACGGTGGTGTTCGACGGCGCCGACCGGGTGCACGGCCTGCCGCCGGCCCCGCGCAACGTGCGGGTGCTGTTCTCCCGCAAGGGGGTCACCGCCGACGAGCTGATCCGGCAGCTGGTGCGGGCCGAGCCGGCCGGGCGCCCCCTGGTCGTGGTGTCGTCGGACCGGGAGGTGGCGGACGGCGTACGCCGGCACGGCGCCTACCCGATGGGCGCCGATTCCCTGCTGCGCCGGCTCGCCCGATCCTGAAATTGTCGTACCCCCTCTCTACCGTGGTGGTTACCGATGGTGACTGGCCGCCGGAGCAGAGGAGGAACGATGATCATCGACTGCGGTCGCTGTGCCGAGCGGGCCGATGAATGCCGCGGTTGCCTGATCCGGGCGCTGGCCGAGACACCCGACGGGATCACCGACCTGACGCCCGCCGAGCTGCGCGCGATCGAGGTGTTCGAGCTGGCCGGCTTCGAGGTGGAGCTGCTGGCGACCCCGGCGCCGCCGGTGGCCGTCCCGTTCCGCCACCACGTGGCCTGATGACGGTGGCCACCGCCGCCGGCGCCCGCTCGGCGGCGCGTCGGACGATCGCCGGCGGAGCCATTAGGCTCGGTCGGTGACTCCCCGTGGATGGGCGGTGTGTGCGCTGGCCGCACTGGTGGTGGCGTTGATCGTGATCGCCGCCGTGGTGCTTCCCTGGCAGCGGCCGCCGGCGCCGCGGGCCGACCAACTGGCCGCGCTCGACCAGCTGCCCCGCGAGCAGGTCGACCGCGCCCGGGCGTTCCACGCCCAGTTGCGCCCCGGCTCATACGGCGCGATGGCGATCGGCCTGCTCGGGGCGCTGCTGCTCGGATTCACCCCGCTCGGCGCCAAGGTGGTCGCGCTGGCCGGGCGGCCGTTCGGCGACCACTGGATCGCGCAGGCGGTGCTCGGCGGCCTGGCCGTGGTGCTGGTGGTCGAGGTGATCACTTTGCCGTTCGCCGCGTGGCGGCACACCGTGCTGGTGAAGTACGGCATCTCCACGCAGTCCTGGGGCGCCTGGGCGGTCGACCTGCTCAAGGCGTGGGCGGTCGGCGCCGTGATCGGCGGGCTGGCGCTGCTCGGCTTCTTCACCGTGGTCCGGCTGCTGCCGCGCTGGTGGTGGGCGGTCGGGGCGCTGGGTGCGGCGGCGCTGGTCGTGCTCCTGTCGTTCGTGCTGCCGGTGCTGGTCGAACCGATCTTCAACAAGTTCGCCCCGATGTCCGCCGGCCCGCTGCGAACCGAGCTGATCGCCATGGCCGAGCGCGACGGCGTGCCGGTGCGCGACGTGCTGGTCGCCGACGCGTCCCGGCGGACCCGGGCGGTGAACGCCTACGTGTCCGGCTTCGGCCCGACCCGGCGGATCGTCGTCTACGACACCATGCTGGCCGAGGCGACCGACGACGAGGTGGTGTCGGTGGTGGCCCACGAGCTGGGCCACGCCAGGGACAACGACGTGCTGACCGGCACCCTGATCGGCGCGCTGGGCACGGCGGCCGCGGTGGTGGCGCTGTACCTGCTGGGCTTCTGGACCGGGCTGGTACGGCTGGCCGGCGTCACGTCGATCGCCGAGCCACGGGCGCTCGGCCTGCTGATCGCGATCGCCACCCTGGCCGGCGTGGTGGCCGGTCCGGCGCAGGCGTTCGTCACCCGCCGGATCGAGGCGCGCGCCGATGCGCACGCGCTGGTGCTGACCGGCGACCCGGACACCTTCGAGACCATGCAACGCCGCCTCGGCACCGTGAACCTGTCCGATCCCGATCCGCCGACCTGGGAGCACGTCTTGTTCGCCTCGCATCCGTCCACGGTGGAGCGCATCGCCGCCGCCCGCGCTTACGCCCGCGGCGCCCGCTGATGCCCACCCAGCACCGTCCCTCCGCCGGCACCGACGCGGGGATGCCGGCGGGGCGCCGTCGTTTTGCCGGCACCGGCGTGGGGATGCCGGCCGGGCGCCGTCGTTTCGCCGGCACCGGCGTGGGGATGCCGGCCGGGCGTCGTCGTTTTGCCGGCACCGGCGTGGGGATGCCGGCCCGGCGCCGTTCCCTCGCCGGCATCGGCCGAGGGGCGCCTTGATGGGCCGGACCCTGCTGATCACCAACGACTTCCCGCCGCGGCCCGGCGGCATCCAGCAGTTCGTGCACAACCTGGCGGTGCGCCGACCGGCCGGATCGCTGGTCGTCTACGCGTCCACCTGGAAGGGCGCGGCTGCCTTCGACGCCGGGCAACCGTACGAGGTGATCCGGGAGGACACCGGCGTGCTGCTGCCGACACCGGCGGTGGCGCGGCGGGCCGCCGAGATCGCCCGGTCGCGGGGCTGCGACTCGGTCTGGTTCGGCGCCGCCGCCCCGCTCGGGCTGCTGGCCGACGGGCTGCGGCGCTCCGCCGGTATCAAGCGGGCGGTGGCGCTGACCCACGGGCACGAGATCGGCTGGGCGGCGCTGCCCGGGGCCCGGCAGGCACTGCGGCGGATCGCCCGGGGCAACGACGTGATCACGTACCTCGGTGCATACCAGCGGATGCGGCTGGACCGGGCCCTGCACGGGCTCACCCGCCTGGAACGGCTCGCCCCCGGCGTGGACGTCGACGCGTTTCACCCCGGCGTGGACGGCTCGGCGGTGCGGGCCCGGTACCGCCTGAGCGACCGGCCGGTGGTGGTCTGCGTGTCCCGGCTGGTGCCCCGCAAGGGACAGGACACGCTGATCCGGGCGCTGCCCGCGATCCGGCGGCGGGTACCGGGCGCGGCCCTGCTGCTGGGCAGCGGCGGACCGTACCGGTCCAAGCTGGAACGGCTGGCCCGCGACACCGGGGTGGCGGCGGACGTGGTGTTCACCGGTTCGGTCCCGTGGCGCGAGCTGCCGTCGCTCTACGCGGCCGGCGACGTGTACGCGATGCCGTGCCGCACCCGGGCCGCCGGGCTCGACGTCGAAGGGCTGGGCATCGTATACCTGGAGGCGTCGGCGACCGGCCTGCCGGTGATCGCCGGCGACTCCGGCGGTGCCCCGGATGCGGTGCTGCCCGGGGAGACCGGATACGTGGTGGGTGGCCGGGACGTGGCGGCCGTCGCCGGGCGGGTGGCCGAGCTGCTGTCCGATCCGGACCGCGCCAAGGTGATGGGTGCGGCCGGGCGGTCCTGGGTGGAACGCGAGTGGCGGTGGGAGAGCCAGGCGGACCGCCTGTCAGCGCTCCTCGAGGGGTAACGAATCACTCACTGTAATCCTGTGGACACTCCGCCATCCCGCGTAGTCAACTGCCAAGAGGTGATGCCCGGCCAGGCGAGCATCCCCGCGATCTTGGACTGGTGGTGCCCCGCAAATGCCGCATGACTCGCGAAAAGGTAACCGCAAGTCCAAGATCGCGCGGGGGGAGGGGGCCGCGCGGGGGGAGGGGGCGGAGCGGGGGGCGGGGGCGGAGGAGGGTGGGACGGGGTGGGACGGCGATGAGCTTGAGGTGCCGTACTGGCTGACCAGTACCGAGGAGGCCGCCAACGCGTCGTTTCCCGCCATGGTGCGGCGGCTGCCGGGGCTGATGCGGGCCGCCTGGCACCTCGCCTGGACGGCGGACCGGCGGACCACCGTGGCGGTGGTGGCGTTGCAGGTCGCGGCCGGCGTGGCCAGTGCGGTCGGGATGATCAGCGTGGTCGGTGTGTTCGACGGGCTGCTGCGGGCCGGGCCGACACCGGAACGGGTCCGGGCCGCCGTACCGTCGCTGCTCCTGCTGGTCGGAGCCGCGGCCGTGCGTGGGCTGCTCAGCTCCGCCGCCGCGGCGGCAAACGGCCGGCTGTCGCCCAGGGTCTTCGAGTCCGCGCACCTGCGGCTGCTGCGGCTGACCACCCACGTCGACCTGTCCACCTTCGACGATCCGGGCTGGCGCGACGCCATGGAACGCGCGCGCGACCGGGGCATCGCGGCCGCGCAGCAACTGGTCGACCGGGCCATTGAGCTGGTCACCAACCTGATCGGGCTGGCCGCGGCGGCGAGTGTGCTGGCGGTGTTGCACCCGGTGCTGCTGCCGTTGCTGGTGCTGGCAGTGCTGCCGGTCGGGTGGGCCGCGGTGCGGTCCGGGCGGCTGCGGTACCGGCATCTGCTGCGGCTGATCGCGGTCTGGCGCCGCCAGCGCATGCTTGCCGAGCTGCTCGCCGCCCGCGAGCCGGCGCCGGAACTGCGGGCGTTCACCGTACGGGGGTTCCTGCTCGCCGAGGCGGCGCGGCTGCTGGCCGTGTCGACCGACGTGGAGATCCGGATCTCCGAACGGGCGGTCCGCACCACGCTGGTCGGCACCGCGCTCAGCGCCGTGGCCACCGGTGTCACGTACGCCGTGCTGCTCTGGCTGCTGTGGACCGAGCGGATGGACCTGGCGGTCGGTGGCGCCGCGGCGTACGCGATCAGCATCGGCATCGGCAAGCTGCATGAGATCGCGTTCAGCGGCACCCGGCTGTTCGAGCAGGGCCTGTACTTCGCCGACTTCCAGGGCTTCTGCGAGCTCTCCGCCGCGCGTGCCGAACCCGCGCCCGGCACGGTCGCGCCACCGGAGTTCACCGAGATCACGCTCGACCGGGTCACGTTCCGCTATCCCGACGCGGAGCGGCCCGCGGTCCGCGACGTCAGCCTGACCCTGCGGCGCGGCGAGATCATCGCACTGGTCGGGGAGAACGGCTCCGGCAAGTCGACGGTGGCTGCCCTGCTGGCCGGCCTGTACCGGCCGCAACACGGCACGATCCGCTGGGACGGGGTGGATGCGGGCGGCTTCCATCCCGAGTCGATCCGCCGAAGGGTCGCGGTGGTCATGCAGGAGCCGACGCGGTGGCCGTTCTCCGCCCGGATCAACATCACCATCGGCCGCCAGGACCGGCCGGTCGAGACGCCGCGGGTGCACGCGGCCGCCCGGGCCGGCGACGCGCACGACTTCGTGATGGAGCTGAGCCGGCAGTACGACACGCTGCTGTCCCGGCACTTCACCGACGGCGCGGACCTGTCCGGCGGGCAGTGGCAGCGCCTCGCGGTGAGCCGCGCCTTCTATCGGGATGCGCCGCTGCTGATCTGCGACGAGCCGACCGCGAACCTGGACGCGCGGGCCGAGCACGCCGTTTACCAGCGGCTGCGGGAACTGGCGAGCGGCCGTACGGTCGTGCTGATCACCCACCGGATGGCGAGCGTCCGCGAGGCGGACCGGATCTACGTGCTCGACCACGGCGAGCTGGTGGAGCGGGGTGACCACGCGTCGCTGATGGCGACCGGCGGGATCTATGCGCAGCTGTTCACGCTGCAGGCCGGCGCCTACGGCGAGCGGTGAACAGGGCGAGCCACCCGGGCGCCGGCGGGCACCCAGGCGATCCGGACGGGCCGGGTCAGAACTTCGGCGCGTCCGGCGCTTCCAGCAGACCCAGCCGCAGCGCGGTCATCAGGGCCTGCGCCCGGTTGGCGGCGCCGAGCTTCTCGTACAGCTTGGAGATGTGCGTCTTCGCCGTCGACTCGGACACGAACAGCTGCTTGGCGATACCGGCCACGCTCATGCCGTCGGCGAGCAGGCGCAGCACCTGGCCCTCGCGGGGGGACAGCTGCGGACCGCTGGGCGCGAGGCGGCGCTTCATCGCCTCGGCCAGGTCGGCGGCGGTGAACGCGCTGGGCGCCGAGGCGGCGTGCCGGGCGGCCGCGACCACCTCGTCGGCAGGCGCCGTCTTGGGCACGAACGCGCTCGCCCCGGCCTCCAGGGCACCGAACAGCTGGTCGTCACCGGCGTACATGGTGAGCACCACGATGCCCATGTTGGCGTTGTTCTTGCGCAGTGCGCGGGTGGCCTCCAGGCCACTGCCGTCCGGCAGGCGCAGATCCATGATGACCACATCGGGCTGCAGGGCGCCGGCCTGGCGTACGGCCTCGGCGGCCGTGGCCGCCTCGCCGACGACCTCGAACTGCCGGTCGCGCTCGAATGCGTGTCGCAGCCCCTTACGGATGAGGTCGTGATCGTCGACAAGCAGGACCTTGGTACGCGTCGTCGGCGTCGGACTGGTCGACATGCTCGGCTTACTCCCCTTCTGGAGCGGAAACGCTATCCCGCACGCTATCGCGCCTAGCGGGGGATCCAAGCACCACGGCTACGGTTGTCCCGCTGGGGTGTCGCGGCGTGATCCTCAATTTGCCCCGGATCCGTTCGGCCCGCTCCGCCATGATGGTCAACCCGTAGCGGCCGTCCGGACGATCGTCGGCGAAGCCCTTGCCGTCGTCGGAGACCTCGATCTCGGCGTACGGCGGGTCGATGGTGCAGGTGACCCAGAGATTGGACGCGCCCGCGTGCTTGCGGGCGTTGGTGATCGCCTCCTGGGCGATCCGCAGCAGCTCGGCCTCCGTCGCGCCGGGCAGCCGGGCGGTGGACTCGTCGAAGGTGAAGTGCACCCGCAGGCCGGCCGGGGTGCCGACGGTCCGGGCGTACTCGGCGATCGCCGCCGCCAGGCCACCGTTGCGGTCCACCTCCGAACGCAGCTCGAACAGGCTCAGCCGCAGCTCGGTGATCACCCGGGTCACCTCCGACCGCAGCGTGCGCAGCTCCTCGGCGGTCTCTTCGGCACCTTCCGGCAGGGTGGCCTGCGCGTTGTCGATGCCGTACCCGACCATCACCAGCTCTTGCGCCACGCCGTCGTGAATCTCGCGGGCCAGCCGCTGCCGTTCCTCGTTGGTGGCCAGCGACCGCACGTCGTCGAACAGCAGCGCCGCCTCCAGCCGCAGCGCGGCCGGCCCGGTGACCTCGGTGACCTGGGCGACGACTGGCGAGGGATAGGCCTGCGCCACGTCCGCCTCGAGGATCACCAGGCCGATCGTACGGACACCGGCGACCAGCGGCACCACCAGTGAGGAGGACGCCGCGCCGCTGCGGGGCGACCGCGCCTGGGACCGGTTGGCGGTCTGCGGTTGCTGGGTGGCCCAGGCGTCGGCGATCGCCGAGTCGGCGTCCAGGGTGGTCTCCCAGTCGACGCGGTCCGCCCCGGTCTGCGCCAGCACCACCAGCCGGCCCCCGCCGCTGGCCGACAGCACCGCGGCCCGGTTCGCCGGTGCCACCGCGCGCAACTCCTCCAGCAGGTGCTCGGAGATGCCGCCCGGGTCCAGGGTGGCGCCGGGCAGCGACCGGGCGACGCTGCGCAGCTGGGTCAGCAGGCGGGTGGCCTCGGCGTACGGCTGCGGGGTGTTCTCGGCCGGCTGCATCAACTGCCGCATCGTGTCCGCGGCGAACGTCACGATCGCGCCCAGCACCAGCCACTGACCGGCTGCGGCCAGGTAGCCGGGCTGGGTGATCGGGGGCGGGTCGCCGACCAGGGTGCCGCCCACGACCAGCGCGACCGCGGCCAGGCCGAGCAGCGCGGCGCCCTCGGTGGGCCGGCGGCGCAGGGCGGCGGTCAGCAGCGGCACCGCCAGGTAGGGCAGCACCACCTCGGCGCCGAACCCGGCGTACACCGTGCCGGTCTGATCCGCCGCGGCCGCCACCGATCCGGCCGCCAAGCCGGTCACCGTCACCTCGGCCGCGCGGCCCACCGGCGCCCAGATCCGGTGATCCGGCGCGATGAAGGCGGGCAACGCCGCGACCAGCAGCAGGGCGATCCACCGCAGCTGGCCCGGATCCCGCGTGGCGATCAGGGTCAGCGATGCCACCAGGGCGAGCATGACGATGCGCGCGGCGATGGCGAGCGGGCGGACGCGCGCGGTGGTGGTGGCGGAGGCTGGCACGTCACGGATGGTAGCGGCAACCTCCGACATCGGCCCATCCGCGATCGCACGCCGGTCCGCGGAATCGTGGTACCGACGGGGTAGCCTCGCCAGCATGGCGGACACCTCGACGCAGTCGATCCAGGTCCATGCGCCCCTCGACCGGGTGGCCGCGGTCATCTGCGACTTCCCGCGCTACCCCGAGTGGGCCGAGGCGATGAAACAGGTCGAGGTCCTGAGTGAGTACGAGGACGGGTATGCGGCCCAGGTCCGGTTCGTCATCGACGCCGGTGTGCTGGCCGACGACTACACGCTGGAATACGCGTACGCCGACGATCTGTCCCGCATCGAGTGGCACCTGGTCGCGCCGTCGAAGACGCAGAAGGCGCAGACCGGTTCGTACGATCTGGTGGAGAACCCGGACGGCACGACCACGGTGACATACACGCTGGAGGTCGAGCTGTCCATCGGGATGCTCGGGATGTTCCGGCGCAAGGCCGAGAAGGTGATCATGGATACCGCGCTGAAGCAGCTCAAGCGCCGGGTGGAGGCGTCGGCCGGCTGAGGCCGGTGGTCGGCCGTGGTGACGGCGAGAAGTAGGTCGCAGCGAGGAGTAGGTCATGGCGGGCGAGACCGGGTCGGCGCGCGAGGAGGCCGAGCGGCTGGTGGCCACCGTGCTGGCGATCGCTCAGCAGAGTGGCCGGGACGGCGGCGTGAAGCGGGACGACGACAGCATCGCGGCGAGCGGGGCACGCCTGGTGGACGGGCTGGGCACGCTCGGCGACACGCTCGCCGGCATGGTCGGCCACCTGGCCGGAGCGAGCGGGCGGTCATCGGCGGAGCGACCACCTGACCCGCAACGCCGACCGGCGGAGGACCGAACGGGCGAGCGGCCGCCGGGCGGGCGGCGGGATGCGCCGCAGCCGGGAGAAGGGCGGGCCGGGCCGCAGCGGGACGAGGGACAGCCGGGGACGCGGCCGGTTCGGTACGGCTGGGCCACCGGTAGCGCGGAATGCTGCGTGTGCCCCATCTGCCGGACCATGGCCAACCTGCGTGATCCCACGCCCGAATCGGCGGCGCGGCTGGCCACCGGCGCCGGCGATCTCGCGACCGGCGTGGCCGGCCTGATGCGGGCGTTGTCCGCCCTGTCCGGCACCCGCCCGGCCCGGCGGCGCCCCAGCCGCCCGGCCCCGCCGCCCCCGCCGGATCCGGATCTGGCCTGGTCCGCGGCGACCCGCAGCGGCCGGCCGGCCGGCCCGCCCGCCGGGACCGGCGAAGACGCCGCGGGCCGGACCGTCGAAGACCTGCCGGACCGGGCCGTCGAAGACCCGGCGCCGGACCCGGACAGTGCCCCGTGGGCAGCCGCCACCCGAGCGGCCGCCCGCGAGCAGCAGCAACGAGACGCGCAGGCGCGAGCCCAGAAGAAGCGGGACGCCGAGGCCCGGGCGCAGCGGCGAAGGGACGCGGAGGCGCGGCGGCGGGACGCCGAGGCCCGGGCGCAGCAGCCGGGGGACCGCAGCATCGATCGCGACGAATCGAAGCCGGGTGCTGCTTCCACCGCCGGGTTCGGCGAGGACGTCTGGGCCGCCGCTACCGCGGACCGGCCGGCCCCGGATCCGAACGACGCGGGCAGAGGGGACGGGCAGCGTGACGCTGACCATCGGCATTGACGTCGGCGGCACCAAAGTGGCCGGCGGGGTGGTCGACGAGCACGGCGCTGTGCTGGCGTCGAACCGGCGGGACACGCCCGCCGAGGACCACGCCGGCACCCGGGACACGATCGTCGAGGTGGCCGCCGAGCTGGCGACGCTGCACCCGGCCGCCACCGCGATCGGGATCGGCGCCGCGGCGTGGATCGACGCGGCCGGGTCCACCGTGCTGTTCGCCCCCAACCTGGCCTGGCGTGACGAGCCGCTGCGTGACTACGTGGCCAAGGCCGTCGGGCTGCCCACCGTGCTGGAGAACGACGCCAACGTGGCGGCCTGGGCCGAATTCCGGTTCGGCGCGGCCCGGCACGCCGACGACTCGATGGTGATGATCACCGTGGGCACCGGCATCGGCGGCGGCATCGTGCTGAACGGGACGCTGTGGCGCGGCGCCAACGGCATCGCCGGCGAGATGGGCCACATCCAGTCGGTGCCGGACGGGCACCCGTGCGGCTGCGGCCGGCTCGGCTGCCTGGAGCAGTATGCCAGCGGCAACGCCCTGGTCCGCATCGCCCGGGCCGGTGCGCGGCAGGAGCCCGAGCGCGCCTCGGTGTTGCTGGAACTGGCCGGCGGCGACCCGGCCGCCATCACCGGCCGGCAGGTCACCGAGGCGGCGCAGCACGGCGACGGGGTGGCCCGGGACGGGTTCGCCCAGATCGGCTACTGGCTCGGCGTCGCGATGGCCGACCTGGCGCAGACCTTCGACCCGCAGGTGCTGGTGGTCGGCGGCGGGGTGATCGACGCCGGTGACCTGCTGATGGGGCCGACCGAGCGGGCGTACCGGGACAACCTGGCCCAGCGCGGCGGGTTCCCGGTGGCCGAGCTGACGGCCGCCCAGACCGGCAACACCGCCGGTGTGGTCGGCGCCGCCGACCTGGCCCGGCGAATCTGAGCCGGCGATGCCGCAGGCCCCGAAACCGCAGCTGCGGGTGCTGAGCTACAACGTGCAC